>JBJSXB010000368.1:0-22507 GCA_046086245.1 Planctomycetaceae bacterium | reverse complement strand
ATGCGTTTCGATCTCACCGTGCCGTTCGCCCGCTACGCCGCCCAGCACATCGCCGCGATCGGCACCCCCTTCAAGCGCTACCACATGGCCACGGTGTGGCGCGGTGAGAACACGCAGCGCGGCCGATACCGCGAGTTCATGCAGTGCGACTTCGACACCATCGGCACCACCAGTGCCGTGGCCGATCTGGAAACCGTGCTCGTGGTCCACGATCTGCTGATGGCGATCGGCCTCGAACGGTTCACGATCCGCGTGAACGACCGCCGGATCCTCGCCGGTGTCCTCCGCACGGCCGGCCTCGCCGAGCGGTCCACCGACGTGCTCCGCTGCCTCGACAAACTCGGCAAGCAGCCACCGGCGGGGGTGATCGCGGAGTTGGTGGGGCAGGGGGTGCCGGCGCCGGTCGCCGAACGGCTGGTGCGGATGGCGACCCTCGGCGGTTCATCGGGCGAGGTCCTGGCGGCGGTGGAGCCACTCGTCGGCGACGATCCCGTCGGACGCGAGGGCATCACCGCGGTCCGCGCGCTGCTGGACCGGGTCGCGCAGGCGGGAGTCGCCGAGGGGCGGGTGGCGGTGGATCCGTCGATCGCCCGCGGGCTCGACTACTACACGGGCATCGTACTCGAGAGTTTTCTCGACGAGTTGCCAGCCTTGGGGAGCATCTGCTCCGGCGGGCGCTACGACAACCTCGCCGGCCTCTACACGAAACAACCGCTGCCCGGCGTCGGTGCGTCGCTGGGCATCGACAGGCTGCTGGCGGGCCTCGAGGAGTTGGGGCGGCTGGCGACGCGGGAGACGCCCGCGGAAGTGTTTCTCGTCCACTTCGACGCCGCGCACCTCGACGAGTACGTGCGGATCGCGGCGGCGCTGCGCGCCGACGGGATGACGGTGGAGTTTTTCCCGGAGCCGCGGCGCCTCGGGCAGCAGCTCAAGGGGGCGGCGAAGAAGGGATTCCGGGTCGCACTGGTGATCGGCAGCGACGAGTTCGCCCGGGGAACGGCGCAGCTGAAGAACCTCGCCACCGAGGTGACGACGACGATCGCCTGGAACGGCGATCTCCGCGCGCTGGTGGACGCGGTCCATTCGCATCTCGAGGCGATCCGCTCGGGTCAGTGAGCGGCGGTGACGGCGATCAGTCGGCGGCCGCGCCGCAGACGCGCTGCCGCCATACGAGCAGCCCATGGAGCGCGTGGTAGAGGGCGCCGCATTCCAGGTCCAGATCGGCGGTCTCGTCGAGCAGGCCGACGAGCCGCCGTGCCGCACGCACCACCCACTCGTCGGTGAGGCGATCGACCGGAAGTGCCCTGGCCACGACCTCGAAGGCGTGGCCGCTCGTCGACAGCGTGGCGACGACGTCGGCCGACCCACCGGGACGGGAGAGGTGGTGGACGGAGAAGCTGCCGTCGGGCTGCTGGTAGGTGCGGATCACCTCGATCGCATCGGCGAGGCGGTCGCGGGCCGTCGCCCAGCCGCCGGCGAGCGCGTCGTCGCCGCGGCCGGTCGCCGTGCGGTGGGCATCGAGGGCCACGGCGAGGCCGTACAGCCGGTGCATCCCGCCGCAGGCGGCCGCGATCAGGTCGGCGTCGGCCTCCATCGCCACGACCCGCTCGGTCGTCCAGCGCGAGCCGTCGGCCGCGGTCCATGCCGCGTCGTGCGGAGCCCACGCGGCCAGCGCCATCAGCGTCCAGGTCGCCTCCTGGCCGGCGACGATGTCGGCCTGCGCCTGCGCGAGCATGTCGCGCAGGCTGAAGCGGCGGCCGGCGACGACGAGCGGTGTGTCGGCGGGAACTCCGCCTCGCCCCGCCTGGGCGAGATATCCGATCCACTGATCGGGGTGTCCCTGGCCGGTGGTGCTGCCCTCCTCCACGAGGGCCCGCGGGCCGATCGGTCCGGGACGCAGGACCCAGCCGCGTACGGCGCCGCCCCCGAGCAGGTGGTCGATCGCCGGCGAGACCGTGCCGTCGTGGGCCAGGGGCAACTCCGCGCCGAAGGCGAGGATCCCGTGGACCACCTGCCACGCCCCCTGTTCGGCGGCGTCGAGTCGCCGGCCGTCACGCGCCCGGACGAGTGCCGCGTCGATCGCCGCACACAATCGCGTGCGGTCGATCGCCGGAGTACGTTCCGCGTCCGCGGCGGAGGTGCCGGGCCCGCATCCCGCGCCGACGGCCACCGTGAGGGCACCGCCGAGCAGCAGCACGAGGTGGCCGGCGGACCGCGATCGCGCTCGGCGGCGCGGCGGTCGAACCATCGGGCTGGTCGCGGCGTAGCACATGGTTGCGGGAGAGGGCGGCCGGGCGGCTCGACGAGGCTAGAATACCTCCGAGCCGGAGCGATTCTCATGCCGCCTTCCGGAACCCGTCGGAGGATGCCAGGGATGCCGATGTTCTTCTTCGATCCGGCCTATTTCCTCGCCATCGCCCCGGCGATGCTGCTGGCGATGTGGGCGCAGTGGCGCGTGCACTCCTCGTTCACGGCCGCGTCGCAGGAACCGGCACCGCTGTCGGGCGCCGCCGCGGCGCGGCACATCCTCGACTCGGCGGGAGCGACCGACGTGGCGATCGAGCAGGTGCCCGGTCAATTGAGCGATCACTACGACCCGCGTTCCAAGGTGCTGCGGCTTTCGTCCGCGGTTTATGGCAGCCGCTCGCTCGTGCGGTGGGCATCGCGGCCCACGAGGCGGGCCATGCGATCCAGGATCACCAGGGGTTCTCGCTGATGGCCCTGCGCAACGCCGCCGTCGGCGTCGCCAACGTCGGCAGTGGCGCCGGACTGATGGTGTTCATGATCGGGTTGGCGATGGCGCTCAAGCCGCTGGCGTGGATCGGTATCGCGATGTTCGGCGCGACGGTGCTCTTCCAGTTGATCAACCTGCCGGTGGAAATCGACGCCAGCAACCGTGCCAAGGCGCAGTTGGTCGATCTGGGAATCGTTCCGGCAGCGGAGATGCCCCACGTCAATCGCGTGCTCAACGCCGCCGCCTGGACGTACGTCGCGGCGACGCTGCAAAGCGTGTTGACCTTGCTCTACTACGCCAGCTTCCTGTCCGGCGGCAACTCCGACTCGGAGAATCGCTGATCGGCGGCGGCATCCGCGACCGTCGCCGGGCTTCGTGTGGCCCGGCCGCGAGCGGCCGCCGTCAGTGATTGAGGCTGTAGAGCAGCACGTTGAGCGCGATGCGCTCGGCATCGTCGCGGCCGTAGCCGGTGCATTCCATCGAGTTCTGCTTTTCGAGGGCGCAGGAGAGGTCGTAGGGGGAGAAGATCACTCCCCACCGATCGCCGATTTTCACCCCCTGGAGCCGCGGGGCGATACGCCGTTTGAATGCCCCCAACGGACCGCCTCCGCCCCCCTGAGGTTCGCGCAGCGTGACCTCGCGGATGTCGTAGCCACCGTACTCGCGGGCGGTGAAGATCGGGTCTTCGGCGGGGATGTCCTCCAGCTTCGCCTCCGGCAGGATCGCGGCGATCTCCCTGCGGAAGGCGTCGGTGAACGAGGCCGACGCACAGACGCTGTCGGCGAGCAGCGTGCCGCCGCGCTCGAGGAACTGCCGGAGCCGCTCGCGCCGCGGCGCGTCGTAGGAAAACGACTGGCGGCCGTGCATGAACACCAGATGATGGGCGAACAGCCGTTCGTCGGACGGATCGATGAGATCGGGGGTATCGTCGACACGGATTCCCAGTTCGCGTGCCGCCGACCGGAGGATGTTGGCCAGCGCCGCCGGCGCGGCGTCACACAGGCCGGCATGCCGCAGCTTGCCGATCGTCAGCCGTCCGCGATCGAAGGCGTCGGTGGGCACGGCTCCCCCGGCGTCGACGGAGAACAACTCGTCCTTGCGTTTCAATTCACGGTTGGTCGCGTAGGCGAGGACGTTGGTGCCGACCGCGAGGGCGGCATCGACCTCGGCGGCGATCCCCGCCGGCAGGCCGCGCCGCGCGGGTCCGCCGAGCTCCCACAGGCAGCCGAGGCTCGGCATCGCCGCTTGATTCCCCTCGAGATCGGTGGGTGGCGCGTAGATGATGCAGGTACGGCAGCCGTAATCGACTCCGAGCAGCGGGCGCTGGAGTTCGGCCGGGACGATTTCCTCGGCGTGCCATGCCGGATGCTCCGGTGGCAGCAGATGGAGTTCGTATTCCGGCTCCGGGAAGACCTCGGCGACGAGTTGCCGGAAGGCGCGGTCGAATCCGCCGCTCCCGGGGCAGCAGCCCTCCGCGAAGATGAACCCGCCGTCGTCGATGTAGCGGCGGAGGCGCGGGCCGGCGTCGGGACCGAGTTGGACTCCGTCCTTGCCGGAGATCCACAGCACCGGCGCCTGCAACAGATCGCCGGCGTCCGCCCGCGCGGAATCGACGACGTGCCACGACAGCCCGGCAGGGTAGTCGCGCTTCCAGCGCTTCTCGACGTACTCGACCAGGTGGGCGATTTCGTGACCGTGGCGATTCCAATCGATGTCCGGTCCGTGGCGGCTCTTGGCGACGATCACGGGCCGGCGCCCCTTGGCGAGGAACAGCAGCTGGAAACTCATGTTGACGACCGGATCGTCGATGCCCCGACCACGGAACGTGCCGTCGAGGATGTTGGCTTCGACGAACATCCGCGCTCCCTCGAGATACCAATCGTGCTCGCCGATGAAGCGTCGGGCCGTGAACCGGCCCACCCGCTCGAGACCGTAGAGGTAATAGAGGTGCCAGGCGTTTCCCTGACCGGGATTCTGCTCCACGGAGAAGTTCCTGCCGAGCCAATCGAGACCCTTCTCCAGCACGCGTGGGCTGGTGCCGCCACCGCAACAGGCGACCGCGTCGCGCGTCGCCCGCGCGTCGGGGGAGCCGACGTGCTCCGCGGTGATCCAAACGCTCGCCACGCCGGCACAGGTCATGCTTCCCGACCCGCCGCCGTTGCCGATGGAGTAGCCCCAGGAGCCGTCGGATTTGGCACATGCCGTCCAGTAACGCTGCGCCTTCAGCCAGACGTCGTCCTTGACCCGCGCACCGACCCGCGCGGCCTCGTGCAGGGCGAGCAGGGCGAACTGGGAGTTGGAGTTGTCACCGCTTCCCTTGCCCTTCCCGTAGGACCATGCGCCGGCGGCGGGACCCTGGGCCACCTGGGTGTCGGTCAGCCAATCGACGTTGCGCTGGATGATCGCCCGGTCCGCGTCGGGGGACACCATCGCCAACAGCATCGTCTGCAACGATACCGCGTAGGTGTCGTCGGGTGTCTGGCGGCGGATCCACTTCAAGCCTTCCTGCAGCTGGATGTGGTCGGTGCCGACGCCGGCGTTGGCCAGCGCCAGCATCGCCAGGGCCGTGGCGCCGATCCGGTTGTTGGGTGTGCGTGCCGCGGTGCACTCCCAGTAGCCACCGGCCTTGTTCTGGGCCTTCAACAGGGCGTCGCGCGTGCGGTCGATGACCTGCTGAATGCGCTCCGCGGAGAGGGCACCGGGCCGGGCGTCGCCGCGCGGCTGCGAGCGGGCCGCCACCGGCAGGACGAAGCAGGCGGCCGTCCCGAGCGCCGCCAGGAACGCCGGGCGGAGAACGCCGGGGCCGCCCCGGTGCCGAGGTCTCCGGCGGGGAGGCATCGGCAGGGCGGCCATCGTGGGTCCGGCGGCAGCGTGTGCTGATGAGGATGTCACGATCACGAGTATACCGCCAGCGACCCTCGATCTGGGCCGTGGCGGTCAACGCGATTGCCCCTGCGGCGATCGTGCCGGATACTCTCTCCCACGGGTGCCGCGCGTGCCCCGGTCGAAAGGAACGGTGCCCGTGTCCAGCAGTGCCCGTGGGAAGACGCTCGACGACATCCTGCTGGAATTCAGCCAGCACCGGAAGTTGATGCAGGAGGAGTTGCAGAAGGTGATCGTCGGACAGTCCGACGTCATCGAGCAACTCTTCGCCGCGATCTTCACACGCGGGCATTGTCTCCTCGAGGGAGTTCCCGGCCTGGCGAAGACGCTGATGGTGTCGACGCTGGCGCGGATTCTCGACGTGGGTTTCAAGCGGGTGCAGTTCACCCCCGATCTCATGCCCTCCGACATCACCGGCACCAACGTGCTCGAGGAGGACGAGACGGGGCGACGCAGTTTCCGCTTCGTCGAGGGGCCGATCTTCACCAACATCCTCCTCGCCGACGAGATCAACCGCACCCCTCCGAAGACCCAGGCGGCACTCTTGCAGGCGATGCAGGAGCGCGAGGTCTCGGTGGGGCAGGAGACCTATCCACTCCCCGATCCTTTCTTCACCATCGCCACCCAGAACCCGATCGAGCAGGAGGGCACGTACCCGCTCCCCGAGGCCCAGCTCGACCGCTTCATGTTCAACATCAAGGTCGGATACCCGTCGGCCAGCGAAGAGGAGCAGATCCTGATGGCGACCACCCGGGCGGATAAGCCCGAGGTACGCAAGGTGCTCACCGGCAGGGCGATCACCAACATCCAGAAGCTCGTCGGCGGGGTCGCGGTGAGCGACTACATCGTCAAGTACGCCGCCCGGCTGGTGCGGGCGACGCGCCCCAAGGATCCGGAGGCGCCCGCATACGTCACCGAGCTGGTCGATTGGGGAGCGGGCCCGCGCGCCGGCCAATTCCTCATCCAGGGAGGCAAGGCCGTCGCCGCGATGGACGGGCGGTTCAGCGTGTCGATCGACGACATCCGCCGGATCGCCGTCCCGGTGCTCCGCCACCGGATCGCCACCAATTTCCAGGCGCAGGCCGAGGGGATGACGAGTGAATCGATCGTCGAGCGCCTGGTGCGGGAGATTCCCGAGCCGGAGATCCCCCGGCTGGTGAAGTGAACACCGTCGTCGTGGTACGACGCCGCCGGCGGGGCGGCGGGGGCGGTCCGGCGATCGGTCGATCACGGGATGGCTGATCGCGGCATGCATGGCAGCCGGGAGTGGTGCGATGGTCCGCGCGGTCGAAGAGTATCTCAAGCCGGAGGTGGTGCGTTCGATCGCGCGGCTCGACCTGCGGGCGCAGTTCATCGTCCGGGGGTTCCTCCAGGGGCTGCACGCCAGTCCCTATCAGGGTTTTTCCGTCGAATTCAGCGAGCATCGCAAGTACACCCCCGGAGACGACCCCAAGGACATCGATTGGCTCGTGTACGCCAAGACCGACAAGCACTACGTCAAGAAGTTCGAGGCCGAAACCAACATCACCGGCTACCTGGTGATCGATACCAGCGGGTCGATGGCCTACACCCACCGACAGGACATCACCAAGCTCGACTACTCGATCTCGCTCGCGGCGGCCCTCTGTTGGCTGATGGTCCACCAGCAGGATCCGTGCGGCCTGATGGTGTTCGGGGAAAAGGTGCAGACGAGCCTGCCGGCCCGCTCGCGACGGTCGCAGATCGCTCAGGTCCTGTCGGTCCTCGCCCGGGTCCGGCCGACGGGCGGGACGGACGCCGCCCGCAGTCTCGTCCAGGTCGCGGCGATGCTGCGGCATCGGTCCCTGGTGATGGTGTTCAGCGACCTCCTCGCCGATCCGGCGCCGATCCGTGACGCCCTGCTCCGCCTCCGTCACCGCGGGCACGACGTGATCCTGTTCCACGTCCTCGACGAGGCCGAGGTGCGTTTTCCGTTCTCCGGAATGACGGAGTTCACGGAACCGGAGACGGGCGAGAAGATGGTGGTGGACGCCGACGCCGTCCGTGGCGATTACGTCGATGCCGTCAAGGCGTTTCGTGAGGATTACCGACGCTCCTGCTTCCATGCTGGAATCGACTACGTGCCCCTCGACACGAGCATGCCGTTCGACCGGGCGCTGATGGAGTACCTGTTGAGCCGCCGCAACCGGTTCTGAACCGGTGTTCGCGGAGGCGGAGATCGCCGTCATGGGACTGACGTTTCTCACGCCGCTCCTCCTCGCCGGGGCCGGTCTGGTCGCGGTGCCGCTGGTACTCCACCTCCTCATGCGGCAACGCCCGGTGCCGCGCGAGTTCCCGGCACTGCGATTCCTGCGCGCTCGGGCGGTCGCCAATCGCCGGCGGCTCCGTCTGCGCCATCTGCTGTTGCTGGCGTTGCGGATGGGGGCACTGGCGTTGCTGGCCATCGCGCTGGCCCGGCCGACACTGCGGGGTGTCGGCTGGTTGGGCGAAGGGGAGGGGCCGGTCGCCGCGGCCCTGGTCTTCGATACGGCACCGCGGATGCTGCTCCGCGAGGGGAATCGCACCCGGCTCGAACAGGCCCAACAGATGGCGAAGCAGTTGTTCGGCAACTTGCCGGAGGGCAGTTCGGTAGCGATCCTCGATACCGCCGGTGGCGGCGCCGCCTTCTCCCCCTCGGTCGCGGCAGCGCTGGCCCGAGTCGAGCGGCTGACGCCCGTGACGCCGATGCAATCGCTCGCTGCGTCCGTCGCCGACGCGTACCGACTGCTCGACGCGTCCCCGCTGCCGCGGCGGGAACTGTACCTGTTCACCGACGGATCGCGGGGCGGCTGGCAGGCGGGCGGTGTGGCGGAGATGGCGGCTGCCCACCCCGACACCAGTCTGTTGGCGATCGACGTCGCGGCGAAGGCCCCGGTCGATTTCGCGATCGACGCCATCGAGCTCTCCTCGACGCAGGCGGCGGTGTCGGCGCCGCTGGGCGTGACGGTGACCACCTCGCGTCTCGGCCCCGATGCCAGCCGGGCGCTGGCCGTCGAGGTGGCGGGTGCGGATGGCCGTTACGTGCGGCGGGCGGCGAAGCCGGTCGAGTGGAAGGCGGGTGCCGCGGGCAGCGTGGACTTCGAGCTGACCGGACTCGAGCCGGGCATCCGCCAGGGACGGGTCGTACTCGAGGGATCGGACGACCTCGAGGCGGACAATGTCCGCTACTTCACCGTGGCGGTGGGCACCGCCGCCCGCGTGCTCGTCGCCGCGCCCGCTCCGGCGGCGGATACCGGTCTGTTCGTCGAGCAAGCGATCGATCCGATCGGCCTGCGGAAAGCGGTCGGGCGCCGGTTCGACACCACGGTGGTCGACGTCGCCGCGCTCGAGGCGACCCCGTGGGATCCCTTCGCCGGGATCGTGCTGGTCGATCCTCCGCCGCTCGGCGACCGCACCTGGGAACTGCTCGGCCAGTGGGTGGCGGCGGGGCGCGGTCTCGTCGTCTGGCTCGGACCTTCCGCGGCCGACGCGGCACGATTCTCCGCGCCAGCGGCCGCCCGCGTGCTCGGGGGGCGCATCGAGCGCGTCTGGCGCGATGCCGCGGCGGGCAACTACCTCGCGCCGACGGCCCTCGACCATCCGCTGCTGGCCGCCTTCCGTCGGGTGGGCGACGCGGTTCCGTGGGAGGATTATCCGGTCACGCGGCACTGGGAGTTCGTCCCTGCGCCCGCCACGGCCGATGCGGTCGACGTCGGCGCCGTGCCCGTGGCGGCATTCCGCAACGGTCTGCCGGCGATCCTCACCCATCGGCTCGGACGGGGGACGGTCGTCGTCTTCACCACGCCGGTCTCGCAGGCGGCGGACGATCCGGAGTCATGGAATACGCTCGCCACCGGGTTCGAGCCTTGGCCGTTCGTGGTGCTCGCCAACGAATCGCTGCTCCACGCCATCGACACCGGCGGCGAGCGCAACATCGTGGCGGGCACGCCCGCGGTCGTGCATCTCGACCGTCGTGATCCGGGAGCCGTGTTCGTCGCCACGCCGGCCGGTGACGATTTTCCGGCGACGGTCGATCCGCGCGAGGGAGTGGTGACGGTCACCGCGACCCAGGTCCCGGGTAACTACCGGATCCGTGCCGGCGGCGCGGTCGGGGGCATCACCGAAGGCTTCAGCGCCAACCTCGCCCCGGCGGCGACCGACTGTGCGCCGCTGCCACCCGAGGCACTCGCACCATTGCTCGGACCCCAGGCGCGGCTGGCGCGGACCGAGGCCGACCTCGAGCGCGACGTGAAGTTGGAGCGCGTCGGCAAGGAATTGTTCGGCTGGGTGATTCTCCTCGCGGCGGCGGCGATGGCCGCCGACTGGATCGTCGCGAATCGCTTCTACGCGCCGCGGGACGACGCGCCGCGCGAGGTCGGCCCCGTCGCCGCTCCCGGGGCACCACTTCTTCCAGCCGGTCAGGTGCCGGCATGATCGCCGCCAGCGCCGTCGAGGGGCTCACCGTCGCGTTCGATCCGGTCGGCTCCGCCGCCCTCGTCACACTGGTCACCGCCGCCCTCGCGGCGGTGCTGTTCTGGTTCGCCCCCGACCGCTCGCGCCTCCCCGCGGCGCGGCGGCGATGGCTGGTCGCCGTGCGGCTGGGGGCGTTTCTCGCCCTGTTGGCCTGCCTGCTGCGTCCGACGATCGTCGCGCTGCGGACGTCGCGTCAGCAGGCGACCGTGATCGTCCTCGCCGACGTGTCGGAGAGCATGACGGTGGTCGACGGCGCGGGCGGCCGGTCACGCTGGGACGAGATGGCCGCGACGCTCGCCGCCGCCGGCCCGGTCGCCCGGGCGATGACGACCAGCGGCGATTTCGAGATCGCCCTGTGGCGCTTCGATCGCGAGGCGGCTCCCGTGGCGGGCACGACGGAGGATCCCCTGCCGCTGGGCGTCTGGGAGCGGCTGCCGTCCACCGGGGAGACGGCGATCGGATCCGCGCTCGACGACGCGATGCGGGCGGCGGCGGGACGTTCGGTGGCGGGCGTGATCGTGCTCAGCGACGGCGCGCAGCAAGCATATCCTCCGCGCGACACCCCCCCGCAGACGGCCGCCCGGCGGATCGGCGACGCGGCGGTTCCGCTGTGGAGCGTGACGTTCGGCCAGCAACTCGGCGGCGGCCAGGGACGCGACGCCGCCGTCGTCAGCCTCTCGGCGGCGGAGACGGTGTACCTCAAGAACACCCTCGAGGTGTCGGGTCGGGTGCGGCTCGAGGGTTTCGGCGAGCGCGACATCGCCGTGAAGCTCCTCGCGGAGAACGAGGCGGGGGTCCTGGAAGAGGCTTCGCGGGTACTCGTGCGCGGCTCGCAGCGCGGCGGCGACGAACCGGTCCGCCTGACGTGGACGCCACGAGCCGTCGGGGAACGCAAGCTGGTGCTCGCCATCGAACCGCAGGAAGGGGAGGTCGTCGTCACCAACAACGAGTTGACCACGTTCGTCGACGTCGTCGACGGCGGTCTGCGAGTGCTCTATCTCGAAGGGGCGCCGCGCGTGGAGCAGCGGTACCTGCGGCGGACGCTGGCCGCCAGCCCCGACATCCAGGTGCGCTTCGAATCGATCGATTCCACCACGCCCGGCCGCCGCGCGTGGCCGGTCGACCTGTCGCGAGCATTGGCCGCCGACGCCAACGTCTACCTCGTGGGGGACCTCGACGCGGCGGCGCTGCGGCCGGAGGATCTGCGCGTGATCCTCACGCGGGTCGGATCGGGAGCCGGGATCGCCTTCCTCGGCGGGTTCCACGCCTTCGAGGCGGGTGGTTGGGCGGGCACGCCGCTGGCGCCGCTGTTGCCGTTCGAATCGGATCAGCTCGCCCGCCAGCCGTTCGACCAGCCGGTACGCCCCGGGAACCATCTTGCCGGTCCGGTGAAGATGCTTCCCGACCCACGCTTCGGATCGGTGTCGATCCTCCGCCAGGGAGCCGGTCCCAAGGAGTCGCTCGCCGTCTGGCAGGCTCTGCCGCCGCTCGATGGGGCCAACGTGCTGGGCCGGCTGACGCCGACCACCAAACCGCTGGCGATCACGGCCGACGGACGCCCGCTGCTGGTCGCCCGCGAATACGGCGATGGTCGTGTCGCCGCGTTCGCGGCCGATTCGACGTGGCGTTGGGCGATGCAGGGGGCCGCGGAGCAACACCGGCGGTTCTGGCGGCAGTTCGTCCTCTGGCTGGCGAAGCAGGAGGACGACGAGGCGGACCGCGTGTGGATGCGCATCGCGCAGCGCCGCATCGCACCCGGAGGAACCCTGACCTTCGACGCCGGGGTCACGGGAGCCGACGGCGCCCCGGCCGCGGATGTTTCGTTCCAGGCACTGGTGGTGTCGCCCGGCGGCGTCTCGCGTCCGGTCCGCGTGACGCGGCGCGGCGAGGCCTTTTCCGGCAGCATCGCCGAGTTCGCCGAATCGGGCGATTGGAAGCTCGTCGTCGAGGCTTCGCGAGCAGGCCAGCCTCTGGCCACACGGAGCGCGCGGTTCACCGTCTTCCGGCAGGATCTCGAGTTGGCGAACCCGCGGGCCAATCCCCTCCTCATGCGCCAACTCGCCGAAGTGACCGGCGGAGGCGTGCGTTCGCCGGAGGAGGTACCCAAGCTCCTCGAGGAGATCGCGTCGCGGCCGGCGGCGTTCGATTCGCAGGAGCAATGGAGCTACACACCGTGGGACAAATGGCCGATGCTGCTCCTCCTCGCCGGCTTGCTGTGTGCGGAATGGTGCCTGCGGAAACGCTGGGGGTTGGTGTGAGATGACGGGCCAGCTGCGCCGACACGGGGCGGCGGCACGCCGGACGGCCGGCGCCGCACCGGCGGGAACGCCGCGGTTTTCGGGATTCTGGCCATGCGCCGGCCGTGCTATCGTCTCCGCCCCGGCGGTCGCCGGACCGGGAGCGTGGCGATGTCGAAGCGGCGACCGATCCGCGAGAAACTGCTGCTCGGCGGCTTGCTCGTCGGCATCATGGTGGCGGTGCTCTCGGCCAGCGGGTTGCTCGGCATCTATTCCTACCGGCGGCTGGTGCGCGGCCTGAGCCGACGCGCGGGGGAATTGCCGCGGGCCAGTGCACTGGGCGACGCGGTCGGTCAACTGCGTCTGGTCCACGCCACGGGAGCCGCCGGCGAACACGATCCCTCCGACGGGTTCTCGGTCGCCCTGGCGACGGTGGCGGAGGCGCTCGAGCGCTACCGCGCCGAGCTCGACTCCGGCGACATGGAGAACGTCCCCTTCGGCGACCGGAGCCGCGAGCAGGCGACCGCGGTGCAGATCGCCGCCGCGCTGCGACGCCTCGACTCATTGCTGGCGGTGGAGGGCAGCGGAGGCGGTGCGGTGCGCCGGGAGCTCGAGCAGATCGCCACCCTGGCCGCGGAACTGCCCAGTTTCCTTCAAGAGCATCTCCATGATCTCGCCCACGAGGTGCGCGACGGCTACCGCACCCTGATCCTCACCACCGGGGTGGCGTCGCTGGCGGCCGCCGGCCTGCTCGCCGCCCTCGGCGGGCTCACCTACCGCTGGGTGTTCCGCCCGCTCCGCCTTCTCGGGCATGGGTCGCGCCGCGTCGCCGCCGGCGATTTCGACTTTCGCATCGCCCTCGACACCCGCGACGAGATGGCGGAATTGGCCGAGGCGCTCAATGGAATGACGGCACGGTTCCAGGAGATCCGCGACGACCTCGATCGGCAGGTGCAGTTGCGCACCCGGGAAGTGATCCGCAGCGAGCAGCTGGCGAGCGTCGGTTTCCTCGCCGCGGGAGTGGCCCACGAGATCAACAACCCGCTCGCGTCGATCGCGATGTGCGCCGAGTCGATGGAGGACCGGCTGCGGACCCTACCACTGCCAGAGCATGACGCCCACGTCGCGCGACGTTACCTGGAGTTGATCCAAAACGAGGCGTTTCGCTGCAAGGGAATCACCGAGAAGCTGCTCGATTTCTCGCGCCTCGGCGAGGTCCGTCGGCAGCCGACGGCCCTCGTGGCACTGGTCGCCGACGTGGCCGAGATGCTGCGTCACGTCGGACGCTTCGCCGGCCGGTCGGTGGCCATCGGTGGGGAGGACGACGGCGCCGACGTGCTCGTGATGGTCAATCCGCAGGAAATCAAACAGGTGGTGCTCAATCTCATCGTCAACGCGCTGGACAGCATCGAGTCGTCGGGCAGCGTGCACGTGGAGGTCCGCCGGCGGGGAGCGGAGGCGCTGCTGGTATGCAGCGACGATGGCTGCGGGATGACCGACGAGGTCCTCGAGCACCTCTTCGAGCCGTTTTTCACTCGGCGTAAGGCGGGGCAGGGGACGGGGCTCGGCCTGTCGATCGTGCATCGGATCGTCGCCGACCACGGCGGCCGTATCGAGGCTTCCAGCGACGGGCCGGGGAGGGGAGCGACGTTCCGCGTGTTCCTGCCGATGGCGACGATCGCCGCCGCGAGCCCCGCGCGGCAACACCACGCCGCATGACGGTAGGCCGAGGACCGTGGATCGCTTCCGGAGGACCGTGCGACATGCCGACATACGAGCGACCGATGCGGGTGCTGTTCGCCGACGACGAGGCTTCGTTGCAGGAACTGATGCGGATCGAACTGCCGCGCCTCGGGCACGAGGCGACCGTCTGCCCCGACGGGCGCACCGCCGTGGCGGCTCTCGAGCGGACCGCCTACGACTGCGTGATCGTCGATCTCGACATGCCCGGTCTGGGCGGCATGGAGGTCATCGCCCGCTCCCGGGGCATCTCTCCCGATACCGAGACGGTGATCGTCACCGGCAAGTCGTCGCTCGAGACAGCGGTCGCCGCGGTCCGGCAAGGGGTGTTCGACTACCTCACCAAACCCTTCAAGCTGGCCGAGATTCAGGGGGTATTGGAACGGGTTCGCCGCAAACGCGAGCTGACCGCACGCCTGCGGGCCCTGGAAGGGCGCGTGCGGCGGGCGGAGGGTACGACACGGCTGGTGGGGGCTTCGCCGGCCCTGGAACGGGTGCGAACACTCGTTTCGCGCGTCGCGGGATCGCAGGCCACCGTGCTCGTCCGCGGGGAGACTGGAACTGGCAAGGAGCTGGTCGCCCGGGCGATTCACGAGGCGAGCTCCCGTGCGGCGGGCCCGCTGGTGGCGGTCAATTGCGGCGCCCTGCCGGAACAGCTCGTGGAAAGCGAATTGTTCGGCCACCGCAAGGGTGCGTTCACGGGTGCCGACGAGCATCGCGCGGGATTGTTCGAGGTGGCCCACGGTGGCACGCTGTTCCTCGACGAAGTCGGCGAATTGCCGCGGTCGTTGCAACCACGGCTCCTGCGCGTACTCGAGAGCGGTGAGATCCGCCGGGTGGGCGACAACGAATCGACCACCGTCGATGTCCGCGTGATTTGTGCCACGCATCGCTCCCTCGAGGAGATGGTCGTGGCCGGCACGTTCCGCGAGGATCTCCTCTTTCGTATCAACACCTTCGAAATCGTCGTCCCACCCCTCCGTGAACGGCTCGAAGACTTACCCGAGTTGCTCGATCACTTCGTGCGTCGCGGAAGGCCGCAGACCCCACCACGGGCGACCATCGCCGACGAGGCGGTGGTGGCACGGCTCGCCGGCCATCGGTGGCCGGGCAACGTGCGCGAACTCGCCAACGTGGTGGAGCACGCCCTGGTGCTGTGCGACGAGTTGCCGCTCGCGGCCGAGCATCTGCCGGCACGGTTCACGGCCACACCCGCGACCCGCGCGGCGATCGGTCGCGACGGCGCCGAACCCCCACGTGCTTCGACCGAGAGGACCGGGGTGGAACGACGTGTGATCGACGATGGCCCGGATCGGCCGGTGAGTCTGCGGGAGCTGGAAATGCAGGCGATTCTGGCCGCGCTCGACCGGCACCAGGGCAACAAACCGCGCGCTGCTGAGGAACTGGGTATCAGCCTGAAGACGCTCTACAACAAGCTCGCCGGCGCGCCACCGCCGCCCGCCCGATGCCAGGCGGCATCCTGACTGTCCGCCGGCGTGACCTTGCCCGCCCGAAGGGCGTTTGGCAGCCGGCGGGACGATGGCGTGAGCCCGGAAGCAGGCGAACGATTCAACCGGTCTTGCGCACCACGCCCACCAGCACGCCAAGCACTCGGGCATTCTTCACGAACATCGGCTTCATCGACGCGTTGGCGGGTTGAAGCCGGATCCGATCGCGCTCGGGAAACCACTGTTTCAACGTCGCCTCGCCATCGTCGGTTTGGGCGACCACGATATCTCCGGCCCGCGCCGTCTTCTGGCGACGGATCACGACCCAGTCGCCATCCGAGATCTGCGCCTCGATCATCGAATCGCCCATCACCTTGAGGACGAAGTGATCGTCGCGATCGAATAACTCCTGGAAATCGATCCGTTCGCGCTGCTCGTCCGCCACACGCAAACTGCCCGCCGCCACCCACCCGGCCATCGGGAGGCCCTTGAGATGGGCCGGCTCCGCCATCAATTCGATGGCCCGAGACATGTTGCGCCCTCTCGTGATCAGACGTTTGCGTTCCAGCGCCTTGAGATGGCAGACGACGCCATTGGGGGAGCGGATCCGGAACGCCTGCCCGATTTCCCGCACGGTGGGACCAAAACCGCGGGAATGGATCTTGTCGCGGATGAACGAATAGATGTCCATCTGTCGCTGTGTGGGGGCGTTGCCACCATCGCCATCGGCCGACTCGGCGTCGTATTGGAGGGGGCCACCAAGTACCGAGTGGACACCAAGTACGGATTGGACACCGGAGAGCGGTCCACGCCGGGCCGCGACCGGTTCCACCGCCTTGGGCGGTCGCGCCGCGGTCGCGCCACCGCGACTCGTGGCTGCCGATGCCTTGCCGGCACCTGTGCGCGACGTCGGCTTCGTGACGGCTTTGCCGGCGGCCTTCGTCGCCGATTTGTTGGGCGCGGGGGCCGGCGGGCCGGCATGCCCCTTCGAAACCTTGGCGGATGGCTTGCGTTCGCCGCGCGGAAGGGAAGTGGTGCCGTTCGCCGACCGCCGTGAGGACTGCCTGCTCGAGTCCATGGGACCTCCGTGCTGCGAGTGGACAGCGGTATCTTACTATACGGCTGTTCAAAGGCAAGGCCGGTCGGACTGGGCGGCGGCGAAGCGGCAACGGGGCTGCGATACGATCCGCCCACGGGGCCGACATCGCGGGGCCGGCAAACGCGTCGGCGGCGAAGGGTCGCGTGCCGGGATGGGGCGATCGGCGACCATCAGTCCGCAAACACCGCCGCGCTCAGTTGCTCCGCGGAGAGCGAATGCGCCCTCGCGAATCCGGCGACGAGGCGCGACGTTGTCGGGTCGAAGGCCACGAGTGAGAAATCGGCGAAGCCAAACAGTTCGGCCGTGTCCGGAAACCGCGTCAGGTAGGCGTTGCGAAGCGCCTCGTGGTCGGGGGCGTCCCGGTCGACGAACCGGGCCCGGGCGTGGATCGCGATCCGCGGCACGGCCTGGGGCATGCCGCCTCCGCCGTCGGCCGGATCGGGGCCGGTGATCAGCAGGCAGACGTCGGGGTCCGAAAGCATGTCGCGCGTGTGGGCCGACAGCCGGCTGACGTGGCTGACGATCACGAGCGGATCGCGCGCGTCACCACCGTTGGGCCGGCTGCCATGTCGGGCGCTGCGGTGGTGCTGGGAGTCGTCGCGGTTGGCGCGATGCAGGGCGTAGGGAATCATCGACGCCGATGGCCGTCCGTCGTGGAGTGTGGCCAACGCGGCGACCGTCCGCGACGTGACCAGTGCCCGGAGCAGACGGGTGGTTTCCGGTTCGAGCATCGCAGCATTGAACCCGATCGACGGCCACTCGTCGATCGGGTGGGCTCGCTGAGCGGTCCCGGGACGCCCAGCGCGGAGGTGCCGAAAGGCCCGCAGCGCTCGAGGAGCGAGCACTTTGCCTGGCTTTACCAGGCAAAGTGCGCGAAGGCCTTATTCGCGTCCGCCATCCGGTGGACGTTGTCACGCTTCGTGACGGCAGCACCTTCGCGCTTGAAGGCGGCGAGGATTTCTTCGGCGAGTTTCTCGTGCGTCGCCCGTCCCTTCTTCTCGCGCACCGCCTGGAGCATCCAGCGGATACCGAGCGACTGCTGACGGTTGCGGTTGACCTGCATCGGCACCTGATAGGCAGCGCCACCGACACGCTTGCTGCGAACCTCGACCGACGGTTTGCAGTTTTCGATCGCGCGGTTGAACACCTCGATTGGCTCGACGTCGTGCACCTTCGAGGCGACGATCTCCATCGCGTCGTAGAACACCGTCTGGGCGACGCTCTTCTTGCCGTCGACCATCAGGCAGTTGATGAACTTGCTGGCGAGCAGCGAGCCGAAACGCGGGTCGGGGGTGAGCTGTTCGCGGCTCGAAGTGATTTTTCCCATCGCGAGGTAGACCTTCAACTAGCGCCGAGGAAGCTTGAACTGGGTGTCTTGAACGAGGAGGCTTCAAACAGGTTGTGCGGAAAACAGGTTGTGCGGAGGGTCGTCGTCGTTCGGAGGTCGCGGCGATCAATTCGCCGGTGCTGGTACTGTGCGCTGAGCGGCCGATGGCGAATGGACACATGCCGACTGGAAAGATGCCGACTGGACGCATGCCGCCAGGACATTTGCCGCCGGGAACTAGCCCTTCTTCGCACCGTACAGGCTGCGGGACTGCTTGCGTCCCTGGACCCCCAAGGTGTCGAGGGCGCCGCGGATGATGTGGTATCGGACACCGGGCAGATCGCGCACGCGGCCTCCGCGCACCAACACGATCGAGTGCTCCTGCAGGTTGTGACCTTCGCCGGGGATGTAGACCGTGACTTCCTTGGCGTTCGACAGGCGGACACGGGCGATTTTCCGGAGCGCCGAATTCGGCTTCTTCGGCGTCATCGTCCGCACCTGAAGGCACACTCCGCGCTTTTGCGGACAGCGGTCGAGGACCGGCGACTTGGAAAACTTGCGCTTCGGACGGCGGCGGCTGCGGACGAGTTGGCTGATGGTTGGCATGGTGGCGAGGGTGGTCGGTGAGGCGGTCGCAACCGCGAGGGATCACAGAGAGTAGCTCAAACTGCCAGCCGGCGGAAGCGGTCGGGAAAAACCGGCATCGGTCGAGCGTTTCGGCCCGGGGGCGGGCCTCCGGCGCCCGGGTATCGCGGGCATCCTTCTGGATGCCCCGGGGGCCCGTCGAGCCGTCGCGGCAGGGAGGGTCGCAAAGGAGCACAGAGCGTTCAGCCCTGAGTGCGGCGATCGTCTGGACGCTCGTCGACACGGGCGGGGAGCCAGAGTTCTCCGCGAGCGCCGCCGAGTGGGTCGCCGTGCCACTGTCTCCATACGCCGCTTCGCAAGCGCCGCGCACACCAACCCCACGATGGGGGCAACGAGGCGGCCAGCAGGGGCAGCCATGGGGGCTGCCAGCATGCGCCGCGGCGAAAACCGGGCGCCGGACACGCCTCGGGGTTGTCGGGCTGAAGGACGACGACGCTGCCGCGCGCCATGCCGACCCCCGCGTCGCGTGTCACGCGTGTCGCGAGCAGCGTGCCGGCCCGGAGCTCGAACGCCGCCCCCGGTCCGCACGTGCCGCCGATCGCCACCACGCCACGCCGCAACCGGCTGGCGGCCAGCCTTCCGGCGTTGCCGCCGACCAGGACGCGACCCCCGCGCATGCCGTCGCGCGTTCCGGGCGGTGCGGCACCGACGAGGTCGCCGGCGTCGCCCGTGACGATCACCTCGCCACCGGTCATTCCCGCCGCGAGCCAATCACCCGCGTCCCCGTGGACGAGCAGACGGCCACCCGCCATCGCCGCACCGGCGTGCCGGCCGACCGGACCATGGACCACGACGGTGCCCCCTTCCATGCCGGCAGCGAGCCGGTCGACGGCGCGGAAGTCGCCGTGGCATTCGATGCTGCCATCGGCGGCATCTCCGGAGATCGCGCACCAGTCGCCGAGGCGGCACGCGCGGCCATCGACCGCGATCGTTTGTCCGGCGACCTCGGCGGCGCCGAGGTGCCGTAACCGATCGGGCACGATGCCGCCGAAGTCGGCGGTGCGCCACGGCCGGTCGCCGGCGGATCGCGCGATGAGCAGCGCCATGGACGGGCCGGGCCAGAGGGAGCGGTGCGGGGTTGCTGGGAGCGTGCGGGCCGGAGTCGCCGCGCCCGCACGCTCACCAACGTATCAGCCTCCGCGGGGTGCCGGCCACGCGCGGTCCGACCGATCAGCCCGGTTGCACCGTCACCTTGCGCGGCCGCACCGCCGCGAGCTTGGGCACGCGCACGGTGAGGACGCCGAGGCGGTAGACCGCCGTGATCCCGGCGGCGTCGAAGCCGTCACCGAGGCGGAACGACCGGCGATAGTCGCCGATGCCGTACTCCTGCGACAGCGGCCGGCCGGCCACCTCACGCCCCGGCACCTTGGCGTGCAGCGTCAGCACACCGTCGGCAAACGCCACGTCGATCGATTCGGAACGCGCTCCCGGCATGTCGGCGACGACGATCACGTCACCCTGTTCGGTCCGCACGTCGACGTGGGGCTGATAGGTCAGCGGCGCGTCGCCCTCGCGTCCCGTGGCGGCCTGGCCGTTGGCGGTCGTGGAATCCGCGGTCACCATTGCACACGCTCCTTTCCCGGGTTGTCGTCCGGATGTGTTCCAGTTGGAAACGGACCGTCTGAAAGTCAGGGGGTCGTGCCAGCAAGCCCCCGCCGGCCTCCGGCTCGGCGGAGGCCGCCGGGCGTTGCCGCGAGTGGTCAACCGGCTCGGACCGGCACCTTGCGCGGCTGGCATTCCGGGGCTTTCGGGCAACGTACCGTCAGCACCCCGTCGGACAATCGTGCCTCCACCCCGTCGGGATGGACCGCGACCGGCAGCGAGATCCGCCGCTCGAACGCGCCATGGCCCCGCTCGCGCCGGTGCCACACCACGTCGGTGGTTCCCTCGGCGACGGCGTCGGCAGCGGGGCCGCGCCGCCCCGCGAGCACCACATCGTCACCGACCACCGATACGTCCACGTCCGCTGGGGCGAGGCCGGGAAGTTCCGCCTCGACGAAAAACGCATCGTCGGTCTCGCGGAGGTTCACGGCGGGAAACCCGGCGCGCGGAGTCTGTCCCCAACCGTGCAGTGGCGGCGCCGCGACGAGCGTCGTCCACAGGCGATCCACCTCGGCACACAATTCCTCGAGCGGATGCGCGCAGCCCGACCGTGTCGAACGCATGGCAAAACCCTCCCCTCGTGAGAACAGCGTGTCCGGTCGACGCCACCACGCGTCGCCGCGAATCACGCGACCTGCAACGCACATCAGGGAGTGCAAAGTGCGTGCCCAACCGTTCGGCACCGGAGCGAGTCGCATCTTCTCCGGGGAAACCGAGGCGATGGCACCCGAGCGGTTGTCATTCCGGCAAACCTTGCGGGCGGTGCCGGTGGTGGCGGCTGTCAGCTTGGCAGATGGTTGAAACGGGCTCCCACGGTGGGTCCGACGTGTTGTGGCACCAAGTGGATTTCCTATACTGCCGCCACGTTTCGGTATCGCGGCCGTCGGCTCTCGCTGGAAACGGATTTCTGCATGCGTTTTTGCCTCCTTGATCGCGTCCTTGCCGTCGAGCCCGGGAAGAGCCTCACCGCGATCAAGACGGTGTCGCTGTCGGAGGAATACCTCGCCGATCACTTCCCGCGGTTCCCCGTCCTGCCGGGCGTGTTCATGCTCGAGGCGCTGACGCAGGCGGCCGCGTGGACGATCCGCATCGGTGAGGATTTCGCCCACAGCATCGTCGTGCTGCGCGAGGCAAAAAACGTTAAGTACGGCGACTTCGTCCAACCGGGCCGCACGCTGACTGTCACGGTGCAGGTGCTCGAGCAGGACCAGACGACCACGCGGGTGAAAGCCTCGGGCTCGGTCGGCGACAAGGCGAGTCTGACCGCTCGGCTGGTGCTCGAGCGCTACAACATGGCCGACCGATCGCCCCACGGTGACGCGATCGACGCCCGCGTGCGTGCGGAGATGCGTCGCCAGTGGGCGATCCTCCATCCGGCACCGAGGTCGGTCGTCGGGCGGGCGGTCGTCTACCGCCCGGAATCGCGCGGTGACGTCGCCGGAAGGGCCGACCAACTGGCCGCGTCCGCCGCACCGGCGATCGCCCTCCAGGGGGTGGCTCTCGGCCCCGCGCGCTAGCAGCCCGTGGCCAAAGTCCATCCATGGCCTTTGGCCACTCGAAAAGCGTCGCTTTTCACGGGAGTTGCACTCCCGGCACCTCATCCCTGAGGTGCGGCAGGCTGTTTGTCCACAGCCCGCTATCGCCTGACGCCCCACCATCACCAAACGCATCGTCGACTCCTTTCGATTTCGTAGCGGGGCGTGAGCCGGGCCCCGTGGTAGCGGTGGCAGGATACAGCAATTGCATAGCATTTGCAAGTAGACCGCCGGCCCCATCGTGCGGCGCAAGCGGCGGCGGACATTGAGTGGTACGCGGAGGGCCGAGGGCCGGCACACGCATGCCGCGCCGCGGCCCCGGCGAACACGTGCCGGGACGTCAACCCGAGCCGTCACGGGGTCCGCGCCGCCGCGACCGCAAAGCGGCTGTCACTCGGCCACGGTTTCCCCGCCACTACGCGTGCACAGCGCTCGGTAGACGGTCTGGTCGATCGAGTCGTCGATGCGCCGGACCGAGGCATCACCGGCGAGGAAGTTCACACCTGTGGGATGGAGGCTCGTGAAGTCGTCGAAGTGGTGGCTCGGGCTATTGGGGGTGTGGTCGGCGATGCCGACATTGCGCACGCGCTGGGCGTTCGAGCCCGCCACGACGCCCGTCCAGGTGCTCGACCCGAGACGCGAGTGGCGCTCGCCTACGACGAGCGTCTTGCTCGATCCGTCGAGCATCCCCTGGAAACCGACTCGACTGTTGCGAAAGAACACGCCATCACCCGCGGACGGCGCCTCATCCACCTCGCCGGTGCCGAAGACACCGATGTAATTCGAC
>JBJSXB010000367.1:0-28117 GCA_046086245.1 Planctomycetaceae bacterium | reverse complement strand
TGGTAGTGTGTGGCGCCATGAATGCATCCACCGTCCGGTTCGTCGATCGCTGGCTCGGAGTGCCCGCCTGCGCCATGCTCACGGTCTGGCGACGGCTGTTCGATCGCCGTCGCGCTACCGCACCGGTGCGCCGGATCCTGTTCCTCAAGCTCGTCGAGCAGGGTGCGACGGTCTTGGCGGGCCCGTCGCTGCGCGCCGCCGTGGAGCGCGTCGGGTACGACAACGTCTTCTTCATGGTGCTCGAGGAGAATCGACCGATCCTCGACATGCTCGGCATCGTGAAGCCCGACAACGTCATCTCGATCCCCAAAGGCGGGCTGGTCACGACGCTGTACGGCATGATCGCGGCGTTGCTACGGGCACGGCGCGAGAAGATCGACTCGGTTCTTGATTTCGAGCTGTTCGCCCGATCCTCGGCGGTGATCGCCTACCTGACGGGGGCGGCGCGGCGGGTGGGATACCACGCCTACAACGGCGACGGTCCATGGCGTGGAGATCTCCTCACCCATCGACTGGTCTACAGCCCACAGGTGCACACGCTTCGGGCGATGCTCGTGCAAACCCACGCCCTCTGGCTCGACCCCGCCCGACTCCCGGCGCTCGGAATCGACATGACCACCCTCGACGAGTCGATGGTGCGGTTCGAACCGTCGGCGGCCGAGGTTGACGAGGTCCGCGCGACTGTCCGTCACCTTTCGGGAGGTCGGGAACCGGGTCTGCTCGTGCTCCTCAACGCGAACGCCAGCGATCTGATCCCGCTACGGAAGTGGGACGGGGATTGTTACGTCACGCTCGCCCGGCGCTTGCTCGAGGAATCGTCGGACGTCACGATCGCCTTCACGGGGGCCCCTTCCGAAGCTCCGCCGATCGACGAATTGGTCCGCGCGGTGGGCCATCCGCGGTGCATTTCGATGGCCGGAAAAACCACGATGCGGCAGCTTCTCGTCCTGTTCACGCTCGCCGACGTGCTGGTGACCAACGATAGCGGTCCGGCACACTTCGCCGCCCTCACCGACATCGACATCGTCACGCTCTTCGGCCCGGAGACACCGAGGCTGTGGGGCGTACTCGGGCCGCGCAGCCATGTCGTATCGCTTGGACTTCCCTGCACGCCGTGCGTGAGCGCCTACAACAACCGTCTTTCGTCGTGCCGCGACAATCTCTGCATGCAGGGCATCACGGTCGATCTCGTGCACGAGACCGTCCGGAGCGTCATCGCGCGGCGTCGCCGCCAGGCTTCCGTCTGATGCGATCGACGATGCCAGTGGTCGAAGCCTCCGGCACGAACAGTGGCGTCGTCACCCGCCCACCGCGCGCCAGGACGAAATCGGCACCGACCACGTTGGCGACGTCGTAGTCGCCTCCCTTGATGAGGACGTCGGGCTCGACCGCGGTGATCAATTCAAGCGGCGTATCCTCGGCGAACTCACACACCAAACCGACCGACGACAGTCCCGCGAGCACGGCCATGCGCTCGGCCGCGGGAACGAACGGACGCGGCGCACCCTTGAGCCGTCGTACCGACGCGTCGGAGTTGACTCCGACCACGAGCACGTCGCACTCCCGCGCGGCCGCGTCCAGGAGGCGCACGTGCCCGTGATGAAGGATGTCGAAGCACCCGTTGGTGAATCCGATTCGTTTGCCCGCCGCACGAGCCTGACGCACGGCGGCCTGCACTTCGTCGCGGTCGACGACTTTGCCACGGGCGATGGCCGCGGTCTGATCGATCGCCGCGAGCACTTCGCTCCAGGAGATCGAGGCGGTACCGACACGGGCGACCTGGAGACCGGCGGCGGCGTTGGCGAGAAAGCACGCGTCGCGGAGCGGCATGCCCCGGCCGAGGGCGACCGCCAGCGTCGCCACGGCGGAATCGCCGGCGCCGGTGACGTCGAACACTTGCCGCGCCTGCGTGGGAATCACCGCCGATCCGTCGGTCGCCACGATCACCATCCCCTGCTCGCCGAGTGTCAACACGACCGATTCGATCGCGAAGCGTTCGCGGATCACCACGGCGGCCCGAAGCGCGTCGTCCGGTCCGCGGATGGGAAAGCCGACGACCGCCGCGGCCTCGAGACGGTTCGGGGTAACGACCGTGGCCCCGGAGTACTTGCCGAAGTCCTGACCCTTCGGATCGACGATCACCGCGACGTTGTGCCGATGCGCCGCGTCGATCAGCGTGCGGCAGACGGTCGGTCCGCAGACCCCCTTGGCGTAGTCGGAAATCACTGCCACCGCCATGCCCGGGAGAAGCGTTTCGACGCGCTCCACCACCGCCGCGGCGGTCGCCGTATCGAGAGGCGTTTCCTCGTCGAAGCGGGCGATTTGGCTGTGTCCGGCGAGCAACCTCGTCTTCACCGTCGTGCGAGTCGCGCCGACGAGAAGTTCATCGCTCGAAACCCCTTCCCGCTCGACGACGCCGCGCAGGCAGGCGCCGGCTGCATCCTTTCCAACCGCTCCGACGAGGGTGGTCACACCCCCCATGGCGGCGACGTTCACCGCTACGTTCGCGGCACCCCCGGGCCGTTCGAACGAACGTTTGACACTCAGCACCGGCACCGGAGCTTCCGGCGACACGCGCTCGACGATCCCGGTGAGATAGCGATCGAGCATCACGTCCCCCACGACGAGAATCCGTGGGGCGGCCGACGACGGCGGGGCGGCGTTCATGGAGACGGCTCGCGGGGCGGGTTGCCATCCCGGGACAGCACGATGCAAGCCAGGTCACCGCTGGAATTGCGGATCGGCGGCGTCGTGTAGCCGAGATCGAACAGCGCTTCCTCGATGCCCCGGCCGCGGTCGGGGAATCCCGCGCGATTGAGATAGATCGCCGCGAACCCGAGGCGCACGAGTTCATCCACCGCCGCCTTCGCGTTGGCGGGGACGAGGCGGATGCGTTGGGATTGCTGGTCGATCGAGGCACCCTCGAACAGCTTGGACTGCAGCCCTGCCTGCCACTTTTCCCGTGGCCGGCCCTTCATCGAACCGAACGAATAGCGCAGCTGCTCGCTGTAGAGGTAGGGACGGAAGTGATCGTAGGGGGGCACTCCCGGAGCCGGGGACTCCGGGAACTCGATCACCGGCAACTGGAACACCATCGCCGCCGCCGGCAACGCCCCCTCCATCCGTGCGGCGAAGTCACGGTCGCTCTCGACCTGGCGGGTGATCGCGCGTCGCTCGTCGCTCGTCGGCGTGCGCGGGACCTGATCCCAGAAGATCACCAGGCAGGCGACAACCGCGGCGACCAGCCGCCGCCAGCCGTCAGCGGACCCGTGGGCCACGACCCCCCACGGTGGGCTCGTCGACAGACGACGCGCCGCCCAGGCGAGCGTGATCGCGAGGATGACGACGCTGTACCGGCACCCCCCCCGGAACATGGTGACGCCGAGGACGCCGAGCATCGAGTTGAACCCACCCGTCGTGAAGGTGAGGACGATCCAGAGCACCTGCCAGGCCTGCATGGGAACGTCGTTCTCGCGCCCGTTCACCAGTGCCCGCACCGCCACCGCGACGAGCCACAGCAAACACGCGATCCCGATGATTCCCTGGTAGGAGGCCCCCTCGTCGAGGAGCGGGGCGACCTGCCGATGGGCCTTGGCGAAATTGGCGAGCCCCGCGGCATGGTGCGTGAGCGGTGGAATGAACAGGTCCTTGATCTTCAGCCCGTAGATCTCCAGCCACTTGTATTCGCGGACCAGCGCGCCTGGATTGGGCCCGTGGGCCATCCGGTATGTCCATGTATCGACGTTCATCGCGAAGAACGCGACGGCCGCGGCGACGACGACCGCCAGCGCAGGGATCAGGGCCCGCGGCGAGCGGTTCCGCCACGCCCGCACGCCGGCGATGAGCAAGGCGAGCTGGCAGAGAATGTTGGTGAAATAGGGGTTCAACAGCCCGGCCATGAAGCCGATGGCGACACATTGCCAGAAGCGTTTCGAGAACGTCTCGATCACCGCTTCATTCGCGAGCCAGTGCCACACCAGCAGAAACGAGGGAACCTGCCAGACCCACGCGCAGGTGATGTGGTACGGGGACTGCGCGAAGATGAACGGACAGAGTCCGAACGCCAACGCGGCGCTGAAAGCCCATACGCGTGCGGTGTCGAGCGTACGGGCGACCGCATAGAACACCCACGCCGCGAGCACGTGGCCGATGATCATCGCGAGATTGAGCCCCGCGAACAGACCGAACACCCGGGCCAACAGACCGAAGACCCAGACCTGCAGCTCCTCCACCATCGGCCAGTCGTTCCAATTCGCCCCCACCGGTGCCCCGAGTTCGGCGGCCTGCTTCCACGCCAACGGCACCCACTCTCCGCGGGCGGCCACCTTCATCATCGTGAGGGCGTGGATGACGTCGGCTTTTTCCGGGTCGAGGTAGGCGGTGGGCTGGGCGAGCGCGGCAAAGGACCAGGCTCCGTTGGCGGCACACCAGCCGATCGTGGACAGCAGGGCCAGGATGCCAAGCGCCACCAGATCCGCCGTGGCCGGCATGCGGCCGCCGGCGGCCGATGGGACTCGCGGGGCCGGCGTGACGGGGCGGGGCGATGCCATTGAAGCCGACCGTGGGGAGACGCGCGACGGGGAATCGGGGAATATAGCAGCCGGCCCTCCACCGGCGGAGGCGCCCGTGTCCATGGTCGACGGCCGCCGATCGGATCGGCGAATGCGCCGGACAGGCCTCGCCGAGGCGAAGCCCGCCGGGCCGTCAGGGAGCGAGATCGCTGCCATGAATCCACCCTCCGCCAACGCGGCACCCCGCGCCGTCTTCCTCGATCGTGACGGCACGCTGATCGAAGATCGCCACTATCTGGGCGATCCCGACGGGGTCATCGTGTTGCCGGGAGTCCGCGAGGCGCTCGCGCGGTTGCGGGAGCGGAATGTGAAGCTCTTCTTGTTCACCAATCAATCGGGGGTCGGGCGCGGGTATTTCACCCTCGCCGACGTCGCCCGCGTCAACGCGCGGATGGTCGAGGCCATCGGATTGGGAGACGATCTGTTCACGGCGATCTGCGTGGCGACCGAGCGACCCGACGAACCGATCGAGTATCGCAAGCCGTCGCCGCGGTTCATCCTCGAGATGCTCACGGCCCATGCGATCGCGGCCGACGAGGCCTGGATGATCGGGGATACGCCGCGTGACTGGGAGGCGGGTGCGAACGCCGGGGTCCACGTGGCGGCGATCATCGGCCGGATGGGCACCGCGTCGGCGCGACGCCAAGGACGTGGCGTGCCCGGCTACCTTAGCCTCGCCGAGTGGGTGCGCGACGTCTGTCCATGACCGTGCCGTCGGTTCCGATCAACTCGTCCGCGGCGGCGCCGTCGTGGCGCCCTCCACGACGTTGGTGGTCGCGGTGACGGGGCCGGAAAGATCGTTCGCCCGGTAGATGCGGACGTTTTGCAAGGGCCGTCGTGTCGCGGCGGGATAGACGAGCTTGCCGAGCCGACGAAGCCAGATCTCGAGCAGCGTATGCCCGACGGAGCAGATGTTCCTGAACTTGAAGGCTTTCGTGGCTCCGCCGGCACGCTCGTTGGGATAGGACGGCACCTCGACGTACGTGGCATTGAGATCGAGGAGGCGCGTGATGAGGTCGGCCTGGAAGCCGAAGCCGTGCGAGTTGGAGTGCCAGCGCATCACGTTGTAGCGGCGATGGACGGCGAGGCCGTTGTAGTAGCGGATCGAATAGCCGCTCAACAGGTTGACCAGCGCCGTGAACGACCACGAGACGAACCGACGGAACGGTCCGCGGAACGTCGTGTCGCCGGGGTAGGGAATCACCATGTCGGCCGCCCCGATATGGCGAAAGATCGACACCAACGTCTCCCGCGACTCCACATCGTCGCCGCAGACCATACGGTAGTACGCGCCACGGCCACGAAACGAACCCTCGGCGTAATTGGAACCGACACCCTGGTTGACCTCGTTCACGTACAGCGTGATCGGGAGCGTCGGATGGGTGCGGAGGTAGTCGACGACCAGTTCGACCGAACGATCGGTCGAGCAATCGTCGATGATCACGATGTCGTAGGAGATTCCCACTTCGTCGGCTGCCGCCACCACGGTGTCGAGTGTGGAAATGATTCCCGCCTCTTCGTTGTAGCAGGCGACGAAGAGCGTCAGGTCCGTGGGCACGGTGCTCGGAGGAGGCGAGACGTTCATCGGGAATCGCGGGCGGGCGGCGCCGTATGGTGCGGAGGAGTCGGATGCGGCCGACCGAAAACGATCCACCTCAAGCCGTCGAAGATGCGGGCGACGACGAGGAAATGCAATCGGCCGATGTGGAGCCGCCCGTTTCGCTCCACGAGGTGACCGCCGCCCACGAGGCGTTCGAGTCGTAGGCTGACGACGTTGTCGGTCCCGTAGCGCGCCAGCAGCGTGCTGCGCGGCAGTCTGCCGCCAGCGGCGACGAGTTCCTCGAGGATGCGGATCCGCAAGGAGGCGATCGTGAGGTTGACGAAATTGAAGTAGCCGAACGCGAGGGCCGAGGCGACGACGGTGTTGAGCGATACCAGGGCGGTACAGTCGACGAACCCGGCACCCGAGCGGATGCATCCGACGGCGGTGATCGCCATGGTCGCCACGATCCCGACGATCGCTCCCGCCACCAGCGCCGGATACGGCCGTCGACCCCCGAGCACGCGCGATGCCACGACGTGGGTGAGACAATCGAGCGCCAGCCCGATTACGGGTGCGATCACGATCGGCGGAGTCGACGTGGTCACGGTCAACCTCCCTGCGGCATTCCTAGCAGGCGCCGCCAGTTGGACAGCACCGCGGCCCACGTCCGCCCCTTGGGAGCGAGACGGTAGTCGTCTCGTTCCCGGGCGACCATCCCCTCGCGCTCCATCGCGGACAGACGCACCTCGACCGGGCTGGCACCGACCAGCAGACCGCGCAATTCGGCGGCGGTCCGCCCCTCGTCCGGGGAATCCGCCACCGCGACCAGCATCGTCATGCTCGGGCTGCGGTGCTCGAGCGCCGAATAGGTGACCACATAGGCGAGGGTAAGTGCGGTGTGGGCGATCGCGACGTGCAACGCCTGCCACGGATCGGTCGCGACGAACCACCGTCCCGGCAGGGTGATCGAGAGCGTCAGCCACGCGGCCAACGCTCCGAAAAAAAGAGCGAGCAGCGCGAAGGTGTGGCGTTTCGGCAGCGCTATTCTCCACCACGCGAGGTGGCAGAGAAACGCGCAGGCGAACAGGCCAGCGGTGAGCAGCGCGGTGGACATCGGTCTCAGTCAGGTGGGATGAACGTGACGCCGGGCCGCGCCAGGCGGCGGCAGATGGCGGTGGCCAGCGTTGTGGGCAGGCCGACGAACACGCGTCCGGCGTCCGGCACGTCGGCCGGAGCAAGGACCGGTCTGCCAAGATAGTGCTTTCCGATCCGGGCGGGATCCTCGTCCACGAAGAACGCCAGCCCCTCGCCCGCCTCCGCGGCGAGCCACGTCCCGGCGATCGATGTGCCGAACAATCCGAGCGGCCCGTGCGCGGCCAGCGCGCGGAAGCGATCGGCCGTCCGCCGGAGCCACTCGAGATCGCGGGAGAGCGATGCCGTGACGGCGGCGGCATCGCCGTCCTTCTCCCCGTAGGGCGTCGCCACCGGCCGGGCGACCACGGACAGCTCCTTCGGAATCCAATCGTCGGCGAGGACGACGATTCCGTAACCCGCCGCGGCGAGCACGCGCCGCAGCGACCGGGCGTCGAAATGGCTGCGGTGGTCCGCGATCAGCAGCTCGAAGGGATTCGCCACGTGATGGGGCACCTCGACGAGCAGCACACCGCCGGCCGCGAGCTTGCCGTGGAGCGACGCGAGGAAGGCGATCGGATCGACGAGGTGTTCGAGAACGTGGATCATCGTGATCACGTCGAACGTGCCCGGCACGTCGGCGGGTTCGCCGACGTGCATGCACTCGGTGTTGGGGATCGATTCAACCTCGCGGCGATAGCGGTCGTCGAACTCGGTTCCCACGTGCGTCCAGCCCGGGGCACCCGCTTGGAAGGCGCGGATCGTCGCGCCGTTGCCACAGCCGATGTCCAGCATCCTGCCGTGGGAAGGAAGGCCGGCATGACGTCGGAAGGTGTCGAGCAACATCGCCGATCGCGACGTCGGCAACCCGGTCGCCGGTGCGAAGACGGCTTGCTCGGCCCCGTCGGCCTGGTGATAGATTGCGTACGACCGGTAGATCGCGTCGATCTCCGCTCGGAACGCGTCGTCGACCGGTTTCTGCACCCCGGCGCACGTGGCGCACACACCGATGCGACCCCCCGCGGGCCACGGCCGGCAATCGGAGGTGACGCGACGAAGATATCGGTAGACCGGAGCATCCTCGACTGCGGCGGCGCGACAGAACGCGCACGAGGATCCCACCGCAGTCGCCGCCATCAAGCCACCTCGTCGAAGGCGTCCCAGGGATCGGGCGCGTCGATCGCCAGTCTATCGCGGATGGTCGTGGTATCGAGCGTCGTGTGTCCGGGGAGATGCTCGGGAAAGAGTCCGGACGCGGCGGCCGAAGTCGGGTCGACGGCGTCGGTGAATCCCCAACGCCGCGCGAGCCGGACCGCCACGTCGGCATACGAGATGTCGGCGCTGGCGGACACCTGGAGGATGGCGCCGAGCGGTTCGCAGGCCGCATGAGTGATTACCGTCACCGCGTGATCGAGCGGCACCGGGGCCACGACGAGGTCGTGGAACGCCCGAATCCGCTCTCCGCGTCGAATCGCTTCCCGCCAGCGTTCGATCACCGGCAGCGTCCGACCGATGGTCTTCGTGAGGCGCACGACCGTCGTGCCGCTTCCGATCGCGAGCAACCCCTCTTCAGCGTCGGCCTTGAGGCGGCCGTACACCGTCATCGGGCGTCGTGGCGCGGTCGCCGGGGTGGCGTTCATGGTGCCGTCGAACACCATGTTCGTGGAGAGGAACACGGTTCGGGCGCCGGCGTCGTGCAAGCGCCGTCCGAGTTCCAGCGGAGCGTCGACGTTGACGATCCGGCAGAAGTCGGGCCGGAGTCGGCACTCCTCGGTCGACGTTACCGCCGCGCAGACGACCGCAACGCGGATGCCGGGTGGCGGCGACCATGCGGCCGGCAGCGCGGCGAGGTCGAGCGGATGGGCACCGGTCGTGCCGCGGCGGCTGGTCCGCACGACTCTGATTCCCAGAGATTCGAGCCTCGTGGCAACCGCGCCGCCGATCAATCCGTCGGCACCGATCACCAGTACGCCCGCCGCGCGATCCATCGGGCCGTCTCCACGCATCGGGGATCAGCCGTCGGAGAAGCGGATGATCGCACGACCGGCGAGTCGGCCGCTGGTCATGTCGCCGATCGCGACGGTGACGTCGTCGAGTGGATAGCGTCGGCCGACGAGACCGGCGAACGACAGACGCCCAGCCGCGAGACTCCGGACATACCTGGGAATGTCGACGTCGGGGCGGCTGGCGCCGCCGTGGGAGCCGAGAAGGCGCTGTTCGAAGTGCAGAGGGAGGGTCTCGATCGCCGCCCGGGAGTCTTTCGGCGGCACACCCACCAGCACAGTCCGGCCGCGGCGATTCGTGATGCGGCTGGCCAGCGCGATCACCTCCACGTTGCCGGTGTTGTCGACGGCCACGTCCACGCCGTCGCCACCGACGACGTGGCGGATCTCCGCCACGGCGTCCACGGCCGTCACGTCGAACGTATGGGTCGCACCGAACGAACGAGCGAGTTCCAACCGGTTGGCGAATCGGTCGAGCGCGATGATCGGATAGGCCCCGGCCAGTGCGGCTCCCTGCACGATGTTGAGGCCGATGCCGCCGGCGCCGAAAATCGCGATCGACTCGCCGATGGCGAGTCGCGCGTCGTTGGTGACGACGCCGAATCCGGTCGTCACCGCGCAGCCGAAGAGGGCCGCCACCTCGGGGTCGAAGTCGGGCGGGACGACGGTGACACGATTCTCGGAGACGACTGCGTACTCGTTGAACGTCGTCACCCAGCCGGCGTTGACCGGGCCGAGACGCGACCGGAAGACGGGCGTCACGCTCTCCAATCCCGTCCCCTTCCTCCAGTGGAGCACGACGCGATCGCCCGCCTTCGCCGTCCGTACCCCCTCGCCGACGTCGAGGACCTCGCCGCAGCCCTCGTGACCGAGAAGATGGGGAAGATGACGATCAGGTCCCTTGACCCCCTCGATCTCGCCGACCTGTGACCCGCAGATGCCGCTGGCGATCATTCGCACGAGCACCTGCCCGAGCTTGAGCGCAGGAATCTCGACATCCTCGATGACGAGGGGGCGGCGCTGCTCGACGAGAATCGCGGCCTTCGATTTCACGGTCACTCGAAATAGATGAACGAATGGTCGCCGCTGTAACCGGTATGCGCGAACCACCATTCCCATTCCCGGGGCGTGCAGAACATCTCGCAGGTGAATTGCCAGTACAGCAGATTCACCTTCTCCTCCTCGGTCCGCCATGATTCGACGCACAGGTACTTGTGGCGCCGTCCGACCCGCTCCATCTCCTTGAGCGCCTCGTAGAGGTCGTAGCAATGGAGGTTATGGAGCGTGTTGATCGAGACCACGAGATCGAAACTGTCATCGTCGAACGGCAACGCGGCGGCGCTCGCCTCGCGGAGAAACGGCTTCACCTCGTCCTTGGCGTGTTCCAGCGCGTAGGTCGACACGTCGATGCCCGCCACCTCGACGCCGGGAACGGACTGGGTGAAATCGTAGAGGAGGAATCCCTTGCCACAGCCGACGTCGAGGATCCGGTCACCCGGACGGATGCCGTAATGGGCCACCATCGCGTCGGCGACCTTGCGCCAGCGGCCGTCGTAGGCATAGCCACCGTAGCCGGTGCGCCGGTCGCCGTCCCAGTAGTCTTTGCCCCAGCGTTTGGCGAGTTTCGCAGCCTCGGCCTTGGGGAACTCCGTCACCCGGGCCACGTAGTCCCGCTTCGTGCTCTTGTGGACGGTGGAGAGGAAATCGACGTAAGCCACGGTCAGACTCCCATCCTCTCGAGAGCGGCGGCGACCTTGTCGAGCTGGCGGGCACGGCGAGCGGCGGGCTCGGCCGCACCGTCGCCCGCGGCGTACGTGCGACGGGTGTCGTCCGCGGGGATGAACTCGTTGAGCATGATACAGCACCACTTCACACCGTAGACCGGAAGCAGCGTGGCGACGCGGTGTTCGATCGCCGCCGCGTTGCCCCACGGTTCCGCGATGCCGGCGAGGAAGGCCGGCAGGTGGCCGAGCGGCACCGGGACGGCCGGTTGGCAGAAGAAATCGCAGACCGCCTTCGCGGGATCATCCCATCCCGCATACTCGAAATCGAGAAACCGCAGGCGGCCGTCGGCGGCCGCGATCGCATTGTGAAATCCGAAGTCGGACGGGTTCAGGCAGCGGGCGTCGGCACCGAGCGGCTCGGATGCTTGCGCACCGCTCGCGGCGAGCACCGTGGCCCGGATGACGCTCCACACCGGCACGAGCCGGTCTTCGACGAGCGCGGCCGCGTCGGCGCCGCGCGGCGACGTCACGTCGATCGTGCCGAGACGGGCGATCCGACGATCCACGCACCCGACGTGTGCCATGATCGAAAAACAGGCCTCCGACGCGGCGGGAAGGTCGGTCGCGCCCGGCGCGCCGCGGGCGGCGTTGACGGCGCGGAAGAACGCCGCCGCCTCCCCGACCTCGCGTGCGGTCACGTCGCCCACCGCGAGCGTGCGACCGGTGACGAACTCGTAGACCGCCATCCCGGCATCGGGGTCGCTGGCGAGCGGGCGCGGGAGGGCACGGGCACCGCACGCCCAGGCAAACGTGCTGAATCCGAAGTCCGCCCGGAGCCGATCGCGGGGGTCGTCGGGGTGTCGGAAGTAGGCTTTGAGCACGACCGTGGGGCCGGCGGATTCGACGCGGTAGACGCGATTGTTGCCCCCCCCGACGATCGGTTCGAGCCGGTAAGGCGTCGGCACACCCGCTGCACGGAGCACCGCCACCGCGCGGTCGGCGACGCCGGCTTCCCCGGTGCCGAGGATGTCGCCGGTCATGGCCTGTCCCTCGCGACCAGCCGCTCGACGTCGTCCCACGACGCCGCCGCCGCCACGCCCGCGGGCGGTTGGTGCAGCCGATCAGGGTCGAAGAGGATGCGGCGCACATGCCCGGGAAACCGTGGGTCGCCGAGCAATTCCGGCAGGTCGTCGATGAACGCCGAGCAGCCGAGAGTTGCAATCCGCGCGAGCTTGCCCTCCTTCGTCTCCTCGAAGAAGACCCTCTCGCGCGGCAGCCCGATCGCGCGCTCGTCGTGGAATCCGTGGTGCGCGAGGAAGTCGCGGGCGGCGGCGTGAAGATCGTGCCGCGCGCCACGATAGGGAAACCTCGTCCGGTGGCTGACGATGGCGATCGGCAGGCAGTCCTGACGGCAGCGAGTGAAGAACGCCGCCACGCCGGGGAACAGCGCCGCCTCCATCATCCGCGGCCCGTAGACGATCCCCTGCAGTTCCGTCCAGCGGTCTTCTTCGCCGATCATCCGCAAGTGGTCGCGGACGGCCGTTTTCGACGTGGCGGCGTCCGGCGGCACGAGGCCGAGATCGAGGGCGACGCGGCCGAAGAGTTCGTCGTAACGGACGACGGTATTGTCGAAATCGACGCCGATCACGGGCTGGCCCCGAGCCTGGCGATCACGGCCGCGGCCACCGCCGGGCCGGTGAGGCCGCACCGCTCACGCATCCACGTCTGGCTTCCCGACTCGGAAATAAAGGTGTCGGGCGTGCCGCAGGCGACCAGTGGGGGATGCGCACCGTCACGCCGGGCGAGCCACTCCGCCACCGCCGAGCCGAGTCCGCCGATCACACTGTGTTCCTCGACGACGGCGACCGCGCGGAAACGGGTGAACGCGTCGGCGAGCAGTGCCTCGTCGAGCGGCTTGACCGTGTGCATGCTCACCACACGTGACGAGAGGCCCTTGGCGTCGAGCTCCCGGGCGGCGTCGAGGGCGATCGACGTCATCGTGCCCATGCCGAGCAGGCAGATGTCACCACCCTCGCGCATCACGATTCCCTCGCCGATCCGAAACGTCGGTGGGGTCGCGTGGATCGTCGGTTCACCCTTCTTGCCGAGGCGGATGTAGGCGGGGCCGCGGAGTTCCAGCGCCGCCTCAAGTGCCGGCCGCACCTCGGCGGAATCCGCCGGGCAGAGGAGGGTCAGATTCGGAAAGCAGCGGAGGATGCCGACATCTTCGCAGGAATGGTGCGTGGGTCCGAGCGACGCATAGGAGAGTCCGCTGCCGGTGCCGACAATCACCACCGGCACGTCGTGGTAGCAAATGTCGACTCGGATCTGCTCGATGACGCGCGTCGTCGCGAACGGCGTGATCGTGTAGGTGAAGGGCCGCAAGCCGGACAGCGCGAGGCCGGCCGCCATGCCCGTCATGTTCGCTTCCGCCACGCCGCAGTTGTAGAAGCGGTCGGGGAAGCGGTCGCGATACGCGTCGAACAGCCGATTGCCGATGTCGCCGGAGAGCAGGACGATCCGCTCGTCGGTGGCCGCGAGGTCGGTGATCGCGGCCGCGAAGGCGTTTCTCATGCCGGCACCTCCGGCAGGCCGAGTTCACGACGCGCCTTGCGCACTTCGTCGGCCGTGGGAATCCGGTAGTGCCAGTTGTTGTCGTCCTCCATGAACGACACCCCCTTGCCCTTGACGGTATGGGCCACGATCACCCGGGGGCGACCCGCCGCGTCGGGCTCGCGCGACATGGCGGCGAGGATCGCCGCCATGTCGTGGCCGTCGACTTCGGTGGTGTCCCAGCCGAAGGCGTGCCACTTCGCGGCCAGGGGAGCCAGCGCCATCACCTCGTCGCTGCGTCCGGTCGCCTGCCACTTGTTGTAGTCGATCATCACGAGCACCCCGGCGAGTTTCTGCGCGGCGGCGAACAGCGCCGCCTCCCATACCGAACCCTCCTCGCACTCGCCGTCGCTCATGAGGACGAACTGCCGTGACGGACGCTTCTCGATCCGCGTCGCCAGCGCCATGCCCAGCGCGATCGGCAAGCCGTGGCCGAGCGAGCCGGTCGCTGCCTCGACGCCCGGGACGCATTGGAGGCCGGGGTGCTCGGGGAGTGCGCCGCCGTCGGTGTCGTAGGTGTCGAGCAGCGCGGGGTCGAAGAATCCGCGTTCGGCGAGGGTCGCATAGAGGGCGGTCGCGGCGTGCCCTTTGGAGAGAATGAAGCGGTCACGGTCCGGGGCGAGCGGCGCGCACGGGTCGATGCGCAGCGGTCCCCAGTAGGCGGCTACGAGAAGGTCGATACAGGAGAGTGACGAACCGAGGTGGGGCGTCCCGGCCGCATGTGACATCTCGATCACCCGGCCACGGATCCGGGCGGCGAGCGCGGCGAGGTCGGCGACGGTGTTCATGGCTTGTGCACGTAGGAGTCGGGGACGTGCGCGAGCCGGCCGAGGTTCGTCTTCAGCCAGGCGATCGTCTCGGCGATCACGTCGGTCACCGACCGCTTCGGCACCCAGCCGAACTCGCTGCGGGCTTTCGTGCAGTCGAGGAGGTAGGCGGGATCCTGGGCGAGCCGCGGCGGCGTCGTCTCGACGGCATCGTCGAACTGCACCCCGAGTTGCCGGCAGATCTCCTCGACCACCGCGCGAATCGTCTGGTTGCGGTCGGTGGCGAGGTGGTAGATGTCGCCGGGATTGCCGCGCCGCGCCACCTCGAGCGTACCCCGGGCGACGTCGGCCATGTGGATGAACGATCGCACGCTCGTGCCGCCACCTTCCAGCTGCAGCCGTGTCCCGGTGAGCACGCAGTACACGGTCCGCGGAATAATCCGGTAGAGCGGCTGCCCCGGACCGCAGACGTTGGCGGCCCGGGTGAACGCGACCGGAAACCCATACGCCCTGCGGTAGGCCTGCAGATTCATGTCGCAGGCCGCCTTCGAGACGGCATAGGGCGTGCTGGGGTTGAGGGGGGCGGTCTCCTGCACCAGGCCGCTGGTGCTGCCGTAGACCTCGGGCGTCGAGATCTGCACGAATTTCTTGAGGAAATCCACACGTTTGAGCCGGTCCACCAGCCGCGCCGTGGCGACGACATTGGTCCGATACCAATGGTCGGGGTTGTCCCAACTCTGGGCCACCATGCTCTGGGCGGCGAAGTTGACGACGTACTCCGGCCGGGCCTCGCGGATCACATCCTCGATCCGGTCGAGATGGTGGTTGAAGTCGAGCGCGTGGAACGAAAACCGATCGTGTGGGGCCCAACGATAGGGCAGCAGGGCTTCGTCGGGCTCCGGCGAGCGGCTGATGCCGATCACCCGCGCGCCGTCGGCGAGTGCCTCGGCGGCGAACGTGGCGCCCGAGAAGGAGTTGCTGCCGAGGACGACGAAGGTTTCGGGCGGTGCGGCCATGGGCTCACTTCAGGTGGACGGCCTTCATCGTCTTGATGTTGGAATAGCGGATGTCGGTCATCGAGTCGGGCAGTTTGCCCGCCTTAAACGCGCGGATCAGATCGCGGGAGCCGTCCTCGATCGTGTGCTTGGGCACGAAGCCGAGCACGCGCCGGATCTTGTCGGAGTTGATGCGATAGGAACGGATGTCGTCGGAGGGCGTGGTGACAATCTCGATGTCGCCCTTCTCCGGCATCTCCTCGCGGACCACCTTTCGCACCACGGCGGCAGTCTCGGAAACGGTGTAATTCTGGTAGCCGGCATTGAAGATCTGCCCGGCGATCCGCTCGGGGGGTACCGCGAGCAGGAGGCAATACAGATCGACCATGTCCTTCATATGGAGGTTGGGGCGCATCTGGCCACCGCCGAACACGGTGATCCGGCCGTCGTTCACCGCGTGGTTGGTGAGGATGTTGACCGTGAGGTCGAGCCGCTGGCGGGGGGAGTAGCCGCAGATCGTGGCCGGCCGCACCGCGACGGTCGTGAAATCGGGGGCCTGCTCGGCGAACAGCAGGGGTTCGCACGCGGCCTTGTACTTGTTGTAGAGCGACACCGGCACGAGCGGATGCTCCTCCGTGACCTGCGGCGAGTCGCTCACGCCGTAGACACTGCCGGAAGACGCGAAGATGAACCGCCGCACACCCGCCTCCTTCGCCGCCTTCACGGTCGGGCCGAAGGAATCCAGATTCACCGACTTCGAGAGTTCCGGATCGAGCTCCACGCTCGGGTCGTTCGAGATGCAGGCGAGGTGGATCACCGCGTCGGTGCCCCGCAGCGCCTGTTTCACGGCCGCGAGGTCGCGGACGTCCCCGTGGTGCAGTTCGAGCCGGGGATTGCCGCGGACGGCCGCCAGGGCTCCTTCCCCATAGATGAACAGGTCGAACACGCGGACCCGATAGCCCTCCTCGAGGAGCCGCGGCACGAGTACCGCGCCCACGTACCCACCGCCTCCCGGCACCAAGACCGTCTCGAACCGTCGTGCCGCCGTCATGGTCCCTCCACCACGGATCAGTTCTTGAGCAGCGACTCGACCTGTCGGGAAAAGGCCACGCGGTCGATGGCGTCGCGATTGGCGACGCCGGCGACGGCCAGCGCCCCGGCCGCGTTCCCGGCGAATCCGACCACCTCCAGCGGCGCACCCTGCACCGCGAGCAGCGACGACACCGAGAGGAACGCATCGCCGGCACCGATTCGATCGACCACCCGGCCCGCGACCGCCGGGATCTCGATCGGGTCGCCGAAGCGGTCGCTGCACAGGCAGCCGTTGCGCCCCCGCGTGACGGCGAGCCGCCGACAGCCGAGTTGGCCCTGGACGTCGCGTGCCAGTTGACGGATGTCGCCATGACGGTCGCGGGCCTCGACTCGCACCTCGTTCTCGGTCGCCGTCATGTAGTCGGCCGCAGGGTATTTCGACAGGGCGTGGTGGCCGAGATTGCCGGCGTTGCACTGCGCGTTGACCGCGAGGAACTTCGCGTGCTCACGAATCAGCGTGCGCGCCCGCGTGCCGAGCATGCCATGACCGAAGTCGATCACCAGCACCATGTCGTAATCGGGGATCACGCGGGCGAGCACATCGCAGACGGCTGCATCCTCGGCAGCGGTCGGTGCCGAGTCGTTGATTTCGTACAGTTCGAGAAGCTTGAGAAAAAAGTAGTGCTCGACCACCCGCTGTTTGACGATCGTCGGCGATCCCGCGCGCGGCACGAACGTGGGCCTGACGTTTTCGCGCAGCTTGCCTTCGATGAAGTCGAGATGGGACGGCTCCGTGCCGATCTGGGCGACGAGCCCGACTTCGTCGCAGAAACCGGCTACGTGGTTGGCCGCCGCGAGGATGCCCCCCGCGTAGCGCTCCGCCGACTGCCGCCGCACGACCATCGTCGGTTCCTTCGACGATTTGCCGATCGCCTCGCAGAAGACGTACTCGTCGATGATCGGCTCGCCGACGAGGAGCACCCGCAGGCCGCGGGCCCGTTCGACGTACGACAGCACCTCTTCGGCCGGATGCCGGGCGGAGAAACCGCCGAGATACGCCTGCACGTCCGGGGGGAGCGTGCTCATGTGGCGATTGATCAGACGGGTCGAACTGAACACCTCACCGCTGGTGAACGCGATCCGCCCCCCCACCGCGTTCACCGCCGCCTCCTCGTCGACGATCTTTCCGGTGACATCCTTGGAAGGGTCGGCGTAGTCGGGACCCTTGACATACACGTCGGGCCGGATGATCGCGATCGCCTCGACCGCCGTCGGGTGGGGATTGATCGCTACGAAATCGACGCACTCCAACCCGGCGAGCACTTCGGCACGAAGCTGCTCCGAGAAGGCAGGGCGGTGGGGACCCTTGTTGACGTGCCGGTCGGTCGTCAGCGTGACCACGAGCACGTCGCCGAGGGCCTTCGCTTCCTGGAAGTACCGCAGGTGCCCGACATGGAGGAGATCGAACACGCCGTGGCAGTGGACCACCCGTCGCTTACCGCCTTCGCTCTTCGAAAGCGACACGGCGATTTCCGATAGTGATTTGATCTTGTCTTGGAAAGGCATGCGGAACGGGGGCAGGCGGGGAATGAGGAAGGCTGCCAGATGCCCATCGACTCTAACCCAATCGACGGGGTCGTTGAAGGAGTCGTCACTGCTGTCGCCGTGCGGCTGATTTTCGGTCGAACGTATTTCCGCTGGAGATCGGGTCTTGGTTGTGGCACGCCGATGTCAGCCCTATCTTGAACGCGAGGTCGCTTGGTCGGGACCCGACACGTCGAGGCCAAGTGCGAGGGTGCTCGATGAGTTGCCAGCTCGTTCAGGTAGGCAATGCCAACCATCCAAACCCTGTCCGCCTGCCGATGGTGCGGTGGTTCTGGGCTGATTCAGGTTGTGGATCTCGGCGAACACCACCTGACCGGTGTCTTTCCCCGCGATCGTTCCGAGTCCATCAGCAAGGGCCCGCTGCGGCTGGTGTGGTGCGATTCGTGCCATCTCGTCCAACTCGACCGCAGCTTCGATGCGAGCGAGATGTACGGTGACAACTACGGCTATCGATCAGGCCTCAACGCGTCGATGGTACGGCACTTGTCGGACAAGTGTCAGGCCCTGGAGCGGGTCGCTGGTTTGCGACCAGGCGACATCGTCATCGACATCGGCAGCAACGACGGCACGCTGTTGAATAGTTACCGGACCTCGCGCCTTCACAAGGTGGGAGTCGATCCGACCGCAGGTAAGTTCGCCGGCTACTACCGGCCCGATACGGAACTCATCATCGATTTCTTCTCCCGCGAGGGCATGGTGTCGGCCCTTGGCCGCGATGCACGGGCGTCACTGATCACCTCGATTGCGATGTTCTATGACCTCGATTCACCACGCGCGTTCATCGCCGCGGTACGTGACTCGCTCGCCGACGATGGTCTGTGGCATTTCGAGCAGAGCTATATGCCCTCGATGCTGCGGCTCAACTCGTACGACACGATCTGTCACGAGCACCTCGAGTTCTACTCTTTTTCGGTCGTCCGCGGCATGTTGGAAGCCGAAGGAATGAAGGTGGTGGACGTGTGGATGAATGCCGTCAACGGCGGCAGTTTCGCGATCACCGCGGCGCGACGCGATGCGCGGCGACCCGAGGCGGAGGCCATCAGTGCGTGGATCATGGAGCGTGAGTCGCACCTCGGCTTGGGGAACCCCGCGGTCTACCGTGAGTTCGAACGCCGAGTCTGGGAGCATCGCCAGGAGCTCCGCAGTCTGATCCGGTCACTCACTGCCTCCGGCAAACGCGTGATCGGCTGCGGGGCATCGACGAAGGGAAACGTGATCCTTCAATTCTGTGGGCTCGGTGCCGAAAACATCGCCGCCATCAGCGACGTCAACGAGGACAAATGGGGACGGCTGACCCCCGGCACCGGCATCCCGATCGTTTCCGAGGTGGATGCTCGCGCTATGAGTCCCGACTACATGCTGGTGCTTCCCTGGCATTTCAAGCATGGTATCGTCGAGCGGGAGCAGGCGTTTCTCGAGAGGGGTGGTCGCCTGATCTTTCCTCTGCCCGAGATCGAGATCGTGGGCTACTGATGCGTTGCCTCGTGATCGGTGGTTCTGGCCAGGACGGCGTGATCGTGTCGGCGCAGTTGCTTGCCGAGGGGCACCGCGTGACGACGATAGGGCGGTCGCCATGTCTATTGGCCGAGGTCGACCATCGCCGATGCGACGTCACCGACCACGAGCTTCTCGACCGCATCGTCGCCGACGTGCTGCCTGATGAGGTCTACTACCTGGCAGCCCACCATCGCTCGTCCCAGGCGGGGGCGCCTCCGCTCGCCGCCGACATCGCCGGAGGCATCGCGGTGAACGCTCTGGCGTTCGGAGCATTGCTCGCGGCGATCGCGCGACACGCGCGGCGGGCGCGGACGGTGTATGCATCGACATGTCGGGTTTTTGGTGCCGGTTCTGGTTCGCCGCTCGATGAGTCCGCGGAACGGAGGCCGGTGTGCGCGTATGGGGTCTCCAAGGTTGCGGGTATGGGGATTGCCGACGTGTACCGTCGTGGAGCCGGCTTGTTCGTCTCCTCAGCGATCCTCTTCAACCATGAGTCGGAACTCCGCACCGACTCGTTCCTGTCGGGCAAGCTCACCCGCGCCGCGCTTGCGGCCCGCTATGACCACGGGGTCCGAGTCGAGGTCGGAAGACTCGACGACGTTGTCGACTGGCAGTCGGCCCGCGACGCCTGTGCGGCGATGCGGGCGATCCTCCGCGACGAGGAATCCGGTGACTACGTCGTTGCCAGCGGTGTGCTGCATACCGTACGCGATCTGGCGAACAGTGTGTTCGCCGCGGTGGGGCTCGATTGGACGAGGCACGTCGTCTCGATTCCGACGGAGGGGCGCGAACGATGGCGTTTAGTTGGTGATTCCACGAAACTCACGAGTCGCACCGGTTGGCGACCCCGCCTCGCGTTCGAGGAGATGGTGCGCGATCTGGTGATGCGAACGGAGCATCATGAGCGAAAACGATCTGCTGATTTTCATTCCTACATATAACGAGCGCGACAACGTCCGTCTCATCGTCGAGGGTCTGCGATACAACCTCGGTTCCGTACCGATCCTGTTTTGCGACGACGATTCGCCCGATGGGACGTACGCCGTGATCGCGGAGCTAGCAGCCAACGACCCCGGGATTACCGCCATCCGGCGTCCCGGCAAGCTCGGCATCGGTTCGGCGCACAAAGACGGCATTCGCGAAGCGTCGCGTCGCGGATATCGCCGCTTGCTGACACTCGACTGCGACCTTACGCACCAGCCGAGCGATTGTGCACGTTTTGCGACCTGCGATCGCGGTGACGTGGTCGTCGGTAGCCGCTTCAAGGACCACGAATCGCTCGCCGACTGGAATTGGGTGCGAAAGGCCCTCACGCGCGCCGGCCACGTCGCCACCACGTGGCTGCTCGGTCTCCCATACGACGCGACCGGGGCTCTGCGGCTGTACCGTCTTGACCGAATCGGTACTGCATGGCTCGACGAGGTGCGTAGCGACGGGTACGCCTTTTTCTTCGAGAGTCTTATGGTGCTCCACGCCCGGAGGACGGAGATCGAGGAGTTGCCCATCCGCCTTCCGAAGAGGACCTACGGCAGTTCAAAAATGTCGCTCCCGGAATTCCTGCGAAGTGTCGTCATGCTGTTGAAGCTGACCGGTAGACGTCGTCAGATCGTGCGCTCATGAACGAACCGAGCCCCCACCCCGCCTTGATCCCGCCGCGACACGACGGCTGGGATGCCTACTGGGCGACCGATGCGCGCGGATCGCACAGGCTCTATGCCGCCCTAGCGAGCGTCTACCGGCGGATCTTCATCTGTCCGCGGCTGGCGTGGTGGCTGAAGCGAACCTTTCCAAGGAATGCGCGTCTCCTTCATGCAGGCTGCGGGAGTGGCGAGGTAGACGCGCTGGTGGCCCGGTACTTCCGCATCACGGGTCTCGACATCTCCCCGGCAGCGCTGACGCGATATCGCGTCAACAATCCGCACGCCACGGGCACGATCCATGCCGATTTGATGAACCTTCGTGACATACCGGGCGGCTACGACGGGGTCTACAGCCTCGGCGTGCTCGAGCATTTCACCCCCGAGGAGATCGGCACGATCCTCGACAACATGCGGCTGGTGCTCAGACCGGGGGGCAAGATGGTCGCTTTCTGGCCACTCGCGTCGGCGCCGAGCGTGAAGCTACTCGGCCTCTGGCACCGCTTCCTCAACAAAGGCCGTGAGCGTGTGGTGGAGCTGCACCCGCCGGAGATCACGCTCATCCGCTCCAGGTCGCAGGTCGAGCAGGTGATCCGTGCGGCCGGTTGGAGCGTGACGTCATATTCGGTGTCGCCAGCCGACTTGTTCATCCAAGCCGTGGTCGTCTGTCAGTGATCATGCATCGCGGGCGAGTGCCAAAGGTTCGGAATCGATGGGCATGAGACAATTGCTTCGGCCATGGTTCGTGATCGTCGTCGGAGGTGTCTTTGCCCACGGCCTCGTGCCGCTCACGGACCACGTCCTGTGGGATGGCTGGTGGTACGCCGCCGATCTTGCTGGGTCGAGCGACCTGAACGTGATGGCCCGGCTCTTCCACGAAGTCGGTCGGCCGCTCGACTTGTGGTTCTACGCGCCTCTGCGTTGGCTTGGTGCCGATGCCGTCACGATGGCCAAATGCCTCGGTACCGCCGCCTGGATCGCATCCGCTGTTTCCGCCGCCGCTGTTCTTGGGCGTCTCGCCCGCCTACCACGGCTCGTCGCAGTCGCCAACGGGCTGCTCATGGCAACCTTGCCGATCTTCGACCTCCTCGGTGAGGTCGCTCTGTGGATGAACACCGCCTGCGTTCTGCTTTTTTGGTTGTCATGGAACCTGGTGTGCGGGCTCGAGGAGCGAACGGGGTGGCGGAGGATCGGCGTCCGACTCGGCTGCCTTGCGACGTTCTTCCTGTCGTTCAACTTGAACTCGAATCTCGTCATGTTCTACGCCGTGGCCGCCGCACTGGTGGGCTTACGGTGGCGCGAACTCCCGTCGACGACGATGCTCGCTCGTGGGCCACGCGTGATGCGAAGGTACGCCGACTTCCTCCTGCTGCCGGTCGTGTTTTGGCTGTGGAAAACGTGGTTCACGCCGACGAGCGGCTTCTATGCTTCTGGCTACAACCAGCCGTCGTTGGCGCCTGCGAAGCTGCTTGCGGGCTATCAGGCGATGGCCACCAACTTCGTGGCACGCGGTCTCCTGGGATTCTTTTCGTCACCGCGATGGATCGTCGTCGGACTGCTGGCCGGATGTGTGACCGCCGCGCTACTGGCCTCCGTAAACGGCGGTCAAAAGGCCTGCGCACCACGGGCGAAGCTCGGTCTGCAACTGGCCGGATGGGGTTCCTTCCTCCTGCTAGCCGCCGCTTTTCCCTACGTCGCCGTCGGTCAAGGCCTGGCCAATGAGGGCTGGTTGTCGCGGAACTGCATCCTTTGCCCGCTGCCCGTCGCAATGATCGTCACCGGCACGCTCTGTGGCTTGAACGCGTGGGTGCTCCCCGGTTTTTCGTCGGGCTGGCTCGCGGGTACCGTAACGATCGCTGCCATCGGTATCGGCGGTGGCATGAACACCTACGTGCTCTATCAGGCGCTCGGCGCGAAGGGATGGTCGGTGCGGATGAACCTCGGCGGCATCATCCGCAAATCTTCTCCGGTGGTGATCCAGTTACGCGACTACTTCCCGGTCGCATCGACGATTTCCTACTACCCGAACGTCATCTGGAGCTTTCTGGCCAACGACGAGATGTCGTCGCCCAGGTGTTTCGTCATCGAAACCGCGATCCTCGCGCCCGACGTGTTCCAGCCGGGGCAGGACGGCCAGCCACAGCGGGTCATTCCCACCGCGTCGTTGACCGCGAAGAGCCTCGACGACGCGATTACGGCCACGACGATGCCGTATGCCCTTGAACGTGTGCCACGGAGAGGGCCGCAACTCCTCGCCGTACTCGAGCCAGGCCAGCCGGGTGTGCCGTCTGCCGACATCGGATGGCGATATCTCACGCTGTCGTGGTTCGATCGCGCGGGGCGTGCGGAATTCGTCCGCGCTCTGACGAGGATCGAGACGGCCGACCTGCCGCCAATCGAGTGACAGACAGGCGCCGGCCATGATCCAGCTGCGGCCGTTGGCCGCTCGAGACGATGAGGTGTCCGCCATTGCAGTTATCCTGATGTTTCCCCGCACGGCGGCGCAGATTGTCGGTCCAAGGCCTGCCGGAGTCGCCGTGTGACGATCCGTCGGCCGAACAGGATTTCCGTACGATGGTGCCCGTCGGTGGCACGAGGACGCTGATCAACCTCCGACCGCGCAAGCGACCATGGACAGATCCCGACCCACGATCGCGATCCTCACCGGCGGTGGTGACTGCCCCGGTCTGAACGCGGTCATCCGCGCCGTCGTCAAGGCGGGCACGCGGCTCGGATACCGGTGCATCGGCTTCCTCCGCGGCTACGAGGGCCTCGTCGATCCGGTGAGCTACATGCCACTCGATCGGCAAAACACCGCCGATATCCTGCTGCGTGGCGGGACGATCCTCGGCTCGACCAACAAGGGTCGATTCACCGCGCTCGTCGGGGAAGGCGAACGGGTGCGGATCGATCCGGAGCTGCTCGCCCAGGCCGCCGACACGCTCCGGCGGCTGTCGGTGACCGGATTGGTGTGCGTCGGCGGCGACGGGTCGCTGTCGATCGCCCAGCAACTGCACGAGCATGGGCTCCCGGTGGTCGGAGTCCCGAAGACGATCGACAACGATCTCGGCTCGACGGCGTTCACGTTCGGCTTCGATTCGGCGGTCGCCACCGCCACCGACGCCCTCGACCGTCTCCACACCACCGCCGCCAGCCACGAGCGCGTGATGGTGCTCGAGGTGATGGGCCGCCACGCCGGCTGGATCGCGCTGCATGCGGGCATCGCCGGCGGCGGCGACGTGATCCTCGTCCCGGAGATTCCCTGGACCTTCGACGCGGTCTGCCGTCAGGTTCAGGTTCGGGAGGCCGAAGGGCGCCGCTCGACCCTCGTGGTGGTGGCCGAGGGGGCGTCACTACCGGGGGGCGGGCTGGTCCACGCGACGGCCGGCGACGAACAACGGCAGGTGAAGCTCGGCGGGATCGGCGAGCGGGTGGCGGCGGAACTGTCGGCGCGCCTCGAGCGGGAGGTGCGCACGGTGGTGCTCGGTCATCTCCAGCGCGGCGGCACCCCGACGCCGTTCGACCGGATGCTGGCCACGCAGTTCGGGGCGCATGCGGTCGAATTGGTCCACCAGGGGCGATTCGGCGAGATGGTCCGCTACCGGCCGCCGCACATCGAGGGTGTGTCGATCGCCGCCGCGATCCGTACCTTGTCGGTCGTCGATCCCGACGGATCCGCGGTCCGTGCGGCCCGCGCGCTGGGGATCAGTTTCGGTGACGATGGGGCGACGACCACCCCGTCGGCGGCCGCCGTCTGACGCCGACGGCATGCGTGCAGGTGGCTCTCCCGGGTGTGGCAACGGCCTCGCATGGCCCCCCATGGCGGCGGGAGCTACAACAGTCCACGACCGGCTGCCGGAAGGGTGCCGCCGTCGTGGCGGCAGACCTTCCGGCGGTGGAAGTGACGACGCGACGGGAGGCGGACCATGACTGACAGGGAGCGTGCCGCGGGCCGGGTGGCGAGCGTGATGCATGAGGCCCGCGTGTTCCCGCCACCGGCGGAGTTCGCGCGACGGGCCCGGATCGGGAGCCTCGCCGAGTACCGGCGACTCTACGATGCCGCCGCCGCCGATCCGGAGGCCTTCTGGCACGAGCGGGCCGTGGAACTTCCCTGGATCCGCCCCTACGATCGGGTCCTCGATTGGAAGCCGCCACACGCCCGTTGGTTCGTGAACGGCAGGATCAACGTCTCCGCCGTCTGTCTCGATCGGCACCTGGCCGCCGGTCGCGGTGGCAAGACCGCCCTGGTGTGGGTGGGCGAGCCGGCCGGCGAACGCGTCGTGATGACCTACGCCGAACTGCACGCGGAGGTCTGCCGGTTCGCAGCCGGCCTGCGCGGCTTGGGGGTGCGACCCGGCGAGGTGGTTTCGATCTACATGCCGATGACCCCCGAGTTGGTCATCGCGATGCTCGCCTGCGCCCGGATCGGCGCCGTCCATTCGGTGATCTTCGGCGGCTTCTCCAGCGAAGCGATCGCCGATCGCAACCACGATGCCGCGGCGGTGGCGGTGATCACCGCCGATGGCGGATGGCGTCGCGGAACGCACCTGCCTCTCAAGGCGAACGTCGATCGGGCGCTCGCGTCCCCGCATCACCCGCCGACGACGGTGCGGCACGTGGTGGTGCTGCGGCGCACGGGACAGGCGATCGACATGACTGCGGGGCGCGACGTGTGGTGGCACGACCTCGTCGCCGGGCGTCCGGCCGACGTTCCTCCGGAACCGATGGATGCCGAAGATCCGCTGTTCATCCTCTACACGAGCGGTTCGACCGGGAAGCCGAAGGGGATCAAGCACACCACTGCCGGCTACATTCTCTGGGCCAAGACGACCGCCGAATGGGTGTTCGACCTGCGGGACGACGACCTCTTCTGGTGCACCGCCGACTGCGGTTGGATCACTGGACACAGCTACGTGACCTACGGGCCGCTCGCGGCCGGCGCGAGCGTGCTGATCTACGAAGGGGCCCCCAACGCGCCGCACGAAGGACGATTCTGGGAGATCGTGGAGCAAGAACGTCCGACGATCTTCTACACCGCGCCGACGGCGATCCGGTCCTTCATGAAATGGGGGCTGCAGCACGTCGAGGGGCGGGACCTCTCCAGCCTGCGATTGCTCGGCACCGTGGGGGAGGGGATCAATCCCGAGGCGTGGATGTGGTACCACGAGCAAATCGGCGGTGGCCGCTGTCCGATCGTCGATACGTGGTGGCAGACCGAAACCGGCGGCATCATGATGAGCCCGTTGCCCGGCTGCACCCCGACGAAGCCGGGAAGCTGCACGCTGCCGCTCCCGGGCGTCTGTCCGCAGATCGTCGATGCGGCGGGCGATCCGGTGGACGCTGGCGAAGGGGGCTGGCTCGTGATGACGCGCCCCTGGCCTGGCATGCTCCGCGGCGTGTGGGGTGACGAATCGCGATTCGTCGAGACCTACTGGTCGAAGGTTCCCGGCAAGTATCTCGCCGGAGACAACGCTCGCCAGGACGCCGATGGTTACTACTGGATCATGGGCCGCATCGACGACGTGCTCAACGTGGCCGGCCATCGCCTCTCGACGATCGAGATCGAAAGCGCGCTGGTCAGCCATCCGGCCGTGGCCGAGGCAGCCGCCGTCGGCCGGCCTCACGACGTGAAGGGGGAGGCGGTCGCCGTGTTCGTGACACTGCGATCCGGCACCGCCGACGACGCGCTCAAGGAGACGCTGCGGCGCCACGTCCGACAGCAGATCGGCGCTCTCGCCGTACCCGACGACATCCGCTTCACCGCGTCGCTGCCCAAGACCCGCAGCGGGAAGATCATGCGGCGGCTCCTCCGCGACATCGCCGCCGGTCGCGAGACGGTGGGCGATACCACCACGCTCGAGGACTACACGGTGCTGGCGAACATCCGCGGCAACGACGAGTGAGCGTTTGGCCCCGTCTGGCGCTCAAGCGAGGACTCCGTCCCCGCCACGCCCTGCGTCCGCCGGCCGGCTGGGGACCGGCGCACGAAAAAGGCCGGGTCGGCTCGCGCCGACCCGGCCGGTTTCGCGTCGATTGATCGACGGATCAGACGCCGAGGACCTTGAGGACGTCGAGCATCGGTCCGACGATCGGCCGGAGGATGTCGCCGACACCCGGGATCGCCATGACCTTATCGACGATCGCCGTCAGTCCGCCCATCCCCTTGCCGACCGCTTCCTTGACCGTCGCCTTGCCGGCGTCGGGCAGTGCGGCAGTGCCGGCCTTGATCGCGTCGAGCGTCGGAATCAGATCCTTGAGGGAGGGGATCGCGGCTTCGGCCGTGGCCACGTCGGTGACGCCCCCGAGCGTCTTGCCGAGCGTGTCGAACAGACCGGTGAGATCCTTGCCGATCTTGACCACGTCGCCGACGCCTTCCGGAAGGGCGAGCGTCTCGGTCACCTTTTCGGTGACCTCGATCACCTCACCCGCCGGCTCACGACCGGTCCGTGGCATCTGCACGGACGGTGCCGGCATCTGGTTGGCTGGCTTCTTCTGGCCGCTGTTGGACATGTACCACCAAGCGGCGAGACCGAGCAGCGGGATGGCCAAAAGAGGCAGCCACGCCGGGAAACCCGAACCGGACGGCTCCGGCTCGCGGCGCGAGTGGCCATGCGAGTGCGAGTGGTCGACCCGCCGCTCGTCGTGGTGGCCACCGCCGGTCGGACGTTGGACCGCACCGGAAGCGGCGCTGACGAAGTCACCGAGCGAGAGGCCCTTCGGCAGGGCACCGGTGATGTTCGACGCCTGCGAGGAAAACAGGCTCTGCACACCGTGAGCGTCGATCCGACCACCCTTGAACGTGCTCGCGACCTGACCGAGGACGACCGGGGCGAGATACGTCAACAGACTCTTGGCGATGCCCGGCTTCATGCCGAGAAACGACGCCAGGGCATTGACGAGCATCGATGTGCCGGCGTTGCCGAACAGCGAACCAAGCAGGCTGCCGCCCATGTCGGCCGCTTTGCTGGCATTCGAGCCGCCGAAGAGCCCGGCAAGGTT
>JBJSXB010000366.1:0-9202 GCA_046086245.1 Planctomycetaceae bacterium | reverse complement strand
TCCACTGATCGCCCCGCCGTGGCAGATCGGTCCCCACCGGCCGCCCCGGTCGCCCGATCCCTCGTCGGCGGGACGCGTGCCGCGGTTCACCAGAGCCGCGCTGCCGGCATCTGATCCTGCGGTTCGTCCACGGCCGGCTAGCAGCCCGTGGCCAAAGTCCATCCATGGCCTTTGGCCACTCGAAAAGCTTCGCTTTTCACGGGAGTTGCACTCCCGGCACCTCATCCCTGAGGTGCGGCAGGCTGTGTGTCCACAGCCTGCTAGCGCCGACGGACTTCGTCGATCGCAGCGAGCAGCGCGGCTGCGCTGGCTGCCGCCCGAACCGCGAGGGTTCGCCGAAACGCCGGTCCGCAGCGCCCCTCCACGAGAAGCGGTGCCAACCGCTCGACGATCACCGCACGACGATCACGCGCCTCGAGCAGGCCCGGGGTGATGCCGTAGTCGAGAAGCCCGTCCTGGCCCAACAGTTGCGTGCGTTTGTCGAGCCGCAGCCGCACGTCGACCTGCTTGGCGTGCCGCTCCGCTTCGTGGTAATCGCCGAGCACGACGATGGCCGGCACGCCGAGCGCCCAGCTGCTGACCGCCACGTGGTAGGTATCGGTGACCACGTACCGCGACGCCGCCACGGCCGCGAGCAATCTCGGCAGGACACCGGCCGAACCCGTCGCCGCGGCCGGGAGCTCGGCCGTCGGCCAGGGCCAGAGATCCCGCTCCACGAAGGGGAAGCTCGCCCGGTCACCCCAGGGGAGCCAACGGCAGCCGACCCCCACGGCGGCCCCGAGTTCCGTCACGAAGGCGATGACGTCGTCTGGGCGATGACGGGATCGCGCGAAATACACGAGCGACTCCTCCCCGGCGGCCACGGGCACGGGGCCGCCGAGCATCTCCGCCGCGATCTCGGGCACCGCCATCAGCTGCGCCGGATCGACACCGCACGGCTCGCCGGAGCCGGACCGCCACCTCGACACGCGTGCCGCCGACACGGCGTCGCGCATCTGCACGTGGGCGGCCGCCCCCAGGAATCGCTCCAGGGCCGACGCATACTCGGGCGCGGATTCGTCGGCGGTCGAGTTGAACAGCAGCGACGTGCCGTAGCTGACCGCCGACCGGCACGTCGCGTCGGGGCGGTCGGCGAGCAACAGCACTCCGCGGTAGGCCGCCTCGCGCGGCGGATCGCCGCCGGCCAACGCCGTGATGTAGCGCCGCATGTGGAGAAAATCCCCCCAGAAAAGCGTGACATGCCGGTCGAGGACGGCGGGGTCGTCGAGCTGCACGTGACGGATTCCCACGTCACAGGCGGCGATCGTCGCCGCCGCCGTCGGACCCGCGGCGGCGAGCCGCTCGTCGAGCGTGACCAGCCGGTAAAACGTCGTGTCGCCGAGCAGCCCCGCCCGCACGAGGGTGGCGCGGGCGGACGCCTCCCCGGCGAGCATGCCGGGATTGATCCCCGGGGGCGTGGCCGTGATGATCGCGATCGGCTTCATGGACGAACCCGCTCCTCACGCCGTGATCCGCGTGTCTCCCGGTGTGCCATGACCGTAACCGGTTCCGGACCAGAGCGCGGCATCGTACTCTTTCGCCGCGACTACCACGGCTTCTCCGGCGGCCACCTCAAGGTGTGGCACTACTTTCGCCACACCACGGCGTCGCGGCGCTTCGTTCCCCGGATATATCTCACGCCGTGGTCGATCATCGACGCGCAGTGCCCCTGGCGCGACCTCGATCCTCCGCCCCTGACCCGGTGGAGCCCCGGCGGAGCGGCCGCGCTGTTCGTCGCCGGCCTCGACTGGGAGGCGATTCCCGAGCCCTTCACCATCCCGGTGGTCAACCTGGTCCAGGGGCTGCGGCACGCCGATCCCGACGATCCGCGCCACGCCTTCCTCTCCCGACCGGCGGTACGGATCTGCGTCAGCGCCGAAGTGGCCCGGGCGATCACCGCGACCGGCCGTGTCAATGGACCGGTACATGTGATCGACAACGCGATCGACCTGGCCGAGTTGCCGCCCGTGCCGGCGATGCGCGACATCGACGTCCTCGTGGTCGGATCGAAGCGGCCCGACCAGGCCCGAGCGATCACCACCATGCTCCGCGCCCGGGGCGTCCGCGCGGAGTGCCACGACTCGGTCCTGCCGAGGCACGCATACCTGCGGCTCGTCGCCCGCGCGGCGATCGCCGTATTCCTGCCGCTCGAGCGCGAGGGGTTCTACCTTCCCGCGCTCGAGGCGATGGCCCTCGGCACGCTCGTCGTCTGTCCCGATTGCGGGGGAAACCGCGGCTTCTGCCACGATCGTGTCACGGCCTTGGTGCCGACCGCCGGCAGCCACGACCTCGTCGCCGCCGTCATCGGGGCGATCGCGATGCCCGACACGGATCGGCAGGCGATACGACGGTCGGCGGAGAAGGTCGTCGCTCGGCATCGGCTCGACGAGGAGCGCCGGTCATTCCTCGCGATCCTCGACGGCCTGCGAGGCGCGTAGGCCGCCGTCGCGCGGTCATCTGGCCGGCGGATCGCGCTCGTCACGGACGTAGCGATGGCACTGGATGCACTTCATCGTCACCTCCATCCAGGCCAACGCCGCGCCATCGAGGTTCTTCGCGTCGGCAGCCGATCGCAAGGCCTCGCAACTGCGACGAAATTCGGCACTGTGCCGCGCGTATTCCGGCGTCTGCAACACCTGCCAACTGGAGGCCTGGCTGGCGAGCGCGAGGTCGTGGGCACCGCGCCGGATGAGGTCGTAATCGGCGAGGGCCAGACCCTCGAAGACGTGCTGCGCGTGGTTCAGCTTCGCGCGCATGAAGATCGCCACGTCGTCGGCACGCGGAGCGTCCTGGCCACGGACGACCACCCAACCAAGACCGAGCGCGGCGAGGGTCGCCGCCACGATCGGCAGGCGCCAGGGCGATGGCCGGCGGCGGCGAGTGCGGGCATCGTCGACCGATGGGGAGCGAACCATGATGAAAGCCTCCGAAGAACAAGGACGCCGAAACGACCGGCGTCGGTATCGTCGACGACGACGTCGATCAACCGCCGGAATGGTATGCTGCCATGCCGCGCTCCGGAAAATCCCATGGCCAACGCCGCCGGCTACATCACCGACGTCAGCTACGTGCCGGGATTCTACCCCTCGATGGCACCGGTACTGCTGCGGTACGTCGCGACGCTCAACCGGATCGCCCCTCCTCCGGCCAAGGGGTATCGCTACCTCGAACTCGGCTGCGGCCTGGGGCGCGTGTTCACGACCCTGGCGGCGGCCGATCCCGGCGGCGAGTTCATCGGCGTCGACGTCAATCCGCGGCATACCGCGGTCGCCGAGCGCGACATCGCCGCCGGCGGCCTGTCGAACGCGCGGGTGATCACGGCCGACTTCGCGAGCATGCCGGACGACGTCGGGCCGTGCTCCTTCATCGCGATCCACGGCGTCTACAGCTGGGTCGCGGAAGAGGTGCGCGAGCAGATCCGTACCGTGGTGGACAAGCACCTCGCGCCGGGCGGGCTGCTGTTGGTGAGCTACAACGCGATGCCCGGCTGGGCGCACCTCCAACCGATCCGTGGCATCCTCCGTCAGTACGCGGCCCTCCGGCAGGGTGACAGCGTGCAGCGGATCCGCGACGCCGTCAGCTATCTCATCTACATCCGCGACAAACAGGCCCGCTACTTCACCGACAACCCCCGTGCCGCGGCGTACGTGGACGCCCTCAAGGCGCTCGACGTCCGCTACCTGGCCCACGAATACCTCAACGACCACTGGACGAGCTTCTACTTCGCCGACGTCGCCGGAGCCATGCGCGGCATCGGTCTCGACTACGTGGGCAGCCTGCCGATCCACACGAACTTCTGGGATCTCTGCGTCCTTCCCGAATTCCAGGAATTGTTCCGCACCACGTCCGACCGGCTGGTGAGCGAAGCCCACAAGGACTTCTGCGCCAACACGGCGTTCCGCTGGGACGTCTACGGGCGCCGCCCGGCTCCGCTCCCCTCGGTCGGCGATCGGCTCGCCAACGCCGACGACCTCTGCTACGGCCTCGCGCGGATCGACGCCACGCTTCCGCACGAGTCCAATCTCGGCATCGTCACCTCGACCACCAAAGGTCCGCTGTACGACACCCTCGTCGATCTGTTGCGCGGAGGCGGTCGCCACCTTTCGGACATCGTGATGGCCCTGCGCCCCACCGGCATCGCCGACGAAGGCATCGTCCGAGCGGTCGATGCCGGCGTCGCCACCGGATTGCTCGAGGTCACGATGCATCCGGTGCCCGCGTCGGTGCCCCTGTCGGGCGAGGCCGTGCCGAGGATCTCGCTACCGTTCAACCGGTCGCTGCTGGCAACCGATCTCCTGGCCGGTCGCCCGGTGGCCTTGGCGAGCCCCGTCACCGGCACGGGCTGCGTGCTCGGCGATCTCGACGCGGCCTTCATCCACGAACTGGTCGTCGGCGGCAGGGACGGATTGGTCGAGCGGGTCGCGGCACGGATGACGGCCGTGGGGCGATCGTTCGAGCGCGATCGGCAACCGGTCACCGACGCCGGCGAACGCCAGGCAATCCTCGCGCGGGCGGCCGCGGCGGTCGAGGGGACGCTGGTACCGCAGTTGCTCCGCCTGGGGATTCTCGAGGGTTAGCGGGCCGTGGTCATGGGGCACCGTCGTCGCCTACGCGCCTGCGGAGAGTGTGTGTCGGAAACGATCGCCGTCGCACTCGTCGGGAGGGAGACATGGCCCTGATCGATCCCCCATCACGTCGCCCCCCGCGTCCATCCCGTCGCGCCTTCCACGGGCTGGTGCTGCCGGCACTCGCGGCCGGCGGAGCCGTGGCCGCGCCGTCGGCCCCGACCCGGCGGGGAATCCCGCTCGGCTTCGACAATTTCGCCGTCCGTGCCACCGGATGGAACGCCCGGCGACTCGTCGACCACGCCGACAGCCTCGGCTGCGACGCCCTGTTCATCACCGATTTCGGTCCGCTGGAGGGGAAGTTCGACGACCGCCCGCTGACCGACCTGCGCGCCTACGCGGCCGATCGCGGTGTGGCGATCGAGTTGGGATCGTGGAGCATCTGCCCCACCTCGACCACGTTCAAGGCCGATTGGGGCAGCGCCGAGGAACATCTGGCGCTCGGCATCCGCATGGCCAAGGCGCTCGGCTCCCCGGCGTTTCGCGTGATCCTCGGCAATCAGGCCGACCGCACCACGCCGGGCGGCATCGAGGCCCGGATCGCCGACACCGTGAAGGTGCTGCGCAGCCAGCGATCCCGGGCCATCGACGCCGGCGTGCGGATCGCCGTGGAGAACCATGCCGGCGACATGCAGTCTCGTGAACTCCGGGCGCTGGTCGAGGAAGCCGGTCCGGACTTCGTGGGGGTCAATTTCGACTCCGGCAACGCCTGCTGGACACTCGAAGACCCGATCCGAGCCCTGGCGACGCTGGCTCCCTACGTGGTCACGACGAGTCTCCGCGACACGATGCTGTGGACCGACGGCGACGGCGTCGTCGCCCAGTGGACCGCGATGGGAGAGGGGTGCGTCGACCTGCCGGCCTTCTTCGATCTGTTCGCGGAGACCTGCCGCGGGGTGCGCGTGCAGATCGAGACGATCTCGGGTTTCCCACGGCGGTTGCCGATCTACCGTGCCGATTTCTGGAAGCCCTATCCCGCCGCCCGGGCGGCCGACCTGGCGGCGTTTCTCGCCGTCGCCACGCGCGGCAGGCCGATCGATCCGTTCCGCCCCCCCGACGGCGACGGCCGCCCCGACGCGGAGCGCCGGTACCAACTCGACGAACTCTCCCGAAGCATCGCCTATTGCCGCGACGTCCTCGGACTCGGGGTGCGGACGGCATGAAGACGGTGCGCGGGACCGGGGCGGCGGCGATCGGCGTGATCCTGCTGGCGGCCGGAACGGCGCTCCCGGGAGCGTACCTCGTCTGGATGGCGCGAACCGCTGCGGGCACCGAGCGGCCGGCGGTCCTGACGGCGATCGAGATCACCCTCGCCGACGAAGGCGAGTGGGAAGGGGCGGTGCCCGAGGACGTGCGCCGCGTGCTCGGCAGCGCCGCGGCGGCACTCCTCGCCGAGGTGCCGGACGCCGCGATGCCCCCTCTCGAAGTACGGGCGCGGGGCGGTCCGATCGTTCTCCATCAGCGCGGTCCCGCCGGCTTGGTGCGGATCCGGCTCAATACCGGCGGCAATCTCTGGTCGCAGTACGCCTACCAATTCGCCCACGAGGTCTGCCACGTGCTTTGCCGTTACGACCGCGACCCGACCGGCAACCAATGGTTCGAGGAATCGCTCTGTGAGATGGCGAGTTTGTTCGTGCTGCGGCGGATGGCGACCACGTGGAAAACCGATCCGCCATACCCCAACTGGCGTTCCTACGCGGTCCATCTCGGCGCGTACGCCGACGAACGGATCGCCGCCGCTCGGCTGCCCGAAGGGACGTCGCTCGCCGAGTGGTACCGCGTCAATCGCGACGCCCTGGCCACCGTCGCGACCGACCGGGAGCGCAACACGGTGGTCGCGGCGGCGTTGCTGCCACTGTTCGAGGACCAGCCGCACCATTGGGCCGCCGTGCCGCGGATCAACGACGCCATGCCCACGGCGCCGCAACCATTCGCCCGCTATCTCGCCGACTGGCGGCGCAGCCTGCCGGCCGAACGGCGGGCGACCGTCGATGCGATCGCCGCCGCCTTCGGGGAGACGGTGCCCGACTGACGGGTGCCGGCGGCCCGACGGAGCGGCCGCCACGGCGTAGAATCGTCCTCTTCCGACCCCCGGTCGCCCGGAGCCTTGTCGATGCAGACGTTGTCGTGCGCCCAGGTGCGCGAGTTCGATCGCCGCGCGATCGACGACCACGCCATCCCCGGCATCGTTCTCATGGAGAACGCCGGTCGGGCCGCCGCCCTTCTGGCTCACGACGCCTTCGGGGCGGGCCCGGTCGCCGTGGTCTGCGGATCGGGAAACAACGGCGGTGACGGTCTGGTGATCGCCCGTCACCTGCAAAACCTCGGCCACGAGGTGCGCGTGCTGGTGGCCGCCGCGGCGGAACGGTTCGGCGGCGACGCCGCATGCAACCTGGAAGTGGTGCGCCGCGCAGGAATCCCGTTGCACTTCATGCCGGACGGCACCCCGGAGGCCTGGCGTCTGGCGCTCGAGGGCGTCGTCTGGGTGGTCGACGCGCTCCTCGGGACCGGTGCCGAAGGCGCGCCGCGCGGTGCGGTCGCGACGGCGATCGAGGCGATCAACGCCGCCAGTCGTCGCGCCAGCACCGCCGTATTTGCCGTCGACGTCCCCTCGGGACTCGACGCCGACACGGGTGTCGCTGCCGGTCCCTGCATCGAGGCCCACGCGACCGGCACCTTCGTCGCCTTCAAGCCGGGCCTGGTGGTGCCGGAGGCCGAGGCCTTCACCGGCAGCGTTCACGTGCTCGACATCGGCGCGCCGCTGGCGCTGCGGCGCGCCTTCGGCCTGGTGCCCTGACGGGCCGGGGACGCCCGCCCCTCCCCCGCGGTATCGCACGGACGGGCGCGCCGGATCCACGACGGTCGGATCAGCGCAGTTCCCTCTCCAGGAACGTCCATCCGAGGGCGTCCATGAACGCCCGCTGGCGATTGTCCGCCGCACCGCCGTGTCCGCCCTCGATGTTCTCGTAGGAAAGAACGTTCTTCCCGTACTCCTCCAGCCGGGCGGCCATCTTCCGGGCATGGCCGGGGTGCACCCGATCGTCCCGCGTCGAGGTCATGATGAGGATCGGCGGGTAATCGCGATCCCGCGTTACGTTGTGGTAGGGGGAGAATCTGCGGATGAAGTCCCATTCCTCGGGCTTGTCGGGATCACCGTACTCCCCCATCCAACTCGCCCCCGCGAGCAGCTTGTTGAACCGGCGCATGTCGAGCAGCGGCACCTGGCAGACGATCGCCCCGAACAGGTCGGGCCGCAGGGTGAGCATGTTGCCCACCAGCAGGCCGCCGTTGCTGCCTCCCATGATGCCCAGCCGCGGCGGCGACGTGACGCGGCGGTGGATCAGGTCTTCGGCCACCGCGATGAAGTCTTCGTACGCGCGAGGCCGGCGGTCCTTGAGGGCCGCCTGGTGCCATCGCGGCCCGAACTCTCCCCCGCCGCGGATGTTGGCGATCGCGTAGACGCGGCCCTGCTCCAGCCACGCCGCCCCCGTGACGGGGTTGTAACTGGGCACCAGGGGAATCTCGAAGCCGCCGTAGCCGTAGAGGAGCGTGGGCGTCGAGCCGTCCGCCGGCAGGCCCCGCGGTCCGATCTGGAAGTACGGGATCCGCGTGCCGTCCTCTGACACCGCCTCGTGCTGCGCAACCTCGAGGCCCGCCGCCGCGAAGAATGCGGGCGTCTGCTTGAGCTTCTCGGGCGGCTCGTCGGGCCGGGCCGCCGAGCCCAGGGACAAGGTCGACGGCTCCAGCGGGCTCGAGGTGACGAGCCAGTAGTCGTCCGACTCGATCTCGTCCACCGGGGTGACCGTGGCCGTGCCGAACTCCGGCACGCCGGCGAGCGGCGCCCGCCGCCAGCGGCCGTCGGCCCAGGAGAGTACCTCCACCCGGCTGCGGACGTTGTCGAGCACGCTGAGGAGCAGGTGATGCCGCGTGGCGGACCAGGCCGTCAGCGACGCGCGATCCGTCGGCGCGAAGAGCACCTCCAGCGTGCGGTCGCCCCGCAGGAAGGCCTCGAAGTCGGCGGCGAGGAGGCCGCCGGCCGGATACGTCCGGTCGCCGACGGTCCACGGCGTCCGCAGCTCGATCAGGAGCCACTGGCGGTGCACGGCGGCGCTGGCGTCGTCGGGCTTCTCGATCTTCGTGAGCCGGCCGTCGCGGCGGAGGAAGAGTTCGTTCGTCCAGAAGGTGATCTGCCGCGCGACGAAATCCCGCTCGAAGCCGGGGGTCGGATCGCGGAAGGCCGACACCGCCATGTCGTCGGGCCGACCCTCGTGGATCGTCTCGGCCGCCGCCAGCGGGGTGCCCCGGGGCCAGATCTTCACCACCCGCGGGTAGCCCGACGTGGTCAGCGACCCGGGGCCGAAATCGGTGGCCACGAAGAGCTCGTCGGCGGTCCGCCAGGCCACCCGGCTCTTGGCCTCCGGCAGGGTGAAGCCGTCGTCGACGAAGGTCTTGGCCTCGAGGTCGAACTCGCGGACCACGTCGGCGTCGGCCCCGCCGCGGGAGAGCGAGATCAGGCAGCGGCGATCGTCCGGCTCGAG
>JBJSXB010000365.1:0-16701 GCA_046086245.1 Planctomycetaceae bacterium | reverse complement strand
CTGGGGCTACAACCCCACCAGCGCCCCACGATGGGGCAAAAGGATACGCCACCGTGCGAGGTTTTACGGTTCGCGGTCTGGAAAGTCCAGAATCGAGAGCGAAGGTCGTGCGGTCGCCGCACGGAGGTGCGGAGCCGATCGGCGAGATCGTGGAGAGCGGGCGGAGCCCGCTCGACTCGATCGTCCTTGATGGAGCCAGGCGGATGCTTCAGGTGGCCTTGGAGAGCGAGGTGGATACCTTCCTCGAAGAGCACGCGGCGACGCTCGACGAGCGTGGTTGCCGTCGCGTCGTCCGCAACGGCTATCTGCCGGCCCGGGAGATCGCGACCGGCGCAGGCATCCTGGAGGTGAGCCAGCCGCGAGTCCGCGACAAGGCATCGAACGGCGATGAACGGATCGTCTTCTCGTCGAAGATCCTTCCCCCGTACCTGCGGAAGAGCAGGTCGATGGAGGAGCTGATCCCCTGGCTCTACCTCAAGGGTATTTCGACCGGCGACTTCGGGCAGGCGCTCGAGTCGCTCATCGGGCCGTCGGCGAAGGGGCTCAGCCCGAACGTGGTCGTTCGGCTCAAGGAACGATGGGCCGGGGAATACGACGAGTGGAGCCGCCGCGACCTCAACGGCAAGCAGTACGTCTACGTGTGGGCGGACGGGATCCACGTCAGGATCCGCCTGGAAGACCCGGCCAATCCGAAGCAGTGCCTGCTCGTGCTCATGGGCGCCACGGCCGACGGCCAGAAAGAATTGATCGCCGTCATCGACGGCGTCCGTGAGAGCAAGCAGAGCTGGCTCGAGTTGCTCCTCGACCTCAAGAACCGTGGGCTCGCTATTCCACCGACGATCGCCGTCGCCGATGGTGCCCTCGGCTTCTGGGCCGCGCTGCGGGAGGCCTACCCGACGACGCGTGAGCAACGCTGCTGGGTCCACAAGACCGCCAACGTCATCAACTCCATGCCCAAGGCGATCCAGCCGAAGGCCAAGGCCGATCTTCACCAGATCCGGCTCGCAGAGACCAGGGAGATGGCCAACAAGGCCTTCGCTCACCTCCTCCTGAAGTACGGCACCAAGTACGAAGCGGCATGCGACTTCCTGGCGAAGGACCGCGACGTGCTCTTGGCCTTCTACGAATTCCCGGCCGAGCACTGGAGCCACCTGCGGACCACCAACCCCATCGAGAGCACCTTCGCGACGATCCGACTGCATCGCCGCACGAAGGGCTGCGGCTCGAGAAAGGCAAGCCTCGCCATGATGTTCAAGCTCGCCGAGTCAGCGGCACGCCGTTGGCGACGGCTCAATGGAAGCCATCAACTCACGCTCGTGATCGAAGGTCGGATCTTCATCGACGGAGTCCTGCAGAACGCCGCCTGATTCAGCACTCTCGAACACAACATTTGACAATAGCTCTGCGGATCAACTGCGCGGAATTGCGCTGCAGATGAAAAGCCCAGGGCTGCATCAGGTAGGTGGTCACGAGACGCTGGGAGAGATCGTCGTTGATCTCGCGCACGAATGTGTTCTGCCGCCACACGGAGAACAGCAGAAAAGCCACCTTGAACGCGTTGAGAGCGAGCAGCCCGCCGAGACCGATCAGCACCAGAATCAACCGTGACGGATTGCCAAGACGATCGAGAAAAACGCCCACGGTGGGCGACAACGGCGGGGCCCGATCCGACGCCATCAGCCCGAGCGCCGGCACGACCAAGCCGAGCCCCACCATTTCCAGGAACATGCTCACCACCATCAGGCAACCCAATCCGATCGCGGCGCGCTTTTGCGACGGAGTGAGGATTGCCCAGATGGTCCGGAATGCATTCATCGCCATTCAGCACGACAACGGGTGATCACATCGCGGCGAACAGACTCGATCACCGGGGCGAACCCTGAACGCCCGACGAGCCGGCAGCTTCCGTTCCCCCAATGACCCACGCGACGGAGACCCACGCGACGGATCAAAAGCTGACGGCCTCCGCGCGTGCCCCGCTGGAACGACCGACATCCGGATGCTCGCGGCGCCACGGCTTCGATCGGATATCGCCCACGGCATCGAACCCTACCAAAGGGAAACCCAGTGGCCAAACGGCAGCTACCGGTCGCGGCGATACGCTTCGCTCCCCTCGTCGCCGACGTGGCGTCCGGGCACGTCATGACGAGTCGATGGTGCGAGTGGCGATCCGACGGGTGATGGCGATCGGCCGCTCCCCCTGTTCACGACGAGAAAGGACATGTCGTCGCCACCCGAACAAGGGGTGCAGGAACGAGGTTCGACGAAGCTGCGTTCGGCCGGCACATGGGTTCGATCCATACCGACGAGCCGCGCGGGACACGGCGTTTTTCGGTGACCGTGCTACCATCGAAGGCTTGATCGCGGGAGCCGGGACGAGCTTCAACGAGTCGTGCCACCCGTTCCCCGACCGAACGAGTATCCACGACCCATGCCGCCGAGTGTCCCCCAACCCGCCGAGGCTCCACACCGGCTCGCTTCCTCTCCGGCGCCGATAGGGGGCCCCTCCCGTCGGGAGCTGCTCCGCATCGGGGGGGTGAGCATCCTCGGGGCCTTCGGTGGCGGTGCGCGGCGGAACGCCGCCGCGGGATCGGCCACCCCGGCGGCCCGGCACTGCATTTTCCTGCTCCTCCAGGGGGGCGCCAGCCATATCGATCTCTGGGATCCCAAGCCCCGGGCGGTCGCCGAGATCCGCGGGCCGTTCCGCCCGGTCGCCACCGCCGTGCCGGGCATCGTGTTCGGTGAACTGCTCGAGGCCTCCGCCGCGCTCGCCGACCGGTTGTGCGTGATCCGGTCGATGACGCACCGCTTCAGCAACCACATCGCCGGCACCTACGTCACGCTCACCGGTTCGAGCGCCCAGCCCGACCAGGATCGCGAGGCCCACGGCGACGATTTCCCCGGCCCGGGTCCGGTGATCGACCTCCTCCAGGCGCCGGTACCCGGCGTGCCGCGGGCGGTGTCGCTGCCCAACTGGCTCTCGATCCCCGGCCCGTCGAACCGCATGCCGGGCCAGTACGGCGGATTCCTCGGGGCCACGCACGACCCGTTCGTCGTCGAAGGGGACCCCAACGCGACGAACTTCAAACCGTTGTCGCTGGGGCTGGCCGAGGGGATGTCGGCCGACCGGATCGAGCGCCGGCTCACCCTCTCGCGCCGGCTCGACGCGGCGGCGCGGCTCCTCGAGCGGCGACTCGCCGCCCGCTACGACCAACTCGCCGAGAGCGCCTACGACCTCGTCACCGACGGGCGTGTCCGCCGCGCGCTCGACGTGGCGGCGGAACCGGACGCGGTGCGCGATCGCTACGGGCGCACGAAGATCGGCCAATCGCTCCTCCTCGCCCGCCGGCTGACCGAGGCCGGCGTGCCGTTCGTCGCCTACAACGCCTTCAACCAGGAGTGGGACACGCACGGGGGCCTGTTCACCCGCTACCACCAGATCGTGCCACCGATGGACCGCGCTTTCGCGGGGCTCGTCGCCGACCTCGACGAGCGCGGCCTGCTTGCCGAGACGCTCGTGGTGAACACCGGGGAATTCGGCCGCACCCCGCAGATCAACAAAGACGCCGGCCGCGACCACTGGCCCGCCGCCTACAGCACCGTACTCGCCGGCGGCGGCGTCCGCGGCGGCGTCGTGGTGGGAGCGAGCGACTCCAAAGGAGCCGAGGTCGCCGACCGGCCGGTCTCTCCGGCCGACGTGCTCGCCACCATGTATCAGGCGCTCGGCATCGCGCCCGACACGATCCTCCGCGATCGCCTCGATCGACCGATCACGCTGTCCGACGGCCGGGTGCTGGACCTCGGATGAACCGGCCCCGCTGCCACGAGGGGGCGACGACGATGGCCGAACGCTTCACCGCCTATCGGATCCACCAGCGCGACGGCGGGGTCGCCGCGCGCTACGAGGTGCTGTCGCTCGACGACCTCTCTCCCGGGAACGTCGTGGTGGCCGTGAGCCATTCGGGGGTGAACTACAAAGACGCGCTCGCGGCGACCGGGGCCGGAAAGATCCTCCGCCGCTTTCCCCTCGTCGGCGGCATCGATCTGGCGGGCCGCGTCGTGGTGTCGGACGATCCCCGGTTCCGCCCCGGCGACGAAGTCCTCGCCACCGGCTGCGGCCTCGCCGAGACACACGATGGCGGCTATGCCGAGGTCGCACGGCTGCCCGGCGATTGGCTGGTGCCCCTGCCTCCGGCATTCGACGGCCACGACGCGATGGCGCTCGGGACCGCCGGATTCACCGCCGCCCTGGCGATTCACCGCCTCGAGCAGAACGGCCTCGAACCGGGGGCCGGCCCAGTGGCCGTGACCGGCGCGAGTGGAGGGGTGGGGAGCCTCGCGATCGACATCCTCGCCGCCCGCGGCCATCACGTCGTCGCCGTCACCGGGAAGGACACCGTCACCGACCATCTGCGGAGCCTCGGCGCGGCCGAGATCCTTCCGCGCGGGGCGATCGAGGACGGCGGCAGGCCGCTCGAGAAGTCGCGATTCGCCGCCGCCATCGACAACGTCGGCGGCGCGATGGCGGCTTGGTTGACGCGCACGGTCGCTCCGGGCGGATCGATCGCGGCCGTCGGGATGGCGGGTGGCACCGACCTCCACACCACGGTGATGCCGTTCATCATCCGCGGGGTGAACCTGATCGGGATCGCCTCCGCCCAGACGCCGCGGGCGACGCGCCTCATGGTCTGGCAGCGCCTCGGGGGTGACCTGCGGCCACGGCACCTGGCACGGATCGTGACGCAGACGATCCCATTCGCGGACCTGCCGACCGCGTTCGCGCCGCTGCTCGCCGGGAACTTCGTCGGGCGGACGGTGGTGCGGATCGGCGCGGAGCGGATCGGTGGCGATCGCCGCTGACCCGGCGACTCACTCCGCCGCGGCCGGCTGTCGGCCCACGCCGCGCCCGCCGGCGGCACGCTTGCCGGCGATGAACAGGATCAGCCAAATCAGCCCGCAGGCCATCAGCGTGATGCCGACGCTCGTCCCCGCCACGGCGCCCCAGCCCCCCCGGCCGTGCGGATTGAGGAACGGGTAGGGAAACCAGCCGGTGAGGACCCCCCGCCCGAGAGTGAAACCGAGGTAGGCGAGCGGGTAGCCGAGCCACAGCAGCGCCCGGCGGTAGGGGATCGTCTTGCCCGGCGGCAGGGCGATCCAGTCGAACGCCATCCACAGCGGTAGCAGGACGTGGTGTACCCGGTCGGCGAAAGGGTGGATCAACTGCTTGGCGGCCGGAAGCCCCGACAAGAGCGTTGCATAGACGATACCGGTGATCGCCAGATAGAGCACCGTCGCCCCGCGGAGTGCGTCGCGGCGCCGCGGCGACAGACCGAAGCCGCCGCCGCTCTCGATCGCCAGCACGGCGATCGCCAGCAGATTCGACTGGATCGTGAAAAAACTGAGAAACGATCCGAGCGCGAAACGCTGGAGGCGTTCGAGATGCGTTGCCTGCACGAACATTCCCCCCAACGACAGCGCGGCGACGAGAATTCGGGCGACATTCATGATCGTGGACCGTGGCGGGACGTTTCGGAGGCGATCGGTGGCTTCGGCGGTATGGTACCCATCCACCGGTCGAACCCTCTCGCCGGACCGATCGGATGCGGATCGCCACCGTACCATCGCTCACCCCGGCCACCGTGGCCGTCGCCTTGCCTCGGGAGCCTCACCGTGATGACCCGCCGCCTCGCGTCGCGGTCCGCCGTGCGGCGCAGACCCGCGCCCTGCGGTTCGTGGCACTGCCGGTCGCCGCGCCGGCTCGCGCCCCTGCTTGTGGCGCTGCTGATGCTTCCCCCGGCGATGGCGACGGCCGGTCCCACGGCGGGCGGGGACGTGGTCGTCGCCGATTTCACGGCCGGCGACGCGGGCTGGACGGGCAACGACCAGATCGTCGGACGACGACGCGACGGCGACGGCCTCGTCTTGGAGACGCGTGGCGACGACCCGTACCTCATCGGGCCGCCGATCGAGGTGCCGGTGGCGGCTCCACGGCTCCGCATCCGTCTCGACGCCGATCCCCTCCCGCAGGGCACGTTCCGTGTGTATTACGCGCCCGCCAAAGGCCCGTTCGCCGAGTCGCAAGCGGTGACGCTCATGGTCGATCCTGACGACCCATCCGTCGCCAGCGCGGTGATCACCAACCCCGCCGCTGTCACGCGATTCCGCATCGATCCTCCCGGCGGCGTGACGCCGGTGCGCCTGCGCCGGCTTTCGCTCGAAGCGGTCGCGCCGATCGCCGTGCCGCTTCCGATGCGACCTGCGAAGCTGACGCTTCCTGCGCATGTGGAACGCGTCGTCACCGTGTCGCTCGAGGCGATCGTCGATCCGGCCACGTGGAACGCCCTGGTGATCGAGGTAGCCGGCTTGCGGTTCGCGCAGACCGTGGTGGACGACCGAATCGCCTGGTGGGATGGCGACGCATGCCGTCTCGTCGACCCCCTGGCGGTGGAATCCGCCCGCGACGGCGGGGCACTGCGCGTCGTCGCGATGCACCGCGACGCGGGTGCCGACGCGGCCACGTGGCGCATGACGCGTGTCATCCGTGCCGTCGACGGCGCTCTCGAGATCGTCACCACCGTCGCGGTCGACCGGCCGCGCGACGTCGTTCACCTGCCCTGGCTGACGCTGGTCGCGGGGCTGGGGTCGTTCGGCGCGCAGAAGGCGGGGGCGCTGCTGCCGGGGGTCGAGTATCTCGACGACGAGCCCAGTGGCAGCGAGGCGGAGATCCGTGGGGCGGATGCCAATCGCCGGATCGTCGACCACCGGAAGGTATGCACGCCGCTGACCGCAGTGGCCGCCGGGGGCCGGTGGTTGGCGATCGACTGGCGGCGGCCGACCGGCGATGACGAACTGGCCGCCGCGCCGGTGTTCGACTCACCCGACCGGATCCTCGGTAGCGACGGCCACCTGCTCGGGCTCTGGTCGCCGGCGGTCGGACCGTGCCGGGAACAGGGTGCCCTCGCGGTCGATCGTCCGCGGCGTCTCGACCCCGAACGGGTGTATCGGCACGTGGTGCGCGTCCGCGGGGACCGCGGCGACGACGTCGCCGCGGCGCTGGCCGACCGCGTGGCGCGCGATGGGCTTCCCCCGCTGCCGGCCCTGCCGCCCGACGCCGTGGCGACCGATCTCGAAAAGGCGAGCCGACTGCTCGCGCATGGCTGGCTCGATTCGGCATCGCGCGACGGCCTTCGCTGGCGCCACGCGGTCTGGGAGGGTGCGTTCCCGCCGCAACCCGCGGCCGACGCCCCGGCGGCGATGCTGTGGCTCGCCGAGCATGCCGGCGATGGCATCGTCGCCGCTCGGCTGCGCGCCACCGCGGCCGCGGCAATCGCCGAGTTTCCCCCGGGGGCGAGCCCGTGGGAGGGCATCGGTCACGCGCGCCGACCCGTCGCGGCGCTGCTGCATGGCGATGCCGCCGCGGCGATCCGCAGCGCCGGTCCCGCCGCACGCGAAGCGGCGCGCCGGCTGGCGGAGCAGGGGGGGAGGGCGCGCTACACGCCGGGACGGTTCGATCTGGCGGAGACGCTCGGGGCCGACCACTGCAACGGCCTCACCGCGATCGCGGTGGAAGCACTGCTCGAGCAGGCCAGCCTCAGCGGCGACGAGGCGGTGATCGCCGCGGCGCTGGCTGCGCTCGAGCGGCTCGATGCCGACCACCCGCGCGGGGTACCGCGCGGCGCCCAGCCGTGGGAGATGCCGCTCCACACCCCCGACATCCTCGCCGCGGCCCGGCTGGTGCGCTGTTGCACCCTCGGCCATCTGCTCTCGGGCGACGCGCGCTGGAGCGCACGGGCGGAGGAATGGGCGTGGCGCGGCGCCACGATGGTCTATCTCGATCCCCCGACGCGCGGCGTGCCGGGCGCGTACGCGACGACGGGTGTGATCGGTGCCACCCACTGGGTCGCCCCCAACTGGATCGGCCAGCCGGTGCAGTGGTGCGGCTTGGTCTATGCCGCCGCCCTCGACGATCTCGCCCGCCTCGCGACCCCGCACGCCGCGACGTGGCGCACGATCGCCGCCGGGATCGCGCGCTGCGGCCTGCAGATGACCTTTCCGACCGACGATCCGCTCCGGCGCGGCGGTCTGCTGCCCGATTATTGGCTGTTTGCCGCCGCACGCGGTGACGGTCCGGCGATCAATCCCGGAACGCTCCAGACGAGCCTGCCCGTGGCTTTCGCGGCGACGCCGCTTGTCACCGCCACGAGGCTCGCTGCCGGACCGGCCGCCGGCGGTCTGGTGCATGTCGCCGGCGCGGTGGTCGCCCAGGCCTCGGAGGCCGGCACGACGGTACTCGACCTCGACACGTGGCCCGCCGACGGTTGCCACGTGGTGGTGACGCGTTGCGCGTTACCCCGCGCGATCCTGTGGAACGGCGCTCCGGTCGCCGCCACGGTGGTCGGCGACGCGCGCTGTATCGTCGTCCCGGTGCGCGGCGACGGCCGGCTGTCGATCGCGTGGTGAGCAGCGGTCGCCGGTCGCGCGACGGCCCGGGCTTCGTTGTGGCGGCCGATCCGGGTCGGCTATAGTCGCGGCCGCGGGGACGATCGTCTGCGGTCCGCGGCCTGCATGTCCGCGCCGCCACACCGGGGAGGAGATCATGAGAGGCTGCCCGACGCATGCGGTCTGCGCGGCACTGGGGTCCGTGCGGCTGGCCGCACGAAGACTGTCGGTCGTGCCGAGGCGCCTGGCGACGCTGCCGGTGCTGCTGGCGACGCTGGCGGGGGCCGACCGCCCGGCGACGGCACAGGCCGTCGCCACTCGGCAGCCGCCTGCCGCGGTACGGCGCGTGCGGGTGGCGGGGCCGCTGGCAGCCGAACTCGCCGCCACCGTCACGATCCGTCGTGACGCGTACGGCGTGCCCCACGTGCAGTCGCCCACCGACGCCGGGTGCGTCTTCGGGTTCCTCTACGCTCAGGCGGAGGACTACTTCTGGCAGATCGAGGACAGCTATCTCCGGGCGCTGGGCCGCGCGGCGGAGGTCTATGGGGAGGGTGAGCTGCCCGCCGATCTCGTCAATCGCGCCCTGGAGATTCCCCGCTTGTCGCACGAGGAATACGCGCAAGCCACCCCCGCAGCCCGGGCGCTGCTCGATGCCGCCGCCGAAGGTCTCAATTGGTACCTCGACACGCATCCGGAGGTGCGGCCGCGCCTGCTCGAGCGTTTCGAGGGTTGGCACGTGCCGGCATTCCGCCGTTTCATGCTCTACCAGTCGTTCATCTACCGGAAGAGCGGCGTCAGCCCGCGCGACATCCTCGCGGCCGTGAAGGAACTGCGCGCCGAAGGCGAGGGCAAGGTGGGCCTCGCACCGGCGACGCGGGAGCGGCTCGCCGCCCTCGCCGCCGCCGAGATGGAACACGATCTGCTCGCCAGCCACGTCGGCTCCAACATGTGGGCGGTCCGGCCGGAGCGCTCCGCTTCCGGCAAGGCGCTGATGTTCATCAATCCGCACCAGCCGTTCTTCGGACCAGGACAGTGGTACGAGGGCCACCTCACCAGCGGAGAGGGATGGAACCTGCTCGGGGCATGCTTCTTCGGCGCCCCCTTCCCGACGCTCGGGCACAACGACCGACTCGCCTGGAGCCACACGGTCAACGAACCCGACGTCGCCGACGTCTGGGAGATCACCTTCGATCCGCAGGATCCCCTCCGCTACCGCCACGGAGAGGGCCACCGCACCGCCACGACGTGGACCGACACGATCGACGTGTTCACCGACGGGGCGGTGGTGCCGCGGACGTTCCGGTTCACGAAGACGCACCACGGCCCGATCATCGCCATCCGCAAGGAGAAACCGCTGGCGATCCGGTTGGCGAAGTTCGACGAGGGGGGCGGGCTCGAGCAATGGCGGGAGATGGGCAAGGCGCGAACCGTCGCCGCCTTCAAGGAAGCGTTGGCCCATTGCGACATGCCGATGTTCAACTGCCTCGTCGCCGACGCCGACGGTGAGATTCTCTTCGTCTACAACGGGGCGATCCCGCGCCGTGATCCCGCCTTCGACTGGACGAAACCGGTCGATGGCTCCGACCCGCGGACCGACTGGCAGGGCTACCACACGCTCGACGAGTTGCCGCAACTGGCGAATCCCGCCTGTGGATTCCTCCAGAACTGCAACCAGGGTCCCCTCACCACCGTGTGCCACGGGCGCGAACTGGGGGAGGGGGAGGTGGACGAGAATCCTCCCGCCGACCGATTTCCGAAATACATGATCGGCGAGCGCGACCGTGACAACGGCCGGGCGCGGATCTCCCGGCGCATCCTCCGTGACACCGAGCAATTCGACTTCGACGCCTGGACCGCGGCAGGATTCGACACGCGGGTGATCGAAGCCGAGGCGCGGGTGCCGGAGCTGGTGAAGGAGTTCGAGGCGATCGAGAAGGCCGACCCCGCGCGCGGAGCGAGGCTCAAGCCGGTCGTCGAGGCGCTGCGGACGTGGGACTGCGTCAGCACCGTCGAGTCGGTGCCGATGACGCTGTTCGTGCTCACGTTCGACCGGGTGATGCAGATGGTGCAGAAGATGGACCTGCTCAACGCGCCGCGCATCCGGGCGCTCGAGGGCACGATCACCGAACTGGAGGAACAGTTCGGCACCTGGGAAGTACCGTGGGGGGAGATCAACCGCCTGCAGCGGATTCACGGCTCGGAGATCGACATGGAGGGACGCGGCGCGTTCAGCGACGGGGAGCCGAGCCTGCCGGTGGCGGGATCGCCGGGCCCGGTGGGGATCGTGTTCAACTTTTACGCGCGGCCGCAGAAGGGTCAGAAGCGCCGCTACGGCGTCGCGGGGCACAGCTACGTCGGCGTGGTCGAGTTGGGTGACACGGTACGGTCCCGGACGGTGCTCCAGTTCGGGCAATCGGGCGACCCGCAGTCGCCGCACTGGTTCGACCAGGCACCGCTGTACGCGGCCGGACGATTCAAGCCGTCGTGGTACACCCCCGAAGCGATCGCGGCGCACACCACGGCGCCCTACCACCCCGGCGAGCCGCGGCCCGCCTCGCCAGCGGCGCCGATCGAGGCGACGGCACCGGCCACGATCGGTGGCGCAGCCGTCGGTGCCGCCACGGAGGCTTCACGGTGACCGCCGCGCACGCCGTGCCGCCGCCGCGGCAGGTACTCCACGCCCTGGTCGTGACCGCCGCCACGGCGTGGCTCGCCGCCACTCGGACCGCGGCTGCCGACGGGCTCCGCGTGCACGTCGTCCCTCCCGGCCCCGACGCGCAGCAGCGCCTGCAGGAGCGGTTCGTCGATGCGGCCCCGGGCGACGTCATCCAACTCGAGGAAGGGATCTACCGACTCACGCACCAACTCGACCTCGTCGCCGATTCGATCACGATCCGCGGCCGCGGCGCCGAGCGGACGATCCTCTCCTTCCAGGGACAGTCGGGCGGAGCGCACGGCATCGAGGCGACGGGGGACAACCTCCTGCTCGAACACTTCGCCGTCGAGGACACCGCCGGCGATGCCGTGAAGATTCTCGGCAGTCGCAACGTGGTGCTCCGCGGCGTCCGTGCCGAATGGACGGGCGCACCCACCGCCGACAACGGTGCCTACGGCCTCTATCCGGTCCAGTGTGAGAACGTGCTGATGGAGGAATGCACCGCACGCGGCGCCTCCGACGCGGGGCTGTATGTCGGGCAGTGCAAGCACGTCGTCGTGCGCCGTTGCCTCGCCGAACGCAACGTCGCCGGCATCGAGATCGAAAACACGCTCGCCGCGGACGTGCACGACAACCTCGCCCACGACAACGCCGGCGGTATCCTCGTCTTCGACCTCCCCGGGCTGCCGCTCGCCAACGGCGGGGGAGTGCGCGTCTTCCGCAACCGCTCCACCGCCAACAACCACCCCAACTTCGCCGACCGTGGCTCGATGGTGGCCAGCGTGCCTCCCGGCACCGGCGTGATGATCCTCGCCACCGACCGCGTCGACGTGTTCGACAACGACATCGTCGGCAACGACTCGACCGCGGTGCTCGTCCTGAGTTACCTGGCGCTCGGCAAGAAGTACGACGATCCGCGCTACGATCCGATTCCCGAGGCGATCGCGATCCGTGGCAACCGTATCGCGGGATGTGGCGGCCGGCCGCAGGGGGAGTTGGCGACGCTGCTATTGCCGCTGCTCGGCCGACGGTTCCCCGACATTCTCTGGGACGGCGTGATGCCCCCCGGCACCGCGACAGCGCGGCTACGGATCGCCGACAACACCGTCGCCCCCGATGGCGCCGCCGACAACACCAGCGCTGCCCACACAGACACCACCGACGATCATCCCGCCGCCGGCACCGCACCCGCACGGGACGCCGTCACGTTCGCCAATTTCCGCGTCGCCGAGATCAATCCGCTGGCGTTGCTGACCGGCGCGGTGAAGCCGAACACCGAGGTCGCCGCACTCGCCGCCGATATCGTCCCCTTGCCGGAGGTGCGACTCGCGCCGTTCGACGCCCCGAGTCGGGAACTGCCCGCGGCGGTCCGGTTCTACCGCGGTTTACCTTCGTCGTTGGCGGCGCTGGATTTGTTCTCCGGACCGCCGGCCCGGCAGACGCCCGCCGCAGGCGTCGTGCCCTATGCGCTGGCGACCGAGTTGTTCTCCGACCACTCCCGGAAGCGGCGTTTCATCCGTCTTCCCGAGGGCGCCGCGATCGCCTACCGCGATGCGGGGGTGCTCGAGTTCCCCGTCGGCACGCTGATCGCCAAGACGTTCTCATTCCCGAACGCCTCCGCCGACGGCGGCGAGCGCCACGTGGAGACGCGGATCGAGATGCGCACGCCCGAAGGCTGGTTCGGTGCCTCGTATCTGTGGAACGACGCACAGGACGATGCGGTGCTCTGCCTCGGTGGCCGCCAGGTGGATGTCGTCGAGCACGCCGCCGGTGGATCCGGCGGCGTGCTCACGTACGAGATTCCCGGGGCGAACCAGTGCCTGTCCTGCCACGCCCAGGTGCGCGACGGTGGACGGCCCTCCTACGAGCCGCTCGGCCCGACCGCAGCCAACATGCACCGCCCGGCAGACGACGCGGCCGGCGATCAACTCGCGCGGCTCGCCGCCGCGGGCCGGCTCACCGGGCTGCCCGACGGCGGGGCGACCGCCGCGCTTCCGGCCGCCTTCGATCCGCAGGCCGGCTCGGTCGCGGACCGGGCGCGGGGCTGGCTCGACGTGAACTGCGCCCACTGCCACAACCCCGCCGGCAGCGCCCGCACCACCGGGCTCGACCTGCGGCGCACGCAGACCGATCCCGCCCGGGCCGGGGTATGGAAGAGCCCGGTGGCGGCCGGCCGGGGCGCCGGCGACCGCGCCTACGATATCGTCCCGGGCAAGCCGGACGACTCGATCCTCGTCCATCGGCTCGAGACCGTCGAGCCGGCGGTGATGATGCCGAGCCTGGGGCGAAAGACCGTCCACGCCGAGGCGGTGGCGCTTGTGCGTGCCTGGATCGAGCACCTGCCGGCGGAGCGATGACCGATGGCGACGCGGCGCACGGTCGGTGACTGGCTCGACGCCTACGGCGAATGCCACCGCCACCCGGTCAACAAGGCGTTCCACTGGGTCTGTGTGCCGGCGATCACGGTCAGTGTGCTGGCGTTGTTCGCGGCGCTGCCGCGCCCGCAGGCGATGGCGGCGTTGGGGATCGATTGGGCCGTGGTCGCGGTCGCGGCGTCGTCGGTGTTCTACCTGCGCCTGTCGCCGCGCTTGGCGCTGGGCATGCTTCTTTTTTCAACGCTGGCGCTCGCGGGCATCCGGGCGTTCGCCACGTACGGCCCGGTGCCGCTGTGGGGGGCGGCCCTGGGGGTGTTCGCCGTCGCCTGGATCGGTCAGTTCCTCGGGCACGCGATCGAGGGACGAAAGCCGTCGTTCCTCGACGACGTGCAGTTTCTCCTCATCGGACCGATCTGGTTGCTGGCCGATCTCTACAGGCGACTGGGGTGCTGGCCGACGCGTCCCGCCTGAGCGGCGGCCGAGGCGGCGTCGGACGGTGGCGTGGGAAGCCCATGACGGGACGACTATAACCTTGGGGTCGTCCGGGAGTCGCCCGCGTGTTGCAGTCGTCCCAGCCCGTCCTCATCCTCGACGGCCTGAAAAAAACGTTCGGCGCCTTCACCGCCGTCCATGACGTGTCGCTCACGGTGCCGCGCGGCAGCGTGTACGGCTTCCTCGGGCCCAACGGTGCCGGGAAGACGACGACGATCCGCATGGCCCTGTCGATCTACCAGCCGACCGCCGGGCGGATCAGCATCCTCGGCCAGCCGTCGGCACGCCTCGTCCGCGAGCGGATCGGCTACCTCCCGGAGGAAAAGGGGCTCTACAAGAAGATGCGGGCCCGCGACATCATCGCCTACTTCGCTTCGCTGAAGGGCATGCCACACGCCGCCGCCCTGCATCGGGCGGACGAACTCCTGGATCGCTATGGCCTCGGCGAGTTCTCGCGGCGCAAGTGCGAGGCGCTGTCCAAGGGAATGGGCCAAAAGGTCCAGGTGTTGGCGTCGATCGCCCACCGTCCGGAGTTCGTGATCCTCGACGAGCCGTTCTCCGGGCTCGACCCGGTCAACCAGCAGGTGCTCGAAGACCTGATCGAGGACCTGAAGCGCGAGGGCACGACGATCGTGTTTTCGACGCACATCATGGAACACGCCGAACGCCTCTGCGACCGCCTCGTGCTCATCGCCCGCGGCCGCGCGGTCTTCGACGGCACCGTCGCCGAAGCACGGCGGATCATCCCACGACGGATCGTGATCCGTACCCCGGCCGATCCGGCACGGCTGCGTTCCATTCCGGGCGTCACCGGACTGACGACGCTCGATGGGGATCGCCACGAGGTGACCCTCGCCGACGATGGCGACGCCGACGCGGTGCTTGCCGCCTGCTTCCGCGACGGCATCCAACTCCTCGGATTCGACCGGAGCGAACCGACGCTCCGCGACGTGTTCCTGCGACTCGTCGGTCCCGACCAGGCGACGGAGGCGGTGGGATGAGAAACGCGTGGCTCGTCGCCTGCCGCGAATTCGCCGAGAACGTCCATACCAAGGGCTTCTGGATCGGCATCGCCATGGTGCCGCTGCTGCTGGTGCTCGGTTTCTCCGCGCAGCGATTGCTCGAATCGAGTACCCCCACGCGCGCCTTCGTCGTGGTCGATCCCGGCCGCGTCTACGACGCCGCGATCGACACGGCCGTAGACCGCTTGCACCAGCGCGAGGTGATGAAGGCCTTCGGCGAGTATTTCGGAAAACATGCGATCCGGCCGAAGGACGCGCAGCCCGCCGACCTGGAGACGACCCCGGCCATCGACGTCGAGAAGATGCTCGAGGAGTTCTCCGCAACCAATCCGGCGGCGCTCGAGGCGTTCGTCAATGCCGGCGGGCTCGCGGTGGCGATGGCGAAGGTCAACGGCCTGCTCGCCGCCGACGCTCCCCCTTTCGTTCCGCCGCGCCGGCTGTTCGTGCGTGTCGATCTCCCCCCGGGCATCGACTCCAGCGCCGCTCCGACGGCGATCGCCGAGCATCTGCGCCCTTGGTTGCGCGGCGAGAAGACGATCGATCTCGACGGCCGGCCGACCGACCTGTTCGCGGCGGTGATCGTGCCGAAGGACATCGCCGATCACGTGTCCCGGCCGGGTGCCCCCCCGCGGATGCCCTCGGCGTCCGACAGCGTGCAATACTGGGCCGCCAACCTCGCCGACACCGACCTCCGCGCCGAGATCGAGCGGGCGATCAACGAGCAGCAGCGCCGGGCCGAGTACGTCGCCAGGGGAATGGATGCCGCGGCAGTGCAGGCCGTGCAACGAACCAGCGTGCCGCTGGTGAAGCTCGACCCACGGAAGGAGAGCGGCCGCGAGCAGGTGAGCCTCGCCGACCAACTGCGGCAATGGGCGCCGGTGGGATTCGTGTATCTGCTGTGGTCGTCGATCTTCGCGGTGGCATCGCTGCTGCTCAACAACACGATCGAGGAGAAATCGAACCGCCTGGTCGAGGTGCTGCTGTCGAGCGTCACCCCGGGGGAGTTGATGGCCGGCAAACTGCTCGGCATCGCGGCGGTCGGCCTGACCATGATCGTCGCCTGGATCGCCGGGATGGTCGGCATCCTCTGGTGGCAGGCGGGCCCCCAGGCGGAGCAGGCGCGCAGCCTCCTCGACGTGGTGACTCACTCGGGACTGCTGCCGGCGTTCGTCGGCTACTTCGTGCTCGGCTACCTTCTCTACGGCAGCCTGTTCCTCGCACTCGGGAGCGTCTGCAACACGCTCAAGGAGGCGCAGAACATGATGCAGCCGGTGATGATCGTGATGATCGTGCCGCTGCTGACGATGAGTTTCATCCCCAAGGATCCTAACGGCACGCTGGCACGCGTGATGTCTTGGATTCCGATCTACACGCCGTTCGTGATGATGAACCGCGCGGCGGCGTCGCCGCCGACTTGGGAAGTGATCGGGACCACGCTGTTGCTCCTCGTGGCGGTGGCGTTCACCCTCTGGCTGGCCGGCCGCGTCTTCGCCACCGGCATTCTCCGGACCGGCCAGCCGCCCCGCTTCGTCGAACTCTGGCGGTGGTTGCGACGCGCCGAAGGCTAACAGCCCGTGGCCAAAGTCCATCCATGGCCTTTGGCCACTCGAAAAGCTTCGCTTTTCACGGGAGTTCCACTCCCGGCACCTCATCCCTGAGGTGCGGCAGGCTGTTTGTCCACAGCCTGCTAACAGCCCGTGGCCAAAGTCCATCCATG
>JBJSXB010000364.1:0-6349 GCA_046086245.1 Planctomycetaceae bacterium | reverse complement strand
CGACTTGTCCGCCCGCTCGGCCAGCGGGACGACGATCGCATCGAGCCGCGGCGGAAGGGAAACCGTGTCACCGGCTGCGACCAATGTCTCGAGATGGCGGATCGGCGCCAGCCAAATCGCCTCGCCTCCGCTGGCGCGACGATTTGGCTGGCGCCGATCCGCCATCTCGAGACATTGGTCGCAGCCGGTGACACGGTTTCCCTTCCGCCGCGGCTCGATGCGATCGTCGTCCCGCTGGCCGAGCGGGCGGACAAGTCGCGGGCCGATGCGGCCGCAGACGCCTTCCGGCAGCGCTTTGGGGTCGAGCCGGTCACCGCTTGGACCGCGTGTTCGGGACAGGTTCTCGTGGCGATGAACACACCGCCCTCACGGGTTCCCCCCGGCCACGACGTCCCGTTTCGGCCCGCGAGCCTCGGTCGTGTCGTCAGCGGCGTCGTCGTCTGGCCGACGGCGGCGCAGCGGCTGTCGCTCGGTCTGCCTCCGATCGAGGGCGTGGCCGCCGATGCGCGGGGGCTGGTGATCGGAGCGCCCCTGCCCCGGCCGCGCAACGCCGCGGTGAACGACAGCGCCGCGAGGCGGATACCGGCCCATTCGGTCCTCGATCGCGACCTCGCGATCGATCAGGAAGGATTCATCGACGAGGGGACGACCGCGGGGATCGACTGATGCGATACGGTCGGCAGGCGACGGGTTCCCTTGGTCGGCGAGCGACGGTGCGTTATCCTTCATGGATCGAGGGCCTCGGCGCGATTGGCCGTCGGGTCACGGGCACCCCTAGCTCAATTGGATAGAGCATCGGTCTACGGAACCGAAGGTTGCAGGTTCGAGCCCTGCGGGGTGTAGTCGACGGTACATCTCTCGACGCGGCGCCGCCCACCAGCGGTGGCACGCGGCGGTTTGGACTTGGGGTTCCCCGGTCGGTGTCGCTACGCTGCCTGCATGAGGGCTGTTCGTGCGCACAGTGCCGAGGCGACCGTGACCCATCGGGCGCCAACTGCCCATCGGGCAACCGTGGCCCAGCAAGCGACCGTGGTCCAGCATGAGACCGTGGTCCAGCATGAGACCACGGGACGCTCCGTGGTGCGTGTCGTCGGATTCGACCCCGGGCTGGAGGTCACCGGCTACGGCGTCGTCGAGTGGTGTTCCGGGGTGATCCGCCTGGTGGAGGCGGGCACGGTGCGCTCCCGAGGAACGGCGATCGAGGAGCGGTTGGCGAGCATCCACGACGGCGTGCGTGAAGTCATCGAGGAATTGCGGCCCGGCGCGTTGGCCGTCGAACAATTGTTCGTTCATGGGAAATACCCGCGGACGGCGATCCTCATGGGGCACGCACGGGGGGTGATCTGTCTGGCCGCCGCCCAGTGTGGGCTCGGCGTCCAGCACTATCCGCCGGCGCGCGTGAAGCGGCTTCTCACCGGCAGCGGTCGTGCCGACAAGGGGCAGATGCAGCGCGCCGTTCAGCGCGAGTTGGGGTTGGCCACGCTGCCGCAGCCCGCCGACGCCGCCGACGCGCTCGCGGTGGCGATCACCGACTGGCATCTCCGTCTGCGCCTGCTCCAGCCGCGCGGCGCCGGGCGTGGAGGCGGGCAACGATGATCAAGCGGCTCACCGGGGTTCTCGAGCGCGTCGATCCGGCCGGTATCGACCTCGCCGTGGGGGCGGTGGTGCACGAGTTGCTCGTGCCCGACATGGTGCGGCGCGAGCTCCAAGGTCGCGCCGGCGCGACGGTCACGCTCCACACGCTCGAGTTTCTCGAGGGGACGCCCGGCCGCGGCAATCTCGTCCCCCGGCTCGTCGGCTTTCTTTCCGAAGTCGAGCGCGAGTTCTTCGATCTGATCTGCGAAGTCGACGGCGTCGGGGTCCGCAAGGCGCTGCGCGCGATGGTGCGCCCCGTCGGCGAGATCGCCACCGCGATCGAGGAACAGGACGCCGCGACGCTCGCCACGCTGCCCGGCATCGGTGCGGCCACCGCGGAGCGGATGATCGCCAAACTGCGGCGACGGATGCCGAAGTTCGCGCTCGCGGTGCGGCGTGACGTGCCCCTCGCCGCCCCCAGTGCCGGCGACATTCTCGCCGAGACGTTCGCCGTCCTGCGGTCGATCGGCCACTCCGAGACCGATGCCCGGCGCCTCGTCGACGGCCTGCGCGGCTCCAAGAAGCCGTGGAAGGATCCGCAGGAAGCGCTCGAGGCGATCTACCGTCAGGGGCAGAAGGGAAAATGACCAGAGGGGGACGGGATGACGCGTAGCAACCGCGAGGCGACGGTCCGTCCCGATCCGTCGGCGCCCCAGCCCGACGGTGATGGTGACGACCGCGACCTTCGTCCGCAGCGGATGGCCGAGATGGTCGGCCAGCGCGAGGTGCACGAGCGACTCTCCATCGCCGTCGACGCCGCGCGCAAGCGGGGAGACGTGCTCGGGCACATCCTTCTCGACGGACCGCCCGGACTCGGCAAGACCACCTTCGCCACCTGCATCCCGCGGGAGTTGGGCACGACGGTCCAGATCGCCAGCGGCGCGGCGCTGTCGGCTCCCAAGGACCTGATGCCCTACCTCACCAATGCGGCGGAGGGATCGGTGCTGTTCATCGACGAGATCCACCGGCTGCCGATCGCGGTGGAGGAGTTCCTCTATCCGGCGATGGAGGATTTTCGGGTCGATTTCACCTATGGCGAAGGGATCGCGGCCCGCACGATCAACATGCCGTTACGGCCGTTCACACTCGTCGGGGCGACGACACGGGCAGGGTTGATTTCGGCCCCGCTGCGCGATCGCTTCCAGATGCGCGAGCACCTCGACTTCTATTCCCCCGCGGACCTCGCCGAGATCGTGCGCCGATCCGCGGCGCGGCTCGGCATGCCGATGGACGACGCGAGCGCCGACGAGATCGCGGAACGCAGTCGCGGCACGCCCCGCCTCGCCAACAACCGCCTCCGCTGGATCCGCGACTACTCCACCAGCCGGGCCGGCGGGCGGATCGATCTGAGCATCACCCGGCAGGCGCTCGACATGCAGGGCATCGATTCGATCGGGCTCGACAGCTTCGACCGCCGCTACCTGGAGACGATCCACCGTGTCTTCGGCGGCGGTCCGGTGGGAATCGAGGCGATCGCCCACACCATGAGCAGCGCGACCGACACGTTGGAGTCCGACGTCGAGCCGTTCCTGTTGCGCTGCGAACTGGTGGTGCGGACGCCGCGGGGCAGGCAGTTGACGCCACGCGGTGAGGAGCACCTCGGGGTGCCCCCCCGGGCTGCCGGGCAGCCACGCCTTTTTTGACCGGCAGGCGGTGGTCCGACGCGACGCCGGCGATCCCGGTTTGACCGGCCAGCGGCCGTCTCACTACAGTACGTGGGTTCCGGTGGTTCCCGCAGGCAGGGTGCGTCATGGCCGTTCCAAAGCGACGTCAGTCGAATCAAAAAACCCGCTCCCGGCGGGCCCATGATTTTCTCGTTCCCCGGCAGTTGACCTTCTGCTCCAACTGCGGAAAGGCGGTTCCGACCCATCGGATTTGTGGATCCTGCGGCCACTACATGGGCCGGGCGGTCGTCAAGTCCGAGGAATGACGCGTTGGCATCGTCTGCCAACCAGTCGCCGGGTCGCGATTCTTGCCCGGCCGACCCGCCGGCAGCCCTGCTGTTTCCCGGACAGGGCGCCCAATCGGTCGGCATGCTCGGTGCATGGTGCGACCATGCACCGGCCCTCGAACTGTTCGGCCGCGCCAGCGAAATTCTCGGGTACGACCTCGCCGCCGTGTGCCGCGAAGGTCCCGCGGCGCGGCTCGATTCGACGGCGGTCAGCCAGCCCGCCATCCTGGTGACGAGCCTCGCCGCCCTCGAGGTGTTGCGTGCCCGGCGTGACGGATATCCAGCCCACGTCGCCGCGGTCGCGGGCTTGTCGCTCGGGGAGTACACGGCGCTCGTCTTCGCCGGGGCGATCGATTTCGAGGATGCCGTCCGCCTCGTGGACGCCCGAGGCCGGGCGATGCAGGCGTGCGCCGACGCCCGCCCCGGGGGAATGGTCGCCGTGCTCGGCCTCGAGCGGGAGCAGATCGCCGCGCTGTGTGCGGAGGTTCGCGGGGCGGACGTGCTGTCGGTCGCCAACGTGCTTTGCCCCGGGAACATCGTGGTCAGCGGGAGCGCCGCCGCCTGCGACCGGCTGGCCGTGGCGGCGACCGCCGCCGGGGCGATGAAGTGCGTGCCGCTCGACGTCGCCGGGGCGTTCCACACGTCCCTCATGGAGCCGGCACGTGAACGCCTCGCCGCCGCCCTCGCGGCGACCCCGCTGCACGCCCCGCAGATTCCGGTCGTGAGCAACGTCGATGCCCGGCCGCACGTCGATCCGGGGGAGATCCGCGAGCTGCTTGCCAAGCAGCTCGTCGGCGTCGTGGAGTGGCAGGACTCGATGCGGTACCTCCTCTCCATGGGCGTGCGGACGATGATCGAGGTGGGGCCCGGGAGGGTGCTCCGCGGGCTGATGAAGCGCATCGATCGCACCGTCGGCATGTCGGGTGTCTGCGAGTGACCGACGGCGGCGTGCCGGACCGTCGGAGCATGGGTCGCGCGAGGAGAAACGACGATGGCGGAGACGACGATGGCGGAGACAGCGGGCAACCGGCAGGATCGCTTGCGGGTCGATCTCGGCGGGCAGGTCGCGATCGTCACCGGTGCCTCCCAGGGGATCGGGCGGTCGATCGCGGAGACGCTCGCAGCCAACGGAGCCACCGTGGCGCTCGTCGCCCGCTCGGTCGGCAAACTCGACGAGGTCGCGGCCGCGATCCGGGCCGGCGGCGGTCGGGCCGAGTGTTTTCCCGGCGACGTGTCGAACGCAGAGGCCGTCACGGCACTTGTCGAGCGGATTCACACCGAGTTGGGGCGCATCGACATCCTCGTCAACAACGCCGGGGTGACCCGTGACACGCTCATCCCGCGGATGAGCGATGACGAATGGGACACGGTCATCGCGACCAATCTTCGCGGTCCGTTTCTCTTCATGCGGGCCGTCAGTCGACCGATGATGCAGCAGCGTTACGGCCGGATCGTCAACGTCGCCAGCGTCTCGGGGTTGATCGGCAATCCCGGTCAGGCGAACTACTCGGCGTCGAAGGCCGGGCTGGTGGGAATGACGCGGACCGTGGCGAAGGAACTTGCCGGACGGAAAATCACCGTCAACGCGGTCGCCCCGGGCTTCATCGCCAGCGACATGACCGCCGCCCTCGGCCCGGCCCTGATGGACGAGGTGAAGAAGCGCGTGCCCGCGAAGCGACTCGGCGAAGCGTGGGAAGTCGCCGACGCGGTGCTGTTTCTGGCGTCCCCGTCGTCGTCGTACGTCAACGCCCAGGTGTTGACCGTGGATGGTGGGCTGATCGGCTGACGCCGGATGGGCGTGGCGGCATTGCGGACCCGACCCGCGCGGCTGTCGCCGCGAACGCCGATGCGCCGCACCGGACCGCGGCGCGGCGGCCACGTCGTACCCGTCCCGGAAGGCGGCCGGAAACGGGCTTCCCGCGGCGTCGAGGACCCGCGGTTCCACCTGGGGGGTCTGGGGAAAGTGCGGTCTGGACACTCTCCGCGGCCAACGGGTATATCCAACGCTCGTTTCCGGACTCGCGGCGGACGTCGTCGTCGGCGAGGATCGGATCACCCCCGGGTGACGGTCGGACCTTCAACCGGCCCCGGTTCATCGGCTCGCAGGAGGATTCACGGTGGCTTCCGTTCAAGATCGGGTGATCGACATCGTCGCCTCGCAACTCGGGGTGAGCAAGGAACAGATCACCCCTCAGACCTCGTTCATCAACGATCTCGGCGCCGATTCGCTCGACACCGTGGAATTGGTGATGGAACTCGAGGAGGAGTTCGAGATCAACATCCCGGACGACGCCGCCGAGAAGATCCAGACGGTGGGACAGGCGGTCGAGTTCATCGAGAAGCAGCAGGCGGGGTGAGGACCCCGGTTCCACGGCGGTCCGCCGCGACGGTGGTCCCCCGCGACACCGTGTTCGGCGGGGGACGGTCGTCCGCTGGGGAGTGGTCCCCGCGCCGCCGTCGCTCAGCAGCCATGGGTCGTGTTTCCCGTCGTGGTTTCGCAGGGCACATGCCGGGATGCGGTCGCTGGGCACAGCATGATTCGACTGATCTCCCGCCGCCGCGGCTCTGCCCCTTCACCGAATTCACGGGCCGCCGGCCTGCCGTCGGGGGGGCGGCGATCGAGTCCCGCAGGCGACGTCGGCCCGTTTCGGACCCGCGAGGCGCGGGATGCGCTCAGCGGAGTGCCACCGGATCCCACTGCGCTGTCGGATGGGGCGCTGTCGGATGGGGCATGGTCTTCGGGGATGGCTCGGTCTCCGGGGG
>JBJSXB010000363.1:0-4043 GCA_046086245.1 Planctomycetaceae bacterium | reverse complement strand
AGGTCGAGGCAGACGACCCGCAGCGAGTGCGACGCCGGCGGCTCTTCGGCGGAGGCAACGGCGGTGGTGAGAAAGATCCGTTCCCCGCGGACGATCGGGCTCGACCAGCCCTTGCCGGGGACCGCCACCTTCCAGCGGACGTTGTTGGCGAGGTCCCAGGAGGCTGGCGGATCGCCGTCGGTGGCGAGCCCCTGGCCCGTGGGGCCGCGGAATTGCGGCCAGTCGCGGCCCGCGGCCACCGTCGCCTGGAGCGCGACCATCACGATCAGCACGACGATCGAGACCGTCGCGGCCCCGCGGCCATGGCGTGACCAACGCCTGCGTTGGCAGATGCGGAGGGACACGAACGTGCTCCCCAAGCGGTTGCTCCTTGGTCTGGACCGTGCCGACTCAACGGCGCGGGCACGAAGCCGAGTCGGTTCATGATACCGCCGGCCACCGCGGCCGAGAGGCCGATCAGGTTGGATACGCCCGGTTGGTTTGCCGATACAGAAGAAGTCAGCCAGCCGAGGGAGGTGCCCATGCCGACCAGGAAAGCCCAGCTCCCGGCAGTGCGGATCACGTTGGCCAACGGAGCGACGGTGGTGGCCGGTCGCCACAGCCTGGCGAAGCTCCTCGAGCTGACCTTCAGCGGGGCGGGGAAACCCCCATCGTCCCCGCTTCCCCGGGCTCTCCGCCGCAAGCCCGATCGGCGGCCCCGCGCCGCCGTCCGTCGCCCCGCCTGACCGGCGCCCGCGCGGCAACGCGCCTCGCGGCCTGACGGGATCGGGGCGGCGGCATGGGGCCCGCGGAGATGCTTGAACAACGCCAAGTCGGCACTCGCCTGCTTCCACACGCACGCGGGGGGCGTCACGGCACGCCGACGATCTCCGTCGTCGTCACCTCGCCGCGGCGCACGAGGCGGAGCTGCGCGGGAATCGAACGCTGCATCTCCTCGACGTGCGAGATCACCCCGACCACGCGCCCCTCCGCCCGCAGGCCTTGCAGCGCGACCAGCGCGTATTCGAGCGTGTCGGCGTCGAGCGACCCGAACCCCTCGTCGATGAACACCGTCTCCAACCGCCTCCCCCCCTGGTGCTCCTCCGCCGCGCGCGCCAGCGCCAGCGAGAGCGCCAGCGACGCCAGGAACGTCTCTCCCCCGGAGAGCGTCCGGGCCCCGCGGCGCGTGCCCGTCCAGTGGTCGAAGACGTCGATTTCAAGGCCCGCCAGCACGTTTCGCGCCGCCGACTCCGCCCGCACCAGCTCGTAGCGCCCGCGTGTCATCTGCCGCAGCAGCACCGTGGCATGGGCCACGACCTGCTCGAGCACCGCCGCCAGCACCCAGCGGTGGAGCGAAAGCCGGTCCTGCGCATGGGCCGTGCCGCTCACCATCCGGTGGAGGGCGTGCGCCGTGTCCGCCTCCCTGCCGGCCAGCGCGCAGCGCGCCGCCAGCTCGGCATGGTCTCCCGCGAGCCGTTCGAGCGTCGTCACGCCATGCCGCGCCTCCTCGTCGTCCGCCACCGCGGCACCGCGATTGGCGACGAGGGCGTCGTGCGCCGCCTGGAGCGCCGCCACATCGGGCGCGGCGCGGCCGCCGAGCTGGTGCCGACGATCGGCGAGCATCTCCGCGGCCATGACCGCCTCGCGGTCGCTGGCGGCGATCCGCGCTTCGAGCGTCGCGATCCAGCCCGGTTCGCGGAAAGCCGCCGCCAGCGCCTCGGCCGTGGCGAACGGGGAGGCCGTCAGCGCCGCGGTGAAGGCGCAGGCCGCCTCCTCGGCGCGGGCCGCGGTATCGACGCAGCGCGCTTCGGCCGCCGCCAGCGTCTCCGCCACCTCCCGCAGCGCCCGCTCGGCCGCCTCGACCGCCGCGACCGCCGCCCGCCGCGCGGTCTCCAGCGCCGCGCGGCGGACCTGGAGCCCGTCGCGCTCGCGCTCGAGATCGCCCACCGCCGGCAGCGGCGCCAGGGCGGCGACGACCGCGCGGGCCGCCTTCTCCTGCCCCTCGGACGCCACGCGCGCCTCCACGGCGGCGGCGAGCGCGGTGGCGGCCGCCTGCCGCCGCCGCACCGCCGACACGAGGCCGTCCTCGAGTCGCTCCACCTCCCCATCGGTCGGCGCGCCGTCGATCGGAGTGGCCCGCCGCGGATGATCGTGACTGCCGCAGACGGGGCAGGGGGTGCCGGACGCGAGCGCCGCCGCGAGCCGCGCGGCGGCGTTGGCGCCGTGCAACCGCCGCGCGTCGCCGCAGGCCGCCTCGGCAGCGCCCCGCTCCTTCTCGGCCCGTCGAGCCGCCGCGTTGGCGGCCGCTTCGTCGCGACGGGCACGGGTGACGGCGTCGCCCGCCGCGCGAAGCCGCTCGGCGGCGTCGGCATGCCGCCCGCGGAGCGCGCTGGCGTCCGCCAGCACGCTGCCGATCACGCCGAGCCGCCGATCGATCTCCTCGACCGCGTTATGGTCCTGCTGCGCCGTCGCCGACCGCGATACCGCCGCGGCGACCGTGGCCTCCGCCGCCAAGCGCCGCGACCGCTGGCTGGCCAGCGCCGTGGCCGCTTCCGCGGCCTCGGTCGCCCGTTCGCTGGCGACGGCCCGCAGCCGCGCGGGCTCCGCGGCCGCGGTGGCCAGGGCGAGTGCATCCCGGCCGTCGGCGAGCGCGTCGCGGGCCGCGGTCGCGGCGGCGAGCCTCTTCTCGGCCTCCGCGACTCCTTCCACCAGGCGCTGCAGCTCGGCGGCCGCACCGAGCTGGCGCGCCGCGGCATCGTGGCGGGCGTTGACGTCGGCGAGGACGCGGCCCGTCGCCTCGGCGCGGGATCGCGCGGCGGCGAGATTCTCGCCGATCCGCACCGCGACCGCGGCATCGTCGAGCCCCGTCGCCCAGTCGTGGCCGCCGAGCACGCGGGTGCGGTCCGCGGCGATCGTCGCCACCTGCTGCGCGGTTTCGCGGGCGCGCGTGGCGACGGTCTCCTCGAACCGCTCGTAGACCTCCGTGCCGAAGATCCGCTTGAGCAGATCCTCGCGGGCCTCGGCGGTGCTGACGAGCACGTCGCGAAAACGCCCCTGCGGGATGACCACCACGCGCCGAAAATGGTCGGCGGTGAAACCGGTGATCTCCTCCACCCGCTCGGTGACGTCGCGCACCTTTCCGGCCACCGGCTCGTAGCGCCCGCCGGTCCCGTCGGGTGCGGACTGCCAGCGGTGCAGGGAGGCGTTCGCCTGTTCGGTGGTCGTCCCGCCGCCGCGTTTCGCGCGGACATACTGCGGGTTGCGGACGACCCGGTAGAGGCGGCCGCCGACGACGAACTCGAGGCTCACCTCGGTGAGCTGATCGGCCCGCGCCCGCGACGACCGCAGCTCGGCGCCGGTGCGACCGTCGACCGCTCCCTTGCCCTGGCCCTCGGCCGTGGTCTCGCCGAAGAGCGCGTAGCAGATCGAATCGAGCAGCGTCGTCTTGCCGGCTCCGGTGGGCCCGGCGAGGAGAAACAGGCCGGCCTTCGCGAGCCGTTCGAAGTCGATCGTCTCGGTGCCGGCGAAGGGCCCGAAGCCGCTGATCGTGAGCCGCTGAAACCTCATCGCTGCCCCCCCGCGGCGATCGCCGCCTCCATGCAGGCGCGGGCCAGCCGCACGAGCGCCGGGTCGGTCGCGTCGGGGTAGCGGTCTTTGAGGAAATCATCGACGAAATCGTGCGGCGATCGGCTCGACAGGTCGCTGGCCGAAGGCGTTGCAGCGGCACCCTTCCGCCGCTCGGTGACTTCGTGGCGGACTTCGAGGAGATGGGGATACAAGGCCACGAGCCGCTCCCGGGCTCCGGCCGGCGGCACCGGATCGGTGAGCGTCGCGCGGATCAGGTCGTGCTGCCGAGTGCCGTCTGCCGCCGCGGCGGCGAGCAGCTCCGCGAGCGTGCCGCGCAGGCTGCGCATGGGGTGGAGTTGGGGGATGTCGATCGTCTCGAGCGTGACGCTCCCCGCGCCGTCGAGCGTGACGAGGGTCGCCGACTTCGGCTGGTGCTCCTCGGCGAAGGAGTATCGGGCGAGCGATCCGGCGTAGCGCACCCGGCCGTCGGCGAGGGC
>JBJSXB010000362.1:0-5035 GCA_046086245.1 Planctomycetaceae bacterium | reverse complement strand
CACCGCCGGACTGGCCATCGACGTCCCGCTCATCGGCGCCAGGCCTCCCGGCACCGTGGACACCACCCCCACCCCGGGCCCCGCCAGGTCGATCTCCATCCCCACGTTCGAGAACCCGGCGATGAACTCGCGCGGGTCGGTACCGAACGGCTCGCGGACGTCCGCTTCCTCCATCGCCCCGCGCGGGAAGGTGCCCTTCACCCCGAGGGCCGAGATCGCCAGACAGGCCGGCTCCGCCGCCGGGAAACTCACCGGTGCGCGCTGGTCGTTGCCCGCGGCGCCGATCACCACCGTGCCGGCGGCACGGGCATCCTGGATTGCCGAAGCGATCGCCGGATCGCGGACGATGCCGCCGAGGCTCAGGTTGACGATGTCGCAGCCATCCTGCACGGCGCGGTCGATCGCCTTGAGGATCGCGAAGTTGCTCGCCCCCGACTGATCCTTGCCGAACACCCGGTAGCTCATCAGCCGCACCCCCGGCGCCACCCCGCGGACACCCGTCGGCGGCGTGCCGCGCGCGGCGATGATCCCCGCCACATGCGTGCCATGGCCGGCGCCGCTGTCGGCGAAGTCGGCGGCGTCCTCGCCGAGCACGGTATTCAGCCCGCCGGCGACGAAGAGATCGTCATGGGGCCCGACCCCGGTATCGACGACGCCGACCGTCACGCCGCTGCCGACGTCGGGCGCGGTGGACGGGTAGTAATGCCGCAACGCGTCGGGGTCGGCGAGGTCGAGCTTCGACAGCCGCACCACGATCGGTTCACCGCGCATCACCATCACGTTGCGGCGGAAGCCACCCCACCAGCCGGGCGGCGCGTAGACGTAGATCCGCTCGATCCGCTTCATCGCCCCGAGCGACAAAAGGGCGCTGCCGTCGGCCTTCGTCCGCCCCTCGCCGCCGATCCCCGCGGCGAAGTCGGTGAACGCCACCACGGTGGCGCCGCGGATCGGTTCGCCACCGACACGGGCGACCACCGAGAAGGCCGTCTTCGCGGCCGATGCCGCCCGCGGTGCGGCGCGGCGGGCGGCGTGACGGACGTGGGCCGGGGAGAAAAAGACCTCGGGGACGATCCGCAGGCCCGGCTGGTGGGCACGCAGCTGATTGGCCGCCTCGGGCGACATCTGCATCAGCTTCGGACCGTCGTCGCGCACGCTGTCGAGCACGCGGATGTCGCACTCCACGCGGCCGCGTCGCATCCCGCAGCTGGCGGCGAATTGGCGCGCGGCGACGGCGCTGGTGAGCCCTCCGAGCTGCTCGAGGAGATCGCCGAATTCCGCCGCGGGGCGCGTGCCCGTCGGCGGGAGGACCACGAACCGCACCGGATTGGGGTCGTCGGTCACGTGTTCCCAGCCCTTGGAAAAACGCCGCCGCGTTCTCCGCGACTGCGACGGCAATGCTTCAAGTGTGCCCTCCAGTTCCGCGCCCGCAACCGCGCGATTGCCGGCGGCCACCGGCGCTGGGATACTGAGGGGGTCGGCCGGGGTCGGCGGATCACCGCCGCGCGTCATGCAACGCTACGTCTTGCGCTTCACCGGGCAGGGATCGGCCCCGGCGGCCGACCTGAAGCGGATTTCCGCCACCGCGGGCGTGTCGGTGATCGACACGGCGCCGCGGATGGTGCTCGTCGAGGCCTCGGGCCTGGCGGGCGGCCGACTGGCCGATCTGCTCGACGGCTGGGTGTGCGTGCCCGAGACCACGGTGCCGCTGCCCGATCCGCGGCGGCGTGCCCAACCGATCGACGGCGCGGCCGATCGAAAGTCGGGCACTCGCCGGGGAGCGTCCCGCGGCCCCTCGCCGCGGGGTGGCCGCGGTGATCGCCGCGGCGGCCGCGGGAAGAGCCGCGACTGACGGCGACGCTTCCCACCGCAACGACTCCACTCCCGACGCGCCACTGCGGCCCCACCGCGACGCCAGTCGAACCGAAGCGAACCGACCCCCCCCTTTCGTCCCGACCCCCTCTCTCGGCCACCGGCGGCGAGGGGCTGCCCATGCCCTGAGAGCCGGCGTTGCTGACCAGCGGAGCCATGGATGGCGAAGCGCAGTCAGCATCGAGCGACCGGAGGCCGGGAAGGCCGGAGGGAGCGTCCGGCGACGGGACGTGGTCACCCCCCGACCGCCCTCGAGCGGCCGGCTGCGTGAGGTCGCTCCGCCGATCCGGAGTCCCGAACGATCAACGCGAGCGCTGGTCGCGCCGCGCCTGCTTCATCCGCACCCGCGCGGCGGCGTGGGCGCTGCGCCGCGTGTCGAGCCCCTGCACCGCCAGCCGGCGTGCCTTGGCAGCGGCGGTCGCCGACCGCTGTTTCGACTTGTCGAATTGGATCGCCTGATTGCCCGCGAGGGCGGTGAGCTGCGCCCGCTTGCCGGCGTTGCGCACCTTCTTCGACACCGTGCGCTCCGCGGCGGTGGTTTTCGCGGCCGGCTTCGGCGCCGGCGCCGCCGGCGGGTTCGCCGCCGCCGTGATCGCCCGGATCGCGCCCGCGACGCTCGGCCGCGCCGGTGCCACCGGCTTGCCGGCGGTGCGGCGCGCGGCGCGGGTCACGATCTTCTTTCCGCGACCCTTCTGGCCGGGATCGACCTTGAGCCGCACCGGCTTGCGGCCGCGGCCCGCGAGCGACGCCACCGCCTGCGAGACACCGGACGAGAGTTCCGCGAGCCGCCGCTCGAGGCGAAGCACGACCCCCTGGAAGAGATCGAGTTTCTCCCGGCTCCGCCCCGCCGCCACGTCGGTCCGCGCGGCGGCCAGACGCTTGTTGGCGCGCTGCTGCTTCGACGTCAGGGCATGCCACTTGTCGCGCAGCGCCCGTGCCTGACGCGATGCGACGAGCACCTGCTCGTGGGTCGCTTTGGTCAACTGGTGCCCGAGGCTCGAATCGAAGACGCGCTTCTCCGCGGCGGTGAACAGTTCGCCGGCCCGCGCGAGCATCGACGCCGCGGCGGCGGATTCGGCGGCTGGCCTGGCGGACGACACGGAACGCTTCGACTTCGATTTCGCCATGGGAACGGGTGTGCCTCGCAAACGGGGAAAACGGTCACGGGCCGGCTTCGAGCGGTCGGCCGAGGCGGAGGCGATCCGCCGTCACCGCAAGGGACGATAAGACCGCTGCCCCGGTGGTGCAAGTATGCGCCATGCCGGAGTGCAGGCGGCGAAACCGTGCCCGCAGCGAACGATCGTCGCCATTGGGCCCGCAGCGACCAATCGTCGCCAAGGGGAACGGCGCCATCGCGAAAACGGCATCCGGTCGCGACAGACCGCTGATCCTGGGTCGGCCGTCGGTTGGATGGTGCCGCGTGGGGGCCCGAAGCGTGCGGCGCCCTCAGCGTCCGCCGCCGCCGCCGCCACCGCGCCGCGATCGCGCCTCGTCCATCATCCGGCGATACTCCGTCCGCCGGGCCCGATCGTCGGGACTGCTGCGGTTGAGGCGGGACAGAGAACGGGCGTTGGAGGCATCCTCGCCCCCACCGCCGCGGCGTCCGCCTCCCGGAGGCCCGCCACCACCGCCCGGAGGCCCACCACCGCCACCCGGTCCACCGCGACCGCCGCCGGGTTGACCGCCGCGATTGTTCGAGGCCTGACCGCCGGGAGGACCACGCTGCTGATTGCCGTCCTGCTGCCGCCGTTGCATCCACTGCTTGCGGCGCTCCTCTTCCGCCTTGAGGCGGCGTTCGAGCTCGGCCTGTCGCTGCTGCGGCGGCAGGGCGAAGAAGGAATTGGTCTCCGCCCGCTCACGGGCCTCGAAGAGGCGGCCCATGGCCTGGTCGCGGACCTCGCGCGGCAGATCGCGCGCCTTCTCGTACATCGGCCGCAAGCTCGCGCCATCGCCGAACGGCATCTCATTGCGGGCCATTTTGTCGTAATCGGCCACCTGTTGATCGACCATCGCGCGGAACTCCGCGACTTCCTTCGGCGTGGTGAACCAACCGAGCCACCAGCCGGCGATTCCCACCACCGACCCGAGCAGCAGAAGCAGGAGCACCAGCCAGAACACCCACCCTCCCTTTTGCGACCCCTTGCGTTCGGCGGCCAGTTCGCGGAGAGCGCGGCGGGTTTCGGCGGCGGACGCAGTGGCCATCGGCAATCACCTCTCGATTGGATCGCGCTGCACGGCGCGGCAGTCCGGGCGCGGCACCCCGGCGGGGATCATCGGCATGCCATGCGGGATCGCTTGGCCTGCCATCCGGGGCGGAACCCTGTCGGCAGGCCCGACGCCTGCGACGGAAACCGAACACGGCTTGTCAATGTAACGGCCGTGGCATCGCAAGGTTGCGGCGTGCCGGATCTGGTCGAGAGGGGTTTCGGCCGGCGAAAGCCGTGGTATCGACGAACCTGAATACCCCTCATGAGATGGGTGCAGCGGGCGTCATGCTGGCCGCGTCGCCGGGAAGGGGGGCCGTTTACGGCGCGGTGGAGTTGGTCGGTGCCGGCCGCCCGGCGGACACGTGTCGCACCAGCGCGCCGACGCCGCCGATGAGGGATCGGTCACCGAGCAGCGTGGCGATGGCGGCGAACACGGCCGATACCGCCGCAAGGCGCGGAAAGACGCCGAGTCCGGTCCAGGGCAGGATCCAGCCGATCGCCGCCGCGACGGCGCAGGCCAGCACCGTCCGCACCAGTGCGATCCACGGGAACGCCACCCGGGCCATCACCGTGCCGGCCGCGAGGCATCCCAGCGCCGTGGCCAGCGCCAGGCTCGCGGTGACGATCGCGTAGGCGACCATCGGCTCGATGCCACGGGCGGCGAACCGCGCGGCGATCTCCGGCGCGCGGTGGACGAATCCGGCGACGCCGACGCACGCCAGCGTGGTCAGCCCGATGGAGTATACGGTGCTCTCGCCGAGGCCGCCCGAGATCGCCCGACCGGCGAGGGCCATCATCCGCAGCGCGCTGGCCACGAGCAGCACCGCGGCGACGGGCGCGGCGTTGGCGTAGCGGCTGCCGAGGAGCAGCGTCGCGATCGCCGGTGTCACCGGAATGACGGCGATGGTCAAACCGGCCGCGAGCAGGGCGGTGCGCAGATAGCCGGTGGCGAGCGGCAC
>JBJSXB010000361.1:0-9609 GCA_046086245.1 Planctomycetaceae bacterium | reverse complement strand
CGCGGCCGGCCCGCTGGCCGCGTCGGCAGGATCGACGCGCAGGGCGACCAGCGGCAGGATCACGGCTTGCTTGTCGGCCGGCCAGCGGTCGGCAGCGGCGAGGATCGCCGGCAGGGCAGCGCGGACGGTGGCGGCCGGCTGGAAGTCGAGCGCCCGCACCAGGCCGAGCGACTCGCTGGTGCCGATCGAGGCAGCGGCGATCAACCGGGCGATCAACTCGGCCGAGCGCGTGCCGCGGCTGCGCCACACGATCTCGCGCGCCGCCGGCGAGAGCGGCTCCTGGAGGTCGGGCTGCCAGGCGGCGAGGCGGCTGTCCCACGAGCCGTCGGCGCCGATCCCGAGGGCTTCGAGCTCAAACCGGTCGCCGGCGGCATGGGCGCGGGCGAGGCGCGCCCAGATTCCGTCGGCACGGCCGCCGCCATGGCCGGCCAGTGCGATCGCCACCTCGCGGCGCACGGCGGGCGATTCGTCGCCGGCGAGCGTCTCGGCAAGGGCCAGCGTGTCGCCGCGCGTCGCCCGCGAGAGCCGCACGGCCACGATGCGCAGCTCCGGCGCCGTCGCCCCGGCGAGAAACGCCACCACCCACGCCGGGTCGCGCCCCGGCAGCGTGCCCAGCGCCCAGGCGAGGCGCGCCGCATGGCGCAGGTCGGTCGCCTTCTCGAGCCCGGCAACGAGCGCCGGGCCCGCCACCGCCGGATCGCGCGCGAGGCGCTCGAGCGCCGTGGCACGGGTGGAGAGATTGGGGCTGGCCAGCGCCGCGACGGCGCCGTCGACCGTGGCCAGGTCTGCCTTGGGCACCGCCCAGCGGGCGCCGGCCGGCGCGATCCGGTACAGCCGCCCCTTCTCGACATCCCCCATGCCATGGCCGCCGACGCCGGGGTCGTACCAGTCGGCCACGATCAGCGAGCCGTCGGGGGCGACACACACGTCGCTGGGGCGAAACCAGCGGTCGGCGGCGCCGTCGACGAGCGTTTCGCTACCGGCCTCGTAGCCGGCACCCGCGGCGCGCAGATGGTAGGCGCGGACGACGTTGGGCCCGGCGTCGCAGTGGATCAGCGAACCGTGGAAGCGCTCGGGCAACAGCCTGCCTTCGTAGACGCAGATCCCGGTCGGCGAGCCGGCGCCGGTGTGGAGCAGGTTGGGGACGACGCCGGGGTCGTTCTGGTGCCAGTGGCGGCGCTCGACCGAGTCTTCGAGGTTGGCACGGGGCTGCTGCCAGCCGGCGCCGGTGAGCTCGTCGACGTAGCCGTAGTTGCCGCGCTCCATCACCCAGTTGATGCGGACGCCGCGGTTGCCGTCGTCGTCGTTGTCGCTCTGCCACAGCGTGCCGAACGAATCGACGGCGACCTCGTAGTTGTTGCGGAAGTTGTGGCCGAGGACCTCGAGCTCGCTGCCGTCGGGGCGGCAGCGAAACACCATCCCCTGGCGAAACGGCTTCCCCGAGTCGTCGACCACGCGCCCGTCGCGGTCGACCACCGGATGGCCGGCGCGGTCGTGGATGGCGTGGCCGGTGTTGCCGAAGTTGAAATACCAGCGGCCGTCGGGGCCGACGACGAACGCATGGACCGAGTGGTCGTGCTGCGGCTGGCCGGTCTTCGTGAACAGCACCTCCTTGCGGTCGGCGACGAGGTCGCCGTCGTCGTCGTGGAGGATGAACACCTCCGGCGCGCACGACACGATCGCCCGCCGGCCGGGTCCGTCGCCGATCACGCAGATCCCCAGGGCGCTGTCGACGTCGCGCCCCTGGTGGAACACGGTCTGCTTGTCGGCCGCGCCGTCACCGTCGGTGTCTTCGAGGACGAGGATCCGGTCGCCGGCGGGGCGCGTGTCCTTGCGCCCGCGGTAATTGGTGACCTCGCACACCCACACGCGCCCCGACGCGTCGACGTCGATGTCGGCCGGGCTCGAGAGGAGCGGCTCGCCGGCAAACAGCGTGGCCGACAGCCCCTCGGGCAGTGCGAGCGTGCCGGGGCCGTCGGCCGGCTCGACCGGGCCCCCCGCCGCCCGGGCGACCGGCGGTGCGGCACCGGCACGAGGAGCGACGAGCGCGAGGGCTGCGGCAGCGGCGGCCCCGATGGCAATGCCCGAGCGTCGCATCGGCATCTCCGAACTGCGTGGGAGAGGTCCTGTGGAGCGGTGTGGCCGCGCCGGTGGCCGCCGGCCCGTTCCGCCCCCGGAGCCACCCCGCGCGGGCAGTATAGTATGGAGGGAGTCGATCCTCCGGCCGCCACGCCTCCGGGTGCCCTCCGCCTGACCGCCCCGTGACTCCCCTCGTCAATCCGGCCGCGCTGTTCACGTTTCGGTTTCCCTGCCGGAAGCGCGACGCGCTGTGGCCGCCGGCTTCGGCGACACTCGACGACGCCTGCCGGCTGCCGTCGCTGGCGGCGGTCGTCGAGGTGCCCGACGTCGTCGAACTGTCGACCGCCTGGAACGAGCGCGGGCTGGCGGTCCGCGGCGTGGCCCGGGGCGTCGGCGCGGCGCGGTGGTGCCAGCCGACACGCGCCGAAGACAGCGACGGACTGCACCTGTGGATCGCCACGCGCCCCACCGGCGAGAGCCACCGCGCGGGGCGCTACTGCCGGCGGCTGGCGCTGTTGCCCACCGGCGGCGGGCGCACGGCCGACAAGCCGATCGCCGTGGCCTGCGCGATCCCGCGGACGAGTGAACCGCTCGCCGAGCTTCCCGAGGGAAGCGTGTCGATCGCCGCCACGCTGGCCGCCGACGGCTGGCGGATCGACGCCTTCGTCGCCGCCGCGGCGCTGCCCGGCTGGGATCCGGCGGAGATTCCCCGGCTCGGGTTCTTCGCGGCGCTCGTCGACCGCCGGCTCGGCCGCGTGCCCCTGTTCGCCCCGCCGGAGTACCCGTGGGACTCCGACCCCACGACCTGGGCTGAACTGGAGCTGGTGGGAGAGTAGCCGGGTACCCCCAGCCAGTCAGCCGAGGCGCCGCACGAGACCGCGGAAGGCCGGCCGAACGGCCTTGTGAAGATGCCGCACGAACGAGCCGTCGAGCCGATGGACCGCGATCAGTTCCAGCACGTCGGCAAAGTCGCGATGGGTGCGTCGCGGATCGGCCTCGCCGCAGGCCAGCTTCGACTCGATGAGAGCCGCCAGTGAGAGGACCGGCAGCCCCTCGATGACGACGGCCACGCGGTCGTCGGCCGGGTCGGGCAGGCGCACCTCACTCCCCTTGCCGGCGCGCTCGCCCGCAGCGACGAACTGCACCGGGATGCCGGCGTCGGTACGAAACTCGCGGGCCGCGTCATCCCAGGCGAGGCCCGCCTCGACGAGCACCGCCTTCACCGTCGGCATGTCCTCCGGCCGCACGAGCAGGTCGATGTCGATCGTGTTGCGGCGGTACCCGTGGAGCGAGACGGCAACGCCCCCGAGCAAGGCGTGCGGCACACCGGCCTTCGCCAGGGCATCGTGGCAGCCCGCGGCCGCCCGCCAGACTGGCTCGCTGCCGAGCATCGCGTACGTCTCCCGGGCGGTGATCGACATTCGGCACGCTCCGGTTCCGGGCAGAGGGTACGCGCGTACAGCCGACGTGTCAAAACACCGCGCGGAGAGTTCTCGGTGGTGGAGAGACGGGCCATCGGCGTGCCGTGGTGTCACGCAGCCTCATCGTCGCGGATCTGCCGTACCTTCTCCCCCCGGGGCAGCCGGCTTGGACCGGTGCCAACGCAGGGCCCCCGTCACGCCTGCTCGACCACCAGCCGCGCCGGGGGAAGGCTGTCGAGAAACAGCTTGCCGTAGGGCTTGGTGCGGACGCGCGGGTCGAGGATCACCACCCGGCCGGTGTCGGTCGCGGTGCGGATCAACCGGCCGAATCCCTGCTTGAGCTTCAGCACCGCCTCCGGCACCTGATGTTCCATGAATGGTTTGCCACCGGCGGCGCGGATTGCGTCGGTCCGTGCCGCCACCAGCGGCCGGTCGGGCACCGCGAAGGGCAGCTTGGTGATGATCACCGTCACCAGTTGTTCTCCCGGCAGATCGATTCCCTGCCAGAAGCCATCGGTGCCCAGCAGCACGCTGCCCGGGCCGGCGCGGAAGTCGGCGAGCATCTTCGACCTTGGCAAGCCGTCGGCCTGGCTGACGAGACGGAAGTTGCGCCGCGCGCAGAATCCGGCCAACTCGATGCCGACGCGCGTCAACGAGGCCAGGCTCGTGAACAGCACCAGCGCCCGTCCGCCCGACCGCTCGACGAAGCGCTCGATGAGGGGGATGCTCGCCGTGTCGAACGCGTGCCGCTCCGCCGGATCCGGCATCCCCTCGACGAGCACCAACTCGGCCTGCGAGGCGTAATCGAACGGGCTCCCCAACCGGGCCGCCAGCGACTCCCCGACGCCGAGGCGCTGGCGGACGTAAGCGAACGGGTCGGTGGCGCCGGCCACCGCCGGCGCGGGGCCGCCCGGCGTCCGGGACGGCGGTTCGACGGCGAGCGTGGCACTGGCGAGGATCACGCTCGGCACGCGGTCGAACAATTCGCGGCGCAGCGTCGCACCGACGTCGATCGGTGCGCTGGAGAGCACGATCCGCGGCCGCCCGCGCCGTCCGCGCGACGCCTCCACCCAGTGGACGCTGCCCGCCTCCTCCTGCGCGAGCCAGACGCGGAGGCTGCCCGCCTGGGCGGTGAGCCGTTCCGCGACGGAAAGCAGATCGTGGCGCTCCGCCTCGGCGGCGAGATCTTCCGCCGCCTCGCGCAGACGCCGCGCCAGCGAGAGCAGATGGGGCGAGAGGGCGTCGGCGACGTCGGGCGGATCCCCCACGCGCCACGGCCCCTCGCCGCGGCCCGAGACCGCGGCGAGCACCGACGCGAAGAACCCTTCGGCGGCGCGACGGCAACGGAAGACGTCGGGCTCGAGGTCGTGCATCGCATAGTGGCGGAGCAACCCGCGATGGCCACGCTCGGCGAGGAGTCGGGAGAGCAACCGTTCGATACCGGCGTTCGACAGGCCGATCCCGAGGTGGTCCCCCGCCACCGTCTCCACCATGTGCGCCTCGTCGAAAACGACGATATCGTGATCGGGCAGCAGGCTGGCGCCGGCACGGCGGAGAGCGAGGTCGCTGAAATACAGCGCGTGGTTCACCACGAGTACCTGCGCCCGGGCCATCCGCCGGCGCGCGGCGTAGTAGAAGCACTGTTGGTGCGTCGGGCAGGTGCGTCCCATGCAGTTGCCCGAGTCGCTGTGCACCTCGTCCCAGACCACGGCCCGGGGCAGGCTCTCGAGGTCGGCGAGCGAGCCGTCGGCCGTATCGCGCGCCCAGGCGGAGAGGGCCTCCAGTTCGTCGATCTCCTCCTGTTCGCCGAACAGGTTCGCCGACCGCTCGATCGCCAGGTGCAGGCGGCGGCGGGAGAGGTAGTTGCCGCGCCCCTTCACCAGCACGGCGGAGAACTCGCGCGGCATCACCGCCGCCACCAGGGGGATGTCTTTGGAGACCAACTGCTCCTGCAGCGCGATGGTGTGCGTCGACACCACCACGCGCCGCGGCCGCCCGCGTGGCGTGGCTTGGTCGTCGTCGGCCGCGCTGGCGTCCGCCCCACCGCGGGCGGCGGGCGGCGGCTCGTCGTCGGCCGGGCCCTGATCGGCGGTGGCGGCGAGCACCGCGGGCACCAGATAGGCGAGGCTCTTGCCGACGCCGGTGCCAGCCTCGACGACGGCATGCCGGCGATCGGCGATCGCCTCGGCCACCAACCGTGCCATCGCCACCTGCTGCGGCCGCGCCTCCCAACCCGGCAGCCGGGCGGCGAGCCGACCGCCGGGAGCGAGGAAGTCGTCGGGGGTGGGCATGGAGCGAATGTACCGCAGGTGACGGCCCCGGCCCGGCAGCGCGTGACTCCCCGGCGGGGTAGAGTGGCAACGGACCCACCCCGCCCTTCCCGCGAGGACCGCCCCGTGGCCGACCGTCCCGAACCGCACTCCGTCCGTCCGCCGGACGACCACGGCGCCGGCCCGGCGGCTGCGAAGGCCTGGGGAGGAGTGTTCAGCGAGGCCACCGACGCGCGTGTCGAGACGTTTTCGGAGAGCATCTCCTTCGACCGCCGGCTCGCCGACGACGACATCGACGGCTCGATCGCCCACGCCCGGATGCTCGCCGCCACCGGGATCGTGACCGCCACGGAAGCCGAGGCGATCGCCACCGCGCTGGAGGAGATCCGCGCCGAGATCCGTGCCGGACGGTTCGAGTATTCGATCGCCAAGGAGGACATCCATCTCCACGTCGAAAGCGCGCTGACGGCTCGGCTCGGCGACGTCGGCCGCAAGCTCCACACCGCCCGCAGCCGCAACGACCAGGTGGCCACCGATCTGCGCCTCCACTGCCGCCGGGCGATCGACCGACTCGACGCGGCGCTGGTGGAACTGCAACGGTCCCTGGTCGGTCTGGCCGACCGGGAGCGGGCGCTGCTGATGCCCGGCTACACCCACCTGCGCCGTGCCCAGCCGGTACTCGTGGCCCACCAACTGCTCTCCTGGTGCGAGAAACTCGACCGCGACCGGCAGCGGCTCGCCGACTGCCGGCGACGGACCAACGTCCTGCCGCTCGGCTCGGGTGCCCTGGCGGGTACGAGCCTGCCGATCGACCGCGACCACGTCGCCCAGGCGCTCGGCTTCGAGGGGGTGGCGGCCAACAGTCTCGACGGTGCCAGCGACCGCGACTTCGTCTGCGAGCTGGCGTTCGTGATCGCCCTGACGATGATCCATCTCTCGCAGTGGGCCGAGGAATGGATCCTGTGGAGCGGCGAGGAATACGGCTTCCTGCGGTTGCCGCAGCCCTTCTGCACCGGCAGTTCGATCATGCCGCAGAAGATCAATCCCGACGTCCTCGAACTGATCCGCGGCAAGTCGGCCCGCACGGTCGGCAACCTCCAGGCCTTGCTCGTGCTCCTCAAGGGGCTGCCCACCGCCTACAACCGCGATCTGCAGGAGGACAAGGAGTCGATCTTCGATTCGATCGACACGCTCGAGGCCGTGCTCGGCGTGGCCGCGCCCCTCGTGGCGGCGACGCGCTTCGACGGTGCGCGGATCGCCGCCACCCTCGGCCGCGGGCACCTCGACGCCACCAGCCTGATGGAGGAGCTGATCGCCGCCGGCGTGCCGCAGCGCACCGCCCACGAGACGGTCGGTCGCCTGGTGCGCCTGGCCCTCGAGCGCGGCGTCGCCCTGGAGGAGCTTTCCGACGAGGAGTTCTCGAGGGAGTGGGCAGGCTGGAACGCCTCCCATCGCGGCGCTTTGGGGGCCTCCCGGGCGGTCGAACGGATGGCGAGTTTCGGCTCGACGGCGCCGGTCCGCGTGGCCGAACAGATTGGTGCCTGGCAGCGGCGGCTCGCACCCGCCACCGGGGGGCACTGACGGAACCACCACGTGGACGTGGCACGGCTGGCAAGGGCATGGTGCGCCGCAGCGACGGTGGGCCTGATGGCACCGGGGCCGGCGCTGGCCGCCCCGGACGAGACCGATCGCGTTGCCAGCGTACTCGTGCCCGACGGCCGTCTCGACCCGCTGTCACGCGCGGTGGTCGATTCACTCCGCGCCCGACCGCGTGACTCGGCGCTCGATGCTCTCGCCGCCGCGGTCGCGGCCGCCGACGTCGACGCCGCCGAAGCGGCCGCCGGCTTCTTCGCCGAGATGGTCGGGCGACTGCGCGACCTCGACGATGCCCGCCGCCCCGACGCCCTCGCCGACCTCGGTGATGCCGTCGACGACGCGGGGCGCGCACGCCTGGAGCGACTGCTGGCTCCCCACGACGCCGACGTGGCCGGCGTCCTCGCCGCGATCCGCGACGCGTCCCGCGCCCGGCGGCGCGATCCGAATCGGCTCCGCACGCATGCCGCCGCGCTCGCATCGACCGACGCCGCCACGAGGCGCGCGGCGACGGCGGCGCTCGCGGCCGCCGGCGTCGACGCTTTGCCGGCGCTCGGGTCGATCCTCGCCGCGCCCGATCCGGCCATCGCCGACGCGAAACCGGTGGCGGGTGCCCTCGTGGCCCGCCTCGGCGACGACGCCCGCGGGCCGCTCCTCTCGTGGCTGGCGACCGCGCCGGTCGAGGAGTGGCCGGCGATCATCGCCGCCCTCGACGCGAGCACCGCGGCCGACATCGACGATTACCTGCTCGCCCCGGCGACGGTTGCGGGCACGCCGGCGGCGGTGCAGCGGCGCGCGGCCACCGCGCTGGAGGCGCGGGAGGGGCGGCGTCACGGCCCCGGCGAGGCGGTGGCGCGCCTCGCGGCACGGCTCGATCGCGTCCTCTCCCCGGCGGGCCTGCCGACGGCCGAATGCGATCCCCTCGCCGGACCGCCGACCGTGGATCGCGCGGTCTGGAACCCCGGCACGCGCCGCTTCGAGCGGGTCGCCCTCCGGCCCCGCGCCGCCCGCAGCCTCGAGGCGCTCCATTTGGCGCGTGATCTTTCGGCGCTGAACGTCCGCGACCCCGCGGCGGTCCGCCTGGTGATGCTCGCCCGCGTGGAGGCGCTGCTCCTCGGTGCCGGCGACGCGGCGACGGCGGTCGATGGCGTCGATCCGGAGCGTCTCACCGCGTCGCTCACCGGCCCCGACGGCGAGGATCCCGTGCTGCTGGTCGACCTGGTCGAGGACGCGGTGGAGCGCGAGATGCCCGAGGCTGCCGCCGCCATCCTCCGCGAGATCGAGCGCATCCACACCTCCACACCCGATCTCCTGGCGCCCACGCTGCCCCCGGCGACGCGCCGCCGCCTCGCCCGGCTCCTCGACGCCCCCGACGAATCGCTGGCATTCGCGGCGGCGCGGACGCTGTCGCTGGCCGGCGGCGATGGCTCCTTTCCCGGCGCGAGCCGGATGGTCGCCCGGCTGGTGCGGACGGCGTCGTCGCGGGGGATCGATCGGGCCGTCGTCGCCCATCCGGAACTGCGCGTGGTCGAGGAGTTGGCCACCGCCATCTCCCGCCACGGGTACGAGCCGATCCGCGCCTCGACGGGCCTCGACGCGGTGCATCTGGTCCGTGCCGATCCCGACGTCACGCTGGTGCTACTGGCGGCGCGGATCGGGCATCCGTCGGCCTTCGAAACCGTCCAACTCCTGCGCCGCACCGGCCACGGCGATCTTCCCGTCACGATGGTGGTGGTCGATCCACTCGACGACCTGGGGCGCGGCAAACTGCTCACCCGTCTCACCGTCCAGGCCCGGGCGCACGACGCGGTGCCCCTCGTCGATCGGCTCGAGAGCTTCTTCGAACCGCAGCTCGATCCCCTCGGTGGAACGACCGTACCGCCGCGTTTTCCCGAGGCGCTCGCCGCCGCCGCCGGACCGGAGGCGGCCGATCCGGTGCGACGCAAGGCGCTGGCCCGGCTGCGCCTCGACCGCGCCCGGCACGCGCTCGATCTGCTCGGCGTCCTCGGTGCGCGCGGCTGGGACGTCGCCGCTGCGGCCGACACCGCGCGCCGCGCGCTCGGGCACGACACCCTGACCCCGGCGGCGCTCGGGCTGCTGGCGACGATCGGCACGCCCGACTCCCAGGCGGCCCTCGTCGAGCGGGTGCTCGACCGTTCGCGACCGGCGGAGGAACGGGCCGCGGCGCTGGCGGCCCTCCGCGACCACGTCAGGCGATTCGGGGTGGCGGTCGACTGTGCACGGAT
>JBJSXB010000360.1:0-10872 GCA_046086245.1 Planctomycetaceae bacterium | reverse complement strand
CGCGGCCGGTACCTGCCCCACCGCCGCGCCGCTGCTCGCGAGCACCGCCGCGAAGGCGAGGCCGATTCGAGGAAGACAACCCGGCGATCGCGACCGATCCATGGCGAACCTCTGGGAAATGATCGAACTGGCTCGCATCGTCCCGCGCCTCACTGTCTGCGTCCTCGTCGGATCGGAGTCAACGGGTCGGGTCGCGTTCAATGTCGGATGGCACGCGCGATCGTGCAAGCCGCCGGTCCGAAGACTATCATTCCAGAGAAAGGTGACCGACCGTGTCCACCGACTCTCTCCGCCCCCCGCCGGCCGTCCGTTCCGCCGCGGAATCGTCCGGGGCGTCCTTCGGGCACGCCGGGGCGATCGGCCTGTGGTCGATGGGCACCGCCGACGTTCCCTCGCTGCTGGCGAGCCTGCTGGTTCACGTCATCGTCCTGCTCGCGCTCGGGTTGGTGGTCGTCGAACCGCCCGCGCGGGAGCGGGTGGCGACCGTGATCGAGACCCCGGCCACGGTCGACGAGGATGTTCCCCTCGATCCGCAGGAGATGGTGGTCGCCGAGGATCCGCCGGAGGCCGCCGGCGCGGGGACCGACCGCACCGAAGGGGTCGTGCAGTCGCTCGCGCCGGTGCTCGCCGAGGTGTCGGTGACCCCGGTGACGGATGCCGATCCGCTCGGGGAAGTGCAGTTGCAACCGCTCGACGCGCTGCCGACCGCCACGGCGATCGACCAGCGCGTGGTGGTCCGTGGGGCGACCGGCGTGGCCACCACCGGAGCCAGCGGCGCCGTCGACCGGCTCACCGCGGAGATCGCCGCCTCGCTCGATCAGCGCCCCACGGTGGTGTGCTGGGTGTTCGACCGTTCGATCAGTCTTTCAGCCCAGCGAAAGGAGATCGCCGCCCGGCTGGATCGCGTGTTCGACGAACTGGGCGCCAACCGATCGCCGCGACACCGGCCCAAGCTCTCGAACCTCGTCCTCGCCTTCGGCAAGGACGTGACGGTGGTCACCCCGAAGGCGTCCGACGAGGTGGCGGAGGTGATCGCCGCGATCGACGCCGTGCCGGTCGACGACTCCGGCGTGGAGATGACCTTCCACGCGATCGCTGCCGCCGCCGATGCGGCGCGGATCTTCCGCACGTCGGCCCCGCGACGAAACGTGATGATCGTCGTGTTCACCGACGAGGTGGGCAACGACCCCGAATTCGCCGATCAGGCGACCAAAACCTGCGTCACGCTCGGCATCCCCGTGTACGTGGTCGGTGTGCCGGCGCCGTTCGGCATCCGCGAGGTGCGGATGAAGTACGTCGAGTTCGATCCGACCTACGATCAGGGTGACCAGTGGGCGGTGATCGAGCAGGGGCCCGAGACGCTCTTTCCCGAGGTGGTGCACATCCGCTCCGAGACCCTCGCCGACGAGGCGATCGACTCGGGGTTCGGCCCGTTTCGGCTGTCGAAACTGTGCGCCGACACCGGCGGGATCTATTACCGCGTGCACGCCAACAGCGGCGAGCGCGGCCGCGTGACCGCGCCGATGACACCGCCGATGCAGGCACGGCTGCGGTACTTTTTCGACCCCGAGGCGATGGTCGCGTACCAGCCCGATTACCGCGCCGCCGCCAAACAGCAGCAGGACATCGAGAAGAACAAGGGCAAGAAAGCCCTCGTCGAGGCGGCGCGATCGTCGGAGGTGGACCCGCTGACCTCACCCCGGATGGCGTTTCCCCGTGAGGACGACGGAGCCCTCGCCCAACTGCTCACCGAGGCTCAGCGGGCGGCCGCGCGGACGGCGCCACGGATCGATGCACTCTACGGCATCCTTTCCGCCGGCCTCGCCGACCGGCCGGCGATCGCCGAGCGGCGCTGGCAGGCGGCGTTCGACCTCGCCGTCGGCCGCGTGCTCGCCGCCAAGGTGCGGACCGACGCCTACAACCAGATGCTCGCCCAGGCGAAGCTGGGGATGAAATTCAAGGATCCGGCGAGCGATACCTGGGTGTTGGAGCCGAGCGACGAGGTGACCGTGGGCTCGCAGACAGAGAAACTCGCCAGGCAGGCCCGGGAGTCGCTCGAGCATGTCGTCGTCGAGCACGACGGCACCCCCTGGGCGCTGGTGGCGGGGGAGGAATTGCGGATCCCGCTCGGCTACCGGTGGAAGGAGGCCCACACCGGCGTCAACGATCCGAAGATGCAGGATGCGGCGAATCCGCCGCCGCCGACGGCGCCGCAGGACGACGCCAAGCGGATGCTCGCCCCACCGAAGCCGCGGCGCGATCTCAAGCGTCTGTGACGGCCGGTGGGCCGATCGATCCGGCACCGGTGCCGAGGTCGGCCGCAGCGGTGATGGCGGTCGGTCCCGCCCCGCCGGTCGGTCGGCCAGGTGTCAGTAGACCAGGTTGTCGTCGGCGAAGTGCTCGCGACTGTCGTAGGCGTAGAAGGAGCGTGCGATCCGCTGGGCGAGCAGTTGGAGGAACATGCCGCGGAACTGCGACTCCGGCCGGTCGGTCGCCGGAATCGCGCCGTCCCTCGGGAAGGCGAAATCGTCGAGCCGCTTCTCGAACACCAGTTTGTCCTTGGCGATGTCGTAGACGCGCACGTTCACCGTCGCCCGGCCGCGGAACAGCGTCGAACCCTCGTGGAGACGGAATTCCTCGAGGTCGATTCCCACCACCATGTCGGCGTCGAGCGACTTGCCGATCGCCCGGTAATCGACCCAGGTGTTTTCATCGACCCAGCGGGCGACCTCGTCCTGGGGAATGACGCGGGCTTGCCGCACGTGCCGTTCGACCAGATTGCCGACGGACGAGGCCAGTTCACGCGCGCTGCCGGCGTCGCTGAACTCGAGTTCGACGATCGGCTTGCAGACCACCACCACGTGCATGCCCTTGAGCCCGGCGAACTCCGCCGGCACGTCCTTGGGCATCACGATGTACGTCAGCGTCCCCAGCGCCGAGCAACCGGCGACCACGGGGAGGAACGCCGCGAGGGCGAGCAGCGGGGCCGCGGAACGCGGATGGCGGTGCATGCGGATGGTCTCCGGGGAACCTTCGAGGGGCGGGAAGGTACCGGGCGGCCCCGGGGGGCTCAATGCCGCTTGGCGGGCCTCCCCCCCCGCGGACCGCCGGGACACAATCGGGGCATGTCTCCCGCCTTACCCCCTGCCGCCACGTTTCTGCCGCACCTGTCCCGGGCCCTCGACGCCCTGGGGTTTTGGGAAGGACCGGCGGTGCTCGCCGTGTCGGGCGGAGCCGACAGCGTGGCACTGCTCCATGGCGTGGTCCGCCTGATGAGCGATCGCGACGTGGCCCCCGCGGTGACCGTCGCCCACGCCCACCACGACCTTCGCGACGGCGCCGCCCGCGACGCCGAATTCGTCGCGGCGCTCGCCGCCACCGCGGGGCTGCCCTGCCGGATCGGCGCCGTGGCGGTGCGGGCGGCGGCGGACCGTGGCGAGGGCTGGGAAGGGATCGCGCGGCGGTTGCGCTACCGGTTCTTGCTCGCCGTCGCCCGTGCGTGCGGCGCCGTGTCGGTCGTCGTCGCCCATACCGCCGACGATCAGGCGGAAACGATCCTTCACCGGATCGCGCGCGGCACCGGGTTGGCGGGCTTGGCGGGTATGCCGGCACGACGCCGTCTCGGCGATGGCGTCGACCTGATCCGTCCGCTCCTCGACATGCCGGGAGCGATGCCGCGCGCGTTCCTCGGGGAGCGCGGTATGCCCTGGTGCGAGGACGAGTCGAACGCCGATCGCCGTTTCTCCCGCAACTACCTCAGGCACGAGGTGCTCCCGCGCCTCGCGGCCGGGCCCTATCCGGCCGCATCGGCAGCGCTCGTCCGCCTCGGCCGGCAGGCGGGCGCGGCTGCGGCGCTGCTCGAAAGCGCCGCCCGGGGGCTACTCGAAGCCCACGCGACGAAACGCGACGACGGCACGGTGCTGATCGACGCGGCGGCGCTGGCCGGATGCGATCCGCATCTGGTCGCCGAGGTCTTCGCCGTGCTGTGGCGCCGCGAGGGCTGGCCGCGCCGGCACATGGGGCAAAGGCACTACGCCCGACTGGCGGATCTGATCGTGGCGGCCGGCCGCGGGCAGGCTCGTGGAGCCGAAGACTTTCCCGGCGGCATCACCGCCGGCGCCGAACGCCGCCGGCCATCGGCCGTCGCGATCGGGCGGCGACGAACGTCGCCACGACACGTCGCCGATCCCACCGATCGTTGACCGGGATCGCTCGGCGTCGGACGGTCTCAGTGCCCGTGCATGGCGCGGGCCCGGTAGCCACCCCGGGCCCTGAACCATGCCAAGAGGAGCGAGTAGCAGACGAACATCGCCGCTGGAACGAGGGCGGTGAGGATCAGTGCCCGCCGTCCGCCGAACAGGCCGGCATCGTCCACGAGAGCCTTGTCGGCGGCCGCGGTCGCGCTGGCCGAACCGGTCCACCACTCGACGAGAGCCCGCTGGGCGGCGATCGCCTCCGGCTTGGCTTTCTCCTCCTCGAGGAGTTTCAGGGCCCGCGCGGCTTCCTTGCCACCGTCGGCGAGCATACCGACCTTGGATCCGTCGAGCCCCGCGGTCTTCATCCACAGGAACTCGTTCTCCTTGGGCGACTTGTAACGCTCGTATACCGCCGGATCGGCGCGCTGGAGATGCTGCGAGGCGTTCTGATCCTGGAGGAAGCCGATACCCGGTCCACCGAGCAGGCCGGCCGACAGCATTCCCACGCCACCGGCGGCGCCGATCGTGATCGCTCCCCCCTTGGGAAATTGCTCGCTGACGACCGCGAGCATCGTGGGCCAGAGAAACGTCTTGCCGATTCCATAGATCGTCGCGGCGACGACGCACATCACCGCCCCCTCGGCGTTGCCGAGGAGCCATAGGCCGCCCGCACCGAACAGGGCGGACACCGCCAGCAACCCCAGCGGTGAGATTCGTTCGACGATCGGTCCGGCGAAGAACCGTAGCGCGAACATCAGCGCCGAGGTATAGACGAACAGCAGGAGGCCGTTCGCCGGGCTCGCCATGATCGCCCCGGTGATCTTCGAGATCCAGGAATCGGTGCCGAGCTCGACGTACCCGACCAACGCGTGGATCACGAGGAGGGCGGCGAGCAGCAGGTGGCCGAAGCGAAAGCCGGTCGCGGCCCCGAACAGCGCCAGCAGACCTGCCGCGATGGCGGCCGCGACCGTCGGCGTCAACCCGAGGTCGCTCTTGAAGAACAGCGCGAGCAGCGCGCAGATCACGGCCGCACCGGCGAGCCCCAACTCACCGAGCATGTCGCGATACGACACGCCCGACGTGCTCGCCTCGCTGCGCGGGAAGCGCTGGCCGATCATCATCAATCCGTAGAGGATCACGGGAACGAGAAACAACGAAATCTGCAGCTGCCAGGCGATGGGCTTCGTGTCGTCGTCACCAGCCATGAAATAACTCGCCAAACCACCGAGGATCAGGCCCCCTGGCCAGCCGGCGTGGAGGATGTTGAGGTAGTGGGTCTTGTTCTTCGGGAACAGCGTGGCCACCAGCGGGTTGACGACCGCCTCGGCGATGCCGTTGCCGATGGCGAAGAGGAACATGCCCCAAAACAGACACTGGAAGGCGAGCGGCTTGCCGCCGGCCTCGAACGCCGCCCCGGTCGCGAGCGTCAAGCCGGCGCTGATCAGGTGCATGACGAAGGCGGCGAACATCAGCGGCCCGAAGCCGATCCGGTCGGCGATCAGGCTCGAGAGCAGGATGATGATGCCGAACCCGGTGAGGCCGCCGCCGGTGATGGCGCCCAATTCGGTCTGCGTGAACCCGTACTGCTCGGCCCACTGGCCGAGAATGCCCGCCCGGATCGAGAAGCCCACTCCGGCGGCGAGGATCGCCATGAACCCGGCCCACAGGAGGCGCTGGGCGTTGACGCCGCCATGGCTCGCCGTGCCGTCCTCGTACGTCGTCGTGCGGTCCATGGGCGGGTCTCCGAGGGGAACGAGGCAGCCGCGGTGTATTTCTCGGCACGCGCGGTGACTGACCGACGGACGACGGTCGCGGCACGTCGCACGATGGACCGGCGGGTTCCCCGTTGGCCGGTCGAAGCGAGCGGCACTATAGCAAGCCGGCGGAACCGGGGGAACGGGGAAGACGGGGCAGGCGGGGTGGGGCCGCCTTGACCCCGCGCGCCGCCGCTCCGTACCTTCCCGCCCCCATCCTGCGGGTGGCGCGCGGGCGATGCCGCGCGGCACCGACTCCTGCGCTGCGGCCTACGCGTGACCACGGTCAACGACATCCTTTGGACGCTCGTGCGCTGGTCGCTGCCCTTGGGAGTGGCCGCGGTGATCGCCGCCGCCACGCTCGGGCCGTCGCGCCTCGACGGCGAGGTGCGCCGCAGGGTCGAAGCACGGCTCGCGGCCGAATGGCCCGGGCTGGTGGTGCGGGTGCAGTCGGCCGCGATCAACGGCGGCCAGGGGATCGTCGTCCGCGGACTGTCGGTGATCGACCCCGCCCTGCCGCAGCAGTGGCGGCAGATGGTGTGGGTCGAGGAGTTGCGTCTCGCGTGCGGCACGACGCTCGCCGAGCTCGCCGGCGGCACGCCGCGGATCACGGCCGTCCATGTGCGCCGCCCCGTCGTCCACGCGGTTCGGCGCGGCGACCGCTGGAGCGTCGCCCGGCTCCTCGACCGCCGCCGGGAGGCAACGCCGTTGATTCCCGTGTCGGTGGAGGATGCGACCGTGCTGCTCGATGGCGTCGGCGATGCGTCGCGTTGCACGCTGCGGCAGATGGCCTTCGAACTCGCACCACTCGCCGACGGCACCGCGCGGCTCCGCGCCGGGTTCGCCGGCGATCTGTTCGAGCGGGGAGCGATCGAGGGCACGCTCGTCCCCGCCAGCGACACCTTCACGCTCGACGGACGGATCGAAGGCCTCGACGTCGGGCCGCGGCTCATGGCCCTGCTGCCCGTCGCGGCGCACGGCGGCGACCCCGGCTGGGTCGCGGGCGTGCGCGGACGCGTCGGGCTCGACTGTCATGTCGCGGGGTCGCTGGCGTCGCCCGCCGACGCGGTCGTCTCCGTCGCCGGACGACTGGAAGGGGGACGGTTCGAACACGCCGCGTTCCCGTTCCCACTGTCGGCCGCCGTCGCCGCGTTCACCGCGGATCGGGCCGGGCTGGTGGTCCGCGACCTCGAGGCCCATTCGGGGGCGACGCTGGTCCGCGGCGGCGGACGGATCGCCGGCTGGTCGGCCGACGCCGATTTCGACCTCGTCGTCGAGGCCGACCGGCTGACGGTCGGCCGCCAATGGGAGGGGCTGCTGCCCGAGGCCTGGGCGGCCCAGTGGCGGAAGCTCCTTCCCGCCGGGGAGATCGATCTCCGCGCGCAGTTGGCACGCCGCGCCGGCCGGATCGAACCACGCGTCACCGTCCGCTGCCGCAACGCCTCGCTGACGCACTATCGCTTTCCCTACCGCGTGGACCGCACCGTGGGCACGGTGATCCTCGACGGCACGGCCCTGTCGATCCACCTCACCGGTCAGGCGGGCGGGCATCCGGTGCACGTGCAGGGCTCGTTCCGCACCGAGCCGTCCGGCACCGTCGGCGCGCTCGAGGTGCGCGGCGACGGGATGCGGGTCGACGACGGGTTGCTCGCGGCGATGCCCGCGCGGAGCAGCGCGATCGTCCGGGCGCTGCAGGCCGAGGGGACGTTCGACTTCGTCTATCGGCACGAACGATCCCCGTCGCTGCCCGCCGGGCAGGCCAACCGCCTCGGGATCCGGCTGGTGGACTGCAACCTGCGCTACGCCGGCTTCCCCTACCCGTTGTCGCGTGTCAGCGGCCACGTCCGCATGGACGACGGTCTGTGGACGATCCGTGACGTCGCCGGCGTCAACGATACCGGCACGGTGCGCTGCTCCGGTCGGCTCGAGCCGCTACCCGACGGCGATGGCGAGCTGACGCTCGATCTGGCCGGTTCCGGCGTCGTGCTCGAACGCGAACTCCGCGACGCCCTGCCGCGCGGCGTGCAGACGATCTGGGATGATCTCGATCCGCGTGGCAATGCCGAGTTCGCCGCCACGGTGCGCCACCGGGTCAAGACGCGGCAGACGACCGTGGTGCTCGAGGCGCGGCCGCAGGGAGACACCGTGTCGATCGAGCCGGCATGGTTCCCGTATCGGCTCGAGCGACTCCAGGGGCGGTTGGCGTGGGAGAACGGGCGCCTCCGCTTCGACGACGTGCGCGGCTCCCATGCCCGCACCACCGTCGCCGCGGCGGGGACGTGCCGCTTCCAACCCGATGGCGGATGGCACGTCTCGTTCGAGCGGCTCGCCGCCGATCGCTTCCGTGTCGACCAGGATCTCCTTCAGGCGATGCCCGCCCGGTTGCGCGGCGCCATCGACGCGGTGCAGCCGCGCGGCTTGCTCTCGCTCGACGGGATCCTCGACGTCTATTCGACCGCACCCGGGCCCGACGGCCGCCCCGGCCCGGCCGCGGCCACCTGGGACATGCGTTTCGACATGGAACAGGGCAGCCTCGACGTCGGCGTGCCGCTGGAGCACGTCCACGGCGGCGTCAGGCTCGTCGGAGCGAGCGACGGGCGTGCCTGGCACGCCGGCGGCGATGTGGCGATCGACAGTGCCCAGTGGCGCGGGCATCAACTCACCGACGTCGCCGGCCCCCTCCTCGCCGATGGCCACGGCGTCCGCTTCGGGAGCGCCGCGGTCGCCGGTCCGGCCGATGCCCCGCGCCGCCTCACCGCCAGGCTGGCGGGGGGCACGCTCACGCTCGACGGCTCCGTCGTCTCGGGGGAGGGAGGAGGCTTCAACGTGGCCCTCGCCCTCGGCGAGGCCGACCTCGAGCGGCTCAGCGCCGACGCCTCTCCGGTGCCCGGCCGGGCGCCCCGCTACCGCGGCCGGGTGTACGCGGTGGCGGAATTACAGGGTTCGAGGGCCGGGCCGCATTCGCTCGCCGGACGCGGTCAGGTGCGGCTCCGTGACGCCGATGTCTACGAACTGCCGTTGATGGTCGCCCTGCTCAAGGTGCTGCAGGTGAAGGCGCCCGACCGCCGGGCGTTCAGCTCGAGTGTCGTCGACTTCCGCATCGAGGGCCCGCACGCGTATCTCGACACGATCGAACTCTCCGGCGACGCCATCAGCCTCGTCGGCAACGGAGAGATCGATTTCGACTCGCGGGTCGCGTTGACGATGCGATCGATCATGGGCGACTCGGAAGCGCAGCTGCCGGCGATGAAGCGGATGCTCGGTGGTGCCAGCGGTCAATTCATGCTCGTCCACGTCGACGGTACGCTCGCCGAGCCGGAGGTCACCACCGAGGTGTTTCCCACGCTCACCGCCGCACTCCAGCAATTGCAATCGCGGCAGCCGATCCGAACGGCCACCGGCCCGACGGCGGCGCTCCGCTGACGGCGCGGCACCCGGGCGAACGCGGCGGCGGACGGCTACAGTGATGCACCACCAGTTCACCGGGGCGATCGATCCGGGAGTCGGAAAACCCATGGCACGACCACCGCTGCCGTTCGTGAAGATGCATGGCGCCGGCAACGACTACGTCTACGTCGATTGCTTCCGCGACCCCGCGCCCCACGATCCCGCCGGGCTCGCGCCGGCGATCGCAGATCGGCACCGTGGCGTCGGCGGCGATGGCCTGATCCTCGTCCAGCCGTCCACGAGCGCCGCCGCGCGGATGCGGATGTTCAACGCCGACGGAAGCGAAGCGGAAATGTGCGGCAACGGCATCCGCTGCGTCGCCCACCTGGTCGTGGCCCGCGGCCACGCGTCGCCGGGGCCGGTGACGATCGAGACCGGGCGTGGATTGCTCACCGTGGTCGTCGAGCGCGTCGGCCCGCGCTCGTCGCGCGTGCGTGTCGACATGGGGCCGCCGATCCTCGAGCCGGCGGCGATTCCGTTCGCCGGCGCCGGGGATGGGGATCGGCTCATCGACCGCCCGACCGACATGCTCGGCATGCGGTCGCCGTGGTGGGATGCGGCCGGCGTGGAGCCACGGCTGTCGGCCGTGTCGATGGGCAACCCGCACGCCATCTTCTGGTGCCGCGACGTCGCCGCGGTGCCGCTGGAGTCGGTCGGACCGGTGATCGAGCGCCACCCGTCGTTCCCGCAGCGGACCAACGTGCACTTCGTGCAGCGGATCGATCGCGGTCGGGTGCGGATGCGCACGTGGGAGCGGGGCAGTGGTGTCACGCAGGCCTGCGGCACCGGCGCGTCCGCGGTGTGTGTCGCCGGAGCGCTCGCCGGACGCACCGACGATCGCGTGGTCGCCGAACTCCCGGGAGGCGAGCTGGAACTCGACTGGTCGTCCGGTGCCGGCGTGGCGATGACCGGCCCGGCCGAGGAAGTGTTCGAAGGTGTCTGGTACGGCGGCTGACGCCGCGACCGATCCACGGAGGGACCATCAGCGGTGAAGATCACCTCGCCCTTGGCCATCGGCGCGACGGCGCTGCTCGCGACCAGCACGATCCCACACTGGATGGGCACGCTCGACTACCGGGCCGACTTCGGCGATCCGACGGCGGATCCGGTGCACCCCGACTATCGTGGGGCGAAGATCTACGTCTTCTGGCACGAGGCGATCCTTCTGCCACTCCATCTCCGTGGGCATGCCAACATCTCGATGCTCCTCTCGCGACACTGGGACGCCAACGTGCTCGACAAGGTGGCGCGGATGATGGGCTTCGGCGTCGTCCGCGGGAGCACGTTCCACGGTGGATCGGTGGTGCTGCGGCAGCTCGCCGACCGCGCCCGGCGTGGGAACCTCACGATCACCCCCGACGGCCCGCGCGGCCCGCGCCGCCGGCTCGCGGCGGGTTGTGTGTCCCTGGTCGGTTCGCTCTGCATTCACATCGTTACAATGGGCATTGGCTCCGAACGACCGTGGCGGTTGGGCA
>JBJSXB010000359.1:0-5019 GCA_046086245.1 Planctomycetaceae bacterium | reverse complement strand
GATCCCCGTGACGCGGACCGCGGCCCCCGCGGCACTGCGCCGGGCGAGATCGAACACCGATCCGACGAGCGCCTCGCCCGCATCGGCGGTGAGCGTGCCCACGATCGGCAGGTCGGTCAGCGGCAGGCGTCGCGGGTCGGGGAGGTGGATGCTGGCGCCCGAGATCCGGGTCGCGTGACGGAGCAATCCGGCGACGGTGGCGCGGCCTCCCCCCTCGGGGACGAACGTATGCCAGTGGCCGCGCCAGGCCGGGTGCGCGACGAGGCGTTGCGCCAGATCGACGCCGAGATCGCCGAACGGCGTCGGGTCGGCCGTCGCCGCACCCGCGGCGGCGGCGTAGACAAGTTCCCCGACGCCGCCGGAGAGCGTGACCACCGGCGGATCGCCTTCACCGATCCGCGGCGGGCGGAATGGCACCTGCAGATGGCCGAGCCAGTCGGGTGCGGCCGCATCGATCGCCACGCCGGCGACGGCTCGAGCGAGCCGGTCGAGATACCAGCCGAGCAGCCGGTCGAGATCGGCCGCCGCGAGATCGTCACCGGGTCGCGCCGCGATCCCCAGCGCCGTGAATGCCGCGGCGGCATGGGGCGACAGCGCGGTGATCCGCCGCGTCCCGGCGACGAAACGCACGTGCCGCGCACCGATGAACAGGCAGCCGGTCGCCTCGACCTCGCCGCCCCGGCCGTAGGCCAGGTTCGTCGTACCGCCACCGATGTCGAGGTGGATGAACACGCGCTCGGGATGGCGGCGCGACAGCGCGGCGCAGCTTCCCTGGAACGCCACCCACGACTCGAGACACGGATCGGCGGCGGTGGCGACCAGGGCGGCGCCGAGACGCTCGCGGATCGCCGCCACGAGTCCGGGGGCGTTGCCGCGCCGGGCCGCCAACCCGGTGACCAGCGCTCCGCCGCCGACGGCATTGCCAGCGGTGCGATCGACACCGCCCCGGTCCAGCCACTCGTCCACCAGCCGCAGGGTGGCGGGGAGGTCGAGCCGCTCGCCGACCAGCGGGGTGAACACCAACGGCGAACGGAACGTCTCGCGCACCACCCCCCACTCCATCCGCCCGGTGACGGCGTTGCGGCGCACGGTGGCGTCGGCCACGAGGCCGCTCGACGTGGTGGTGCCGAAGTCGAGCCCCACCAGTTTCGCCGTCCCCGGAGGCGTCATCGCCGCATCCCGGACGACGCCGCGTCGGGCAGCGGCGGCCCGGGGAAGTGACGGCGCTTGTGGACAAACCACCACACCCCCAGGGCGAGAGCGAACCCGGGCACGATCACCAGCGCCGCATCGTTGGGTGGTTGGACGCCGATCACGAACAGCGCGATGCCGCCGGCGAGACACAGCGCCGCCAGCGGCCGGTAGGCCGGACCCAGCGACCAGGGCCCCATCCGCGTCCAGGTGCGGCCGTACGCGCGGAGCCCCGAGAGCGTCGGCATCAGGTAGGACACGTACAGCAGGATCACGCAGACCGCCGTGATCGTCAGATAGGGCACCAGCGCCGTGAACGCCACCGCCAGTCCCGCGAACACCCAGATCGCCACATTCGGCGTGCGGTGCACCGGGCTCACCTGCCGCAACAGCGGCGACCACGGCAACCCGCCGTCGCGTGCGAAGGCGTAGAGCAGCCGCGACCCGCTGGTGACGGTCGCCAAACCGCAGCAGACCTGTGCGGCGGCGATCCCCACCAGCAGCGCCAGCCGGAGCGGCGTGGGAATCAACTCGGCCATCGTCCAAAAAAAGGCGTTGCCCCCCTGCGCCGCGGCGGCATCGACGTCGGGGATCGCCATCACCAGCGCGGAGAGCATCACCCAACCGGCGATCGCCGATACGACGACGGCGCGGACGATCGCCTTGGGCACCTCGGCGGCGGCGTGGATCGTTTCCTCGGCGGCGTGTGCCGAGGCGTCGAACCCGGTGATCGTGTAGGCGGGGAGGAGCAGCCCCAAAGCGAACGCCCAGCCGGGGCTCGTGGTGGCGGGCCAGACCGCTGCGTCGGCAGGGATGCCGGTGAGATTCCGCACGTCGAACAGGCGCTCCGGGTGGAGCCCCGGCGCGAGGGCCACGAGCGATACCGTCAGCGCGGCGGCGACGACGAGGATCAGCCAGCCGCTGGCGTCGGTGATCCGCGTGGTCGTCCGGATCCCGAAATGGTTGAAGGCGGCCTGCGTGAGGGTCAGCAGCGCGACGGCGGCGAGTTGCAGGAGCAACGGCACCGTACCTGCCGATCCGCCGTGGAGGAGGTCCTGTGCCGGCGCCGTGGCGACCAGCGCCGACAGCGCCGCGGCGGCGTCGACGGCCGACCAGCCGAAGGCGGGCGCGAACGCGCCGAAGCAGAACTGCACCGTGGCGAGGTTGACGGCGGCCAGCACGGTGGCGATGCCGGCGAGATTGAACCAAGCGGTGGCCCATCCCCAGCCACGGCCGCCGAGGATCGAGCCCCAGTGGTAGAGGCCGCCGGCGGTGGGGAAGGCGGAGGCGACCTGGGCCATGGTGCCGGCGAACGCCAACGCCAACAGGCTCATCAGCGGCCACCCGAGGCCGACGCTCGCTCCGCCGGAGGCGCACAGCCCCACCGGGAACGAGGTGATGCCGCCGGCGAGGATGCAGATGATCGACAGCGAGATGCAATAGTTGGAGAACCCGCCGATGCGCCGCTCGAGTTCCTGGGCGTAGCCGAGTGCGGCGAGCGTGCGGACATCCTCGTCGATGTCGGGAGACCGTTCGGAGGGCATCGATCGGCTCCAGGGGGGCATGCCCGCCGCGATCGACGCGGCCGGGCGGTGTGACGAGCGACGCTGAGGATAGCCGACGTCTCTCGCCCCCGACGGCACCGTGCGCCCCAGCGGTCGGCCGCGACCGGCGATCAGTCGCGGAAGCGCCCCGGATCGACCCCCAGTTTCCGCATCCGCGCGCGGAGGGTATGGGGATTGATCTGGAGCAGCGCCGCGGCGCCGCGCGGCCCTTCGATCCGCCCCCGTGTCGCGACCAGCGCGCGTTCCACGTGCCGGCGCATCGCGACGGCCAGCGGCACGATGTCCCCGCCCACCAGTGGTGCCCCGACGGCCGGTTCGCCGAGCGACGTCTCCGGTACCACCTCGTAGAGCGTCGGATCAGTGGCCGACGGCTGGGCCGGCGGCCGCCGACCCAGGCCGAGCGCACTGGCGACGTCGAGCCGACGGCCGCTGCCGAGGATCGCGGCCCGATCGATCACCGCGCCGAGTTCACGGATGTTCCCCGGCCAGGGGTATTCCTCGAGGAGTCGCAGGTCGGCGTCGGTCGGTTCGACCTCCGGGAGACCGAATCGAACCGCGGCACGGTGGGTGAAGTGCCGCACGAGTGCGGGGATGTCCTCGAGCCGCTCGCGCAGCGTGGGGAGGAGAACCGGAAAAACGTTGATCCGGTACCACAGATCCTCCCGGAACGAGCGCTCGGCCACCATCGCGGCGAGGTCGCGGTGGGTGGCCGCGACGATCCGCACGTCGACGCGCACCAGAGAGCGACCCCCGACACGCTCGATCTGGTGGTCCTGGAGCACCCGCAGCAGCCGCACTTGCGCCGGCAGCGGCAATTCGCCGATCTCGTCGAGGAACAAGGTCCCGCGGTCGGCCCGCTCGAACCAGCCGCGGTGCTGCTCCGCCGCCCCGGTGAAGCTCCCCTTTTCGTGGCCGAAGAGTTGCGAGTCGACCAATTCCGCGGGGATCGCGCCGCAATTGACGCGGATAAACGGACCGTCGGCGCGTTTCGACCTGGTATGGATCGCGCGCGAAACGACCTCCTTGCCGGTGCCGGTCTCGCCGAGGATCAGCACCGGCACGTCGGAACGGGCGACCAGTTCCACGCGTTCCATCACATGCCGCAGCCCGGTTCGCGCGCCGACCACCTCCTCGGCGATCTCCTCCCGGCCGAGGCGCGACAGGAGCGAGCGACGATCCGCCTCGGCGGCCTGCCGCAGCGCACGCAGTTCGTGGAAACGACCGTCGTTCTCCAAGGCCACCGCGAACGGCTCGAGCAGGCGATCGACCAGCCCGCGCTCCGCTGCGGAAAATGCCATCCCCCTTCGGGGCACGAGGACGAGCATCCCGATCGGTTCCCCATCGTGCCGCAGAGGACCGGCAACCGCCCCGTGCACCTCGATACCGGGCAGGAGCGCCGCGAGAATGGGGGCGAGCCCCTCGTCGCCGCCATCCGCCACGCCGCCGCTTTGCCGCCAACCCCCGAGGCGACGCCAGGGACCGGCGGCGAACTCCGCCGCCGGCGGCGGCGTCGCGGCACCGTCCGGCGATCCGGCGGCGACCGACTCGAACGAGCGATTGCCGGGCGCGAGGCGCAGGACGTACAGCGCCGCCACCGGCACGTGCGGCTCCAACGCGGCGACGATCGCTTCGACGGCGCTGGCGAGTTCGATGTGCCGGCAACTTTCTCGCCACACCGCGGCGACCAGATCGTGCCAGGCCGAAGGGGAGTTCGGCATCGCGGGCCCTCGGCGTTTCCGGAGAGTCGAGACATCAAAGACTGATCCGATCTAGTCATCATATATCAAGGATTTCGTTCATATGACACGGATATTTTCCGTGTCATATCACGGCATTGCTTGTTTATCACGATATTTGATGGTTTTTCGGCTATTTGGCTAAGGCACGCTGACTATCCATCGCCTCCGTTGCCATCCGAATCGCGGTACGGCGATTGCTTTGCTTCCTTCCGGCCATGTCTGCCCACGGCCACGGCGGTCGACACCCCCACGGAAACCCGAACGACCATGGTCGGACAGTGCCTCGCCATCGGTCTGCTGGTGACGCTCGTCGCGGCAGCGGGATGCACTCCCGACTCGCGAGGCGGCGCCGACGATTCGATCGAACTGCTCAACGTGTCGTACGACCCGACGCGCGAGCTCTACCGCGAGATCAACGACGCCTACACCCTGCACTACCAGGGCGACCACGGCCGGCGGGTCACCGTGCGGCAGTCGCACGCCGCCTCCGGCAGCCAGGCCCGCGCCGTCATCGACGGTCTCGA
>JBJSXB010000358.1:0-11553 GCA_046086245.1 Planctomycetaceae bacterium | reverse complement strand
CGCGAGGACGCCGCCACGCGCGAGCGCTACGGCCGCGGCTCCGCCGACCCCGCCTTCGGCGAGGATGCCGGCCCGCACTGGCAGGACCAGTTCCTCGTCGCCCGGCGCCTCGTGGAGGCGGGGGTGCGCTGCGTGACGCTCTCCTTCGGCAGCTGGGACCGCCACCACTCCAACTTCGCCCTCCTCCCGCTGCAGCTGGCGCGCCTCGACCAGGCGATCACGGCGCTGGTCGGCGATCTCCACGACCGCGGCCTCGACCGCGACGTGAGCGTCGTGGCCTGGGGGGAGTTCGGCCGCACGCCGCGGATCAATCCCGCGGGCGGCCGCGACCATTGGGGGAGCGTGTTCTCGGTGGCGCTGGCCGGCGCCGGGATCCCCGGCGGCGCGGTGATCGGCGCGAGCGACGCCCACGGCGCCCAGCCGACGCTCCGCCCCGTCCGTCCCCCCGACCTGGCGGCGACGATCTTCCAGTTGCTCGGGATCGCGCCGGCGACCGAGTTCCGCGACGGCCTCGGCCGGCCGCTGGCGCTGGTCAGCGGCGGCGAAGCGCTGACGGAATTGGTCGGCTAGTGTCCTGAACGAGAAGTTCATGACACTAGAAATTGTTTGATTCCCGGCCTGCAAGGCCGGAAATGTCGTGTCGTGAATCGAAATGAACTTTCGACTCACGACACTAGCGGGCTGTGGAAAAACGGCCTGCCGCACCGGACGGATCGGGTGAGGAGTGTCGCTCCATCGAAAAGCGTCCCCTTCCGAGTGGCCACGGGCCGCGGATGGACTTTGGCGACGGGCTGCGCGCCCGTCGCCGACAACGCCGTCGAACGTTCGCTCCTCGACACGTGGCCGGCGCGGGCCGGTCACTGTGCCGTGACGCCCTGGAAAGTGCGCAGCGCCGTCACCGCGGCATCGACCTCGGCCTGCTTCGCCGCGGCGAGCGCCCGCGCCGCTTCGAGGGCGGCGGTCGATTCGGCGACGGCCGCGGCAGCGGCGGCGATCCGGCCGTCGATCGCGGAGATCTTCGCGCTGGCCGCCGGCATCGCCGCCTTCGCTTTTTCCGCCGTGTCGAGCCGGCCGGCTGCCTCCTGTTCCCAGGCGGCGCGCTCGGCGGATTGCTCGGCCATCGCATCCTGCATCGCCTTCATCTGCGCCGCCTTGGCCGCCATCGTGTCGCCGAGGACCTTCACCGCGGCGGCCAGTTCGGCGTCGCCGGGAGCCGCGGCGGCGGCGGCCTGGGCCTGGGTGGTTGCCGCCCCGAGAAGGGCGGCGGCGGCGGCGAGTCGGTCGAGCCCGGCCTGTGCCGTGGCCAGTTCCGTCTGCCGCGCGGCGACGCGATCGAGTAACGCCCGGTGTTCCTGCTCGGCGACGGCGACCGCGGCGACGAGGCCGTCGAACTCGGTCTGACCCGCGTTGCGCTCGTCGGCCATCGCCCGTTGCGCCGCCTCGTCGGCGGCGACCTTCGCCTCCGCCTCGGCGGCAGCCAGCTCCGTCTGGCGGAGCACATCCTCGGCGGCGGCGACGGCGCCGGCGAGTTCGCGGTAACGCCCCACGAACGAGCCCTCGTCCTGCCACCGGGCCAATTCGGCCCGAGCGGTCTCGAGCCGAGCTGCCGCCTCCGACCGTGCCGCCTCGGCGGCGGCGGCCGCTTCCTGGAGGGCCGCCACCTCCGGCTCCAGCATCGCGACCTTGGTGGCCATGGAGTCGGCGGTCGCCCGGGCGGCGTCACGGGCGGCGTTCATCCCGCCGAGTGCCTCGTCGGCGGCGACGAGCGCCGCTTCACGGGCGGAGCTTTCGGCCGCGGCGGCCGCGCGTCGCTCGCGCTCGCCACGCAGACGCACCTCGGCGGCGGCGACCGCGGCGCGATCGGCACTTCCCGGTGCGGCGGCCAGGGCGGTCAGGGCCGTGGAATGGGATTCGATCGCCGCGGTGAGCTGCCCCTCCACCTGTGCCAGCGCCGCGGTCGCCGCCGCCCGCGCCGTTTCGCTGGCGGCGCGGGCCGCGCCGGCGGCCTCGGCCTGCTTCTCGCTCTCGGCGAGCCGGGCCATGGCCGCGTCGCGCTCGGCCACCACCCCCGCGAACGCCTGTTGCATGCCGGCGAGCCTGGCGGTCGCGGCAGCGGCCGCCGCCGCCGCCGGCACGATCGCCGGGGCGGTGTCGCCGACGGTCTTCTCGGCGGCGGCGATCCGTTCGGCGACCGTCGGTGGGTTGGCCGACAGATCGCCGACACGCGTCGCATCGGCCCCCTTGAAGACCCGGATCGCGCCGGTCCAATCACCGACGACCACGCTGTCGGTCTCGTCGCAATACGACACCGCCAGCGCGATGTCGGCGCAGGCCTCGAATGCCTTCTGCTGGGCCCCGTCCTGTGCCCAGAGTTTCGGCGTCTTGTCGCGACCGACGCTCACCAGGCGGCCATCTCGGGCGAATTCGATCGCGGTCACGCCTCCCCCGTGGGCATTCCAGGTCTTCACCTGCCCGCCGTTCTCCATCTCCCACAACCGGATCGCGCCGTCCTCGCCGGCGCTGGCGAGCATGTTGGAATCGGCGCGCCACGTCAGGCCGGTGACGCTCGCGCCGTGGCCGGCGAGGACGAGGTAGTCGCGGCCCGTCGCCGCCTCCCACACGATCACGCCGCCATTGCGGTCGGCCGTGGCGAGGAGCACGCCGTCGGGGCTGAACGACAGCGCCGTGATCCAGTCGGTGTGCTTGCGCAGGTCGTGGAGCTTCGCGCCCGTGGCGGCGGAGTGGATCCGGACCACCTTCTGCGGCCCGCCGAGGGCCACCAACGAGTGATCGGCGCTGATGTCGGCGGCAAGCACGGTATCGAGCTCGTCGCCGACCTCGAGCACGCGCCGTCCGTCCTCGACGTTCCAGGCGACGACGCGCCCCGCCGCGCCGCCGCGCCCTCCCCCGGCGAGCACGAGGCTGCCGGAACGGCTGAAAGTCACCACCTGCGGCCGACCCTCCGGGAAAGGCAGGACGCCGGCGAGTGCCCGCGTGTCGGTGCGATAGAGGAGCACCTGCTTCTGTCCGCAGACCGCGGCCAGCGGGGCCCAGGGGCTGGTGGCGACCGACGGGCAGGCGCCGTCGGCCGTCGTGCGGACCACCGGCTCCAATGGCAGCCGTGCCGGCAACGGCACGACGGCGGGACGCTGCGTCGGCGACGATTCCATCGCGGCAAGCAAGGGCTTCTTCTTCGCCGTCGCCTTGCTCCCCTTGTTCTCGAGGATCCCGCCGTCGATCCAGCGTTTCACCACGGCCGCCTCCGGCTCCGGGATCGGCGGCGCGTCGGGTGGCATCTTCGGTTCGCTCTGGTGGGTGATCAGCTGGTAGAGGTAGCTGGCACCCGCGTCACCCGCCTCGACCACCGCCCCGGAACCCCCTCCCGCCATCAGGCCGGAGTAGCTGGTGAGATCGAGACCGCCGGCCTTCTTGTCGGGGTTGTGGCAGCTGCCACAGCGCTGCCTGAAGACGGCGACCACGTCGTCGTCGAAGGTCGTCTTCGCACCATCCTCGGCGCGCACCACCGCCATGCACACCACCGCGGCGAGCGTCGCCACACAAGACACCTTCATCACGTCACCCTCACGGCGCGCCGCCGGCGCCGCTCAATGATTGAAGACGAACTCGCGCGAGTTGAGCACGGCCCAGAAGCCGTCCTCGAGTGCCTGCTGCGGCACGGGATCGGCCGCCACCAGCGCCAGGAGGTCGGCCTTCTCCTTGTCGGTCGGCCGCCGCGTCAGGGCGCGGATGTAGATCTCCTCGACGATCTCATCGGGGGTCCGCCCGGCGTCGAGCCAGCGTTTCACCAGGCCGCCAGCCTGGATTTTCCCCTGCACTGTATCGCCGTTGAGGAGATGGAGCGCCTGGGAGAGGTTCGGCTCCATCTTCACCTCGCAGGAGCAGACGCTGCCGCGCGTCGCCCGCCCGAAGGTGGTGAGGAAATAGGTCGACGTGTTGCCGTCGGCGATCTGCACCGCCCGCGCCCCCAGCGGCAGGCCGGCGAACTTGTTCTTCGTCTCGGTGACCGCCGAGACCATGTCGAGGAGCACCTCGGCACGCACCCGGCGGAGCAACGCGTGCGAGAAGTTGCGCTCGTCGTCGGCATTGGTGTCGTTGGTCTTCGTGGAACGCTGGTAGGCGTGCGAGGTACAGATGTCGCGGACCAGCGACTTGAAGTCGTACTTCGACTCCACGAACCGGCGGGCGAGGTCGGCGAGCAACTCCTCGTTGACCGGTGGATTGCTGACACGGACGTCGTCGACCTCGTTGATCAGGCCGGGACCGAAAAAGTGTGCCCAGACGACGTTGACGAGATTGCGGGCGAAATAGTCGTTGTCGGGAGCGGTGAGCCACTCGGCCATCACGGCGCGGCGGTCGCGACCGGCCAGGTCGGGGGTCGCGCCGCCGAGGAACTTCGGTGGCACGACGCGGCCGCCGACCGGATGTTTCACGTCGCCGCCGCCGGAGTTGAAGACCACCGTCTCGCGCGGATCTTCCCCCTGCTTGCGGCCGATCTGCGCGAAGAAGTTGGCGAAGCCGTAGTAGTCGTCCATCGTCCAGCGGTCGAAGGGATGGTTGTGGCACTGGGCGCACTGGATCCGCATCCCGAGGAACACCTGGGCGACGTTCTCGGCGACTTTCAGCGTGTCGGTCTCGTTCTGGTAGTAGTTGGTCGCGGCGTTGGTGAACGTCCCGCCGCTGGCGGAGAGCAGCTCGCGCACCATTTGGTCGATCGGCACGTTGGCCTGGATCCGTTCCTGCAGCCAGTTGTAATAGAGGAGCATCGCCTTGTAGCTGATCTGCTGCGAGGTGCGGATCATCAGCAGTTCCGACCACTTCATCACCCACATCTCGACGAATTCCTTCCGGTCGAGAAGGGCGTCGACGAGATGGGCGCGCTTGTCGGCGTCGGTGCTGGCGATGAAGGATCGGTATTCGTCGGCGGTCGGTAGCACCCCGCAGATGTCGAGCGAGACGCGGCGGAGGAACTCCTCGTCCCCGCACCGATCGGAGGGATTGATTCGCAGCTTGAGGAGCTTGCGATGCACCGCCTCGTCGATGGCGTTGGCGACGGGGGGATCGGCCCAGGCGAAGGCGAGCCCCTGGGGCAGCACGATGGCGTGCATCCCGACGGTGTGGGTGTCGTAACGGGCCATCACGAACGCCTCGCCGCGGTTGCGGGCGGTGATCACACCATCCTGGGAGACGGCGGCGGCGTTGTCGTTGCTGGTGAGGAACACCGCCAGGTGGGTGACGTCGCGATCGGTGCCGTCGGCATAGGTGGCGCGGACGGTGAGTTGCTGCGTCTCCCCGGCGCCGTCGAGCACCGCGCCGGCGGGGAGGATCTCCACCTTGGTGACCGCGGGCACGGGGCCAGGATCGGCCGGAGCCCCCTTCTCGAGCCATTCCAGCAGTGTCGCATGGTAGGGGTCGCCGACCTTGATCTTCGCGCCGCCACTGTGGGGTACCGCTCCGGTGGCCTTCTCGATGAGCAGGCTCTCGGCGGCGAGGGCGAGATTGAGGCGCCGGCCGGCGATCTCGCGGGTGAGGCGATGGTGGTCGCCATCGGGGTCGAAGCCGAACAGGGAGAGGCGGAAGCCGTCCTTGCCACGGGCGGCGCCGTGGCAGCTGCCGGTGTTGCAGCCGGCCTTCATGAAGACCGGCATCACGTCGAGCTTGAAGCTCAAGGCCGGGGTCACGGTCGCCTGCTCGACATGGACCGGAAGGGCGAGTGCGTGGTCGCCGAAGGTGACGGTGATCGTCGTGTCGCCGTCGGTCACGGGTCGGACGACACGGCCCTCGAGGGTGGCGACGGCCGGATCGGCCGCGGAGGCGGTCGCCAGAGCCGTCACGTCGCGTGTGATCCCGTCGGCGTAGGTGGCTTGGACGACGAGCGACTGGCGGTCGCGGCTGCCGGTGAGATGGACGCGTGGCGGCTGGACCGTCACGGCGACCGGAGCGACGTCGGCGCGGACCACCGGCGCGGCCAGCATGGCGAGGAGCGGCACGACCGACCGCAGCCTGACGATCGACGACGGGGGACGCAGCGGTTTCACGACGAAGTCCACGGTGGGTGACCCGAGGCGTTCACGGGGCGGCGGTGGCGCCAGATCCCTTGGCCTGCTGGCGGAGTTTCTCAAGGCGCGAGAGCGGCTTGGCGGGTGACGCCGCGACGGGCGGCGGGGCCGGTTCCGCCGCCGCAGCCTGGGCCGGGGGCGGGGCGGCGGCGACCGGCTTGGTGGGGGCCGCGATCTGCAGTTCGGTCTGCCCGCCCCGGGCTTGCACCGGCTCGCCGGCCACGGTGGTGATCAGTTCGACGAACGGCGTCTTGTGGTTGCCGACCGGGCTCTTGTCGGAGGTGGCGACCTCGAACACCAGTTCCTTGGTGTCCTTGGTGAACGTCAGCTCCGGTGCGGCCGTTTCCGGCGGCAGGCCCTGCAGCCGCGCGATCGCCTCTCCCTCGAACGCCGCCTTCTGTTCGAGCGTGCAGACGATCTGCGCCGGCTGTCCCTGCTCGCAGGACGCGCGGGCGAGCGTGGCGGCGGTGAACGGCTCGGCGATGTCGAGGTTCGCCAACTGCGATGCCGCCCAGGCGGGACCGCCGACGTCGGCTTGGCCGATGCAGTAGATCGGCCAGCTGCCGATCGCGGCGTTGCCGTCGGCGTTGATCGTATACAGCCCCGTGGTGGCGTCGGCGGCGATGGTGATGCTCGGCGGAGCCCCGACTCCGGGGGGACGGAAGGGAAACTCGACGGTGACCGGGCCGGCGAAGCCTTCGGCGCGGGTGACCACGACCTTGAGATCCATCGAGCCGTTGCGCACGAGCATCGCCTTGGGCTGCACGATCTCGACGAAAAACGGCAGCGGCTCGATGACGGCCACGGCCAATTGATCGACCCGGGCCCCGTAATAGACGGCGTTGTTCGGCGGTCCGAGCACGAAGTCGGCGACGTTCTCGAACCGGCCACGGATCTTCGGCTCATCGGCCGCCGGCCGGGCCTCCAATGCCACCAAGCCGCCGGCGATCGGCGCGTCGGCGGCGGCTTCGAACACCACCGGCATCTGCGCGACGCCGGCCGGCATCGGCCGGCAGTGGAGACTGATCCCCGAGGGCAGCTGCCCCGGCTCGACGACGAGATCGCCGCCGAAATTGGCGCGCGCCGCGTTGACGAGCACCGCGTAGCGGTTGCCGCGCGGCACCATGATCTGCTGGCGGGTCTGCGAGTAGCGATCGACGCGCGGGATCGAGAGCGCCAAGGCGGGGCGCACCGGATCGATCTCGACGCGGTAGACGAAGTCGGGGCGTCCGCGGCCGAGGTGATCGGTGACGCGGATCACGTAGTCGCCGTCTTCGGGCAATTGCAGTTGGAGGAAGGAATCGGGGCCGCGTGAGTCGTCGTTGCCGGCGATCGGGCGGCCGTCGGCGTGAGCGAGGGTCATCACCGGATCGAGGCCGCTGCGGATGCGCCGCGCGTAGCACTCGATCGCCACCGGCTGCCCTTTCGTGCCGGCGAAACGGAAGCAATCGGCGTCGCCCGGCGCGGTGATGATGCCGTTGAAGGCGGTGCCCGGGGCGGCGGCGGTGGCGGCGGGGAGGGCGTCGTTGGGCTCCTGTTCGAGCGTGTTGCCAAGCGCCGAGATCCGCAGCGGCAACGGCGATGGGCAGACGCCCCCGCCATCGGCGGGAAACAGCTTGAGCACGCTCCCCTCGAGCGGCACCGCCACCTCCTGTCCGATCGGGCCGGCGGCATCGCCGAGGAACGTCACGGCCAGCGTCTCCCCGGCCCGCCCGCCCGCCGGATAGACCGCGGTCGGCCGCGGAAACGGGCCGACGTGCAGCCGGTAGCGGCAGTTGCCGTCACCGCCGTAGCTCGTCTCGCGCACCTGCACGTAGTAGGTGCCGTCTTCCGGCGCGAGGACGGAGAGCACCGCATCCTGCTGGGCGACGGGCGCGTCGTCGACGCTCGCCAACTCGAAGCGGCGCGCGTCGAGGATCGCCAGCGCCGGATCGAACAGATGGGTGCCGAGGCGCAGCGCCTCGACCTCGACGGCGATGCGCTGCCCCTTGGTGGCCCGGACTGCGAACAGATCGACGTCCTCGCCGGTGACCACGCCGTGGACCGTGGTGCCCGGCTCGATCGCCTGCGCCTCGTCGATCGCCCCGTTCGGCTCGCGTTCCTCGATCACCGGCAGTGCGCCGACGACGAACGAGCGGAAATCGGAGATCCCCGACTTGCAGCGCACCTGCACGAGATGCTCGCCGAGGCGACAGTCGGCGGGGATCTCGATGACTGCCTTGAAGGAGTTGTCGTCGACGGGCGTCAGCGATTTGACGACCAACCCGCCCGGCTGATCGGGGGCGGTGGCGTGGAACAGCAGTTCCTCCGCATCCTTCAGCCGCGCGCCCTGGAAGAGCAACTCGCGTTCGCCGCCACGCTGCACGCCGCGGGGCAGGACGATGCTCAGCTGCGGAAACGAGGCCCGGGCCTCGCCGGCGGCGAGCAGCGTCGCGGCGAGCGCCACGGCGGCGAGCCGGCGGGAGGGCACCAGGGATCGCGACGATCGCATGGCTGTCGGGCGGGCGAGGCCGCCGATCGCTCCGGGGGTTCGCCGCGGCCCGCGGCGGTCAGGCCACCAATTCGCGCCGCACCTTGCCGCCGTCGACGATCTCGATCGGACGGTCGCCCGGCGCCATCAGTTCTTTGTCGGCCACGATGCCCATCCGGTCGTAGATCGTCGTCGCCCAGTCCTCGACGGTGAGCGGATCGTCCTCCGGTTCGCTGGCGGTGGCGTTGCTCGATCCGTAGACGATTCCCGGTCTGATGCCGCCGCCGGCCATCACGACGCTGAACACCTTCGGCCAATGGTCGCGACCGGCCGTGGCATTGATCTTGGGGGTGCGGCCGAATTCCGAGCTGATGCACACCAAGGTCGAGCCGAGCAGGCCGCGGCGGTCGAGGTCGCGGATCAGCGTCGCGAACCCCTGATCGAGGGCCGGCATCTGCCCCTTCATCCCCCCGGCGATGTTGTCGTGCATGTCCCAGCCGCCGTAGGTGAGGGTGACGAACCGCACCCCCGCCTCCACGAGCCGCCGGGCCAGCAGCATGCGCATGCCCGCTTGGTTCCGTCCGTATTCGTCCTTGACGGCGTCGGGCTCCCTCGACATGTCGAAGGCTTCGCGCGCCTTCTCCGAACTGATCAGGCTGTAGGCACGCTCGTAGAAGGTGTCGAGCGCGTCGAGCGAATCGCTCTTCTCCTTCTCGCGGAAGTAGCCGTTGACCACGTCGAGCATCCGCCGCCGCTTGTCGAAGCGGGTCGGATCGACCCCGCCCGGCAGGGCGAGATCGCGCACCTGGAAACCGCCGTCGGCGGGATCGCTGCCGAGGGAGAATCCGGCGTAGGAACTGCTCAGGTAGCCGGTGCCGGCGAACTCGTTGGGTTGGTTGGGGATGCAGACGTACGGCGGAAGGTTGTTGCGCGGACCGAACTCGTGGGCCACCACCGACCCCATGCTCGGATACTGCAGCGCCGGGCTCGGACGGTAGCCGGTGAACATGTTGTGGGTGCCGCGCTCGTGCGCCGCCTCGCCGTGCGTCATCGAGCGGCAGATCGCGATCTTGTCGACGATCTTGGCGGTGTGGGGCAGCACCTCGCCGACACGCACCCCCGGCACGACCGTCTCGATGTTGCCCAGCGGCCCGCGGTATTCCACCGGCGCGAACGGCTTCGGGTCGAACGTCTCCTGGTGGGCCATGCCACCGGGAAGGAAGATGGAGATGACGCTCTTGGCGACCCCTTCCTTGCTCTCGTAGTTCTTCAGATCGGCCCGCGCCTGCTCCATCCGGAGGACGTCGGCGAGCGAAAGACCGAGGCCGCCGACCACGCCGACAGAGAGGAATCCGCGACGGCCGAGGTGATTGCCGGTGCAGCGCATCGGGGGGCTCCGGAACTTTCGCCCGCCGTCGGCGACGGGGCATCGGTCCTGGCGGGTCGCGTTCCGCCCGTCGCACCCCGGGCAAGCACCCGCATCGAACGGGCGGCGCGGGTGCGGAGTCGAAGCGGACGCGAGCGTGGGCGGGGTCGAACGATCGGCAGGGTGGCAAACGCGGTCACGGACGAGTCAACTTCAGGCAATTTTACCGCGCCGTGGGCGGTTGTCGAGAAAACGCGGGGGCGTGGCGTGGGTCACCTCAACCGGTTTTCTCGACGCACCTTGCGCACTTCCGGTGCGTCGACCGGCGGTGGGTAAACCGCGTCGGGAAGACAACGCCCGCCCGGTGGAGATCGTAGGATTCGCCCCGGTGAGTGGTCCCCGTGGGTGATGAGGCACGGAGCGAGGATGGCGTGAGCGAGTTGGAGCCGTCGATCACACCGCTGCCGGTTCGACCCCCGCGCCATCGCGACCGCCGGTTGGTGGGCTGGATCGTGACGATCGGCACGGCGCTGGCGATGTCACGGCCCGCCGTGCTGGCGGTGGCGGCGTGGGGAAGGCCGGCGCGGCGTGCGTTCGCACCGTCGTTCGCGGAGCGACTGCCGATCCTGCTGACCGACGTGCTGATCTCCGCCGGCGTGTTCCTCCTCGGGGCGACGCTCGGCAGTTTCCTCAATGTCGTCGTCTTCCGTTGGCCGCGCGGCCGCTCTCCTCTCCGCGGCCGCTCCCACTGCCCGGCGTGCGGCCAGGGCATCCGCGCCCTCGACAACGTTCCGATCGTCGGCTGGTGGAGGCTCGGCGGGCGATGCCGGGATTGCGGCGCACCGATCTCGGCGCGTTATCCGATCGTGGAAGCGATCTGCGGCGCGATCGTGCTGGCGGTCTGGCACTTCGAGATGACCTCGGGGGGCGCCAATCTCCCGCTCCGGGCGATCGATGCGGGGGCGGGCGGCGACTGGATCGCCCATCGACCGCCCGCAGACCTGACGGCGCTGATGATTTACCACTGTGCCGTCCTTCTGGTGACGGTCGTCTGGTCGCTCGTGGCGGCGGATGGTGGCCACGTGCCGTGGCGGCACGTGGCGGTGGTGCTCGTCGTCGCCGCGCTGGTTCCGGTGATCATCCCCGGGCTGCACCCCGTACCTATCGCGGGGACGCTCGGCGGAGCTGGAGATCACCTCGTGCGCGGCGCGCTGGTGTCTGCCGTCGGGTTGGCCACCGGCGCGCTGGCAGGCCGACTCGTCGCGCCGATCATCGGTGAGGCCTGGTGGCCAATCGCCTGCCTGGCGCTGTGGGGAGCGGCCTGCGGCGGACAGGGGGCCCTGACGCTGACCGGCGTGCTGCTCGGGCTGGTCGGCCTCGACCGCCTCGCCGCGCGGCTGACGACATGGCTGCCGGTTCCCGCGTCGTGGCTGCTGCTCGCCGCGGCGGTGGTCCAACTCCTGGCGTGGCGGCAGATCCACCACCTCATCTGGCCGGCGTGACCAGGGGGACCGCTCCTACTTCGAATCGATTTCGATCGGCGGCAGTTCGGTGGTCGTCGGGGTGACGTCGATCGTGAGCGTCGAGCGCTCGCGCATCGCGTACTTGCCGCGGAGCAGATCGGGAACGTCGGGCGTCTG
>JBJSXB010000357.1:0-11725 GCA_046086245.1 Planctomycetaceae bacterium | reverse complement strand
CTGGAAGGGTGCACGTTGTACGTCACGCTCGAGCCGTGCCCGATGTGCGCCGGCGCGATCCTCCAGGCCCGCGTGCCGGTGGTGGTATGGGGCGCGGCGGATCCCAAGGCGGGCGCGGTGGCCTCGCTCTACCGGTTGTTCGACGACCCGCGGCTCAACCACCGTGTCGAGCACACCGGCTTGGTGATGGCCGACGAGTGCGGGGCGATCCTCAGCGCCTTCTTTCGCGCGAAGCGGCCCCGTGGTGGTTGAGCGCGGCGCCGGCCGTCACCGGGCCCCGGCGGGCTGCGGCCACACGGCCCGGGAGCGTTTGCCGGATGAGACGCGGAGGCGTCGTTCCGACGCACGGCGTTCGTTCGGGGATGACCGAAGGCCGTGGATGGTCGGTGGCACGGGAGGCTAGCGCCGTGCCGCGATCGGCACGAAGTCAGCGCCGTGCCGCGATCGGCACGAAGTCAGCGCCGTGCCGCGATCGGCACGAAGTCGCGGAGCGTCTCTCCGGTGTAGATCTGCCGGGGACGGCAGATCTTCTTCGTCGGCGAGCGGTGCATCTCCATCCAATGGGCGATCCAGCCGGGCAGCCGTCCCATCGCGAACAAGACGGTGAACATCTGCACCGGGATGCCCATCGCTCGGTAGATCACACCGGAGTAGAAGTCGACGTTCGGATACAGTTTGCGTTCGATGAAGTAGTCGTCGGCGAGGGCCGTCTCCTCGAGCTGTTGGGCGATGTCGAAAATCGGGTCGTGCCGCGAGATCTTCGCCAGCAGGCGGTCACAAATCGCCTTGATGAGCCGCGCCCGCGGGTCGTAGTTCTTGTAGACGCGGTGGCCGAATCCCATGAGGCGGAAGCCGGAATCCTTCCGCTTGGCGAGATCGACGTATTTCTTGACGTCACCTCCCTCGGCGACGATCCGCTCGAGCATCTCCACGCAGGCCTGGTTGGCACCGCCGTGCAGCGGGCCCCACAGGGCACAGATGCCGGCGGAGATGCTCGCGAACAGGTTGGCGTCGCTCGAGCCCACCATCCGCACCGTCGACGTCGAGCAGTTTTGCTCGTGGTCGGCGTGAACGATGAGCAGCGTGTCGAGGGCGTCGGCGAAATCGGGATCGACGTGGTATTCCTCGCACGGCACCGCGAACATCATCTGCAGGAAATTCTCGCAGTACGAAAGGTCGTTGCGCGGGTAGATGAGCGGCTGGCCGATCGACTTCTTGTGGCTGTAGGCGGCGATCGTGGGGAGCTTCGCCAGCAACCGGTGGACGCTCACCTCGACCTGCCGCGGATCGTGCACGTCGAGTGAGTCCTGATAGAACGTCGACAACGCGCCGACCACGCTGCCCAGCGTGGCCATCGGATGGGCATCGCGGGGGAATCCCCCGTAGAAGCTCCGCATGTCCTCGTGAATCATCGTGTGATGCGAGAGCGACCGACGAAACGCTTCCAGCTCGTCGGCCGTCGGCAGCTTGCCGTAGATCAACAGATAGCTGACCTCGACGAAGTCGCATTTCTCGGCGAGCACCTCGATCGGATAGCCGCGGTAGCGGAGGATCCCCTGCTCGCCGTCGAGAAAGGTGATCGCGCTGGCGGTCGATCCGGTGTTGACGTACCCCTCGTCGAGGGTGATCGCGCCCGTCTGGCCGCGGAGCTTGGCGATGTCGATGCCGTGCTCCCCTTCGGTGCCGACGACGACCGGCAGTTCGACCGCCTTTCCGCCGATGTCGAGCCGTGCCACCCCCGCCGAACGCGTACCCGGCCAGGGGGGCGTCGGGGCGGCGGAAGGCTTCGGCGTGGTCACGCTCATCGTGGCGAACCTCCGGATGCGGCCCCGCGGCGACGGCCGATTGGCCCCCGCAGACGACTCGTGCGGAGTCTAGCCCGCGCCCCGGCGGTGGGCAATCGACCGCCATCGCCGCGGCCGGCCGGCCCGAGGCGCTTTTCCCGGCGCCCGGCGCGGGTCGTCAGCGACGCAGGGCGGGCGACCGGTCGGCGGTCGCGTTGGCGGCATCCTCCGCGCCTTCGAACATCGTCCAGACCGGCGTCCGCTCGCGTACCTTGGCGAGGTACTCGTTCATCGCCCGTTCGCGGCGCTCGGTGAGCAGGCGTTCGCGGATCTCCACCTGGGCATCGACGAACGGCCGGCGGCCCGCCTCGACGCGCTCAACAACGCGGACGATGTGCAGGCCGGTCGAGTCCTCGAGGATCGTGCTCAGCTGGCCGACGGGAAGGCTGAAGATCGCCTCGTCGAGCACGCGCGACACGAGGCTTCCCTTGGTGGTCCAATCACTCAGCCCACCCTGACGCGCCAACGGGCCCTCCGAGCCGGCCCGCGCCACTTCGGCGAACGACCGGCCCTCGAGGATGTCGTTGCCCATCGCCGCCAGTTGGTTCCACGCGGCGTCCCGCGCGCGGCCCGGCTGGACGCGCACGGTGCACTGCTCGAACCGCGCGCGGGCGGGAAACTCGTAGTCGGCGAGGTGGTTTTGGTACCACGCGATCATGTCGGCGTGGGGCACGTCCTCGTCGGTCGTCACCCGTTGCTGGACCCACTGCTGGGCGAGGGCACGCTCGAAGAATGTCTTGCGAATCCGGTCGAGCGACAGGCCGCGGCGCCGCAGTTGGGCCTCGTATTCCTGCACGGTCGCCACGCCGGCCTCTTTCACCAGGCGGGGCAATTGCTGTTCGTCGAAGGCCTCGTTGACCTTCTGTTCGATCTCCGGCAGCCGGTCCTCGGGGATCGTCCGCAGGGCGTCGACGAACACGATCAGCGATTCGACGTGCTGCGGCAGCACCTGCTGGCAAATCTGCATCTTGAGCTGCCGGATCTGGTCCGGCTTGAGACCGGGCGAAACCTTCTCCAACCAAGCCATCGCACTGGGGGTGAGCAGATCGGCCTCGAGGACCACCTCGGGGCCGACGCGCGCGACCACCAAAGCCCCGTCGATGGACTCGCCGGCGGGGTCGCCCGACGGCGTCGCGTACTGGGTCGCCACCACACCGTCGTCGGCTCCGCGCGACGAATGGGAGGCCGCTTCGACGACGGCGGGAATCGGTTCGAGGGGGGCGCCGGGGCGGGCTCTGATGCTCGAGAGCACGTGCTGCTCGGCGGCGCTTCCCCCCGGCCATCCCGCCGGACGCGAGACGTTGCCGGGGACGGTGGGCACCAGCGCCGGCGGGCGGTCGGCCGGGGTCACGCCCGGATCGACGCGGCTCCCCGGAGGCGCGGCGGCCGCGCCCGTGAGGCACGCCACCCCTGCCACGAGCGCTCCGCACCCGGCCAGCAGCACCGTCGTGGTGCTCCGGACAACGGTCGGGGAGCGTGTCATGGGGCGGAGTCCTTGCGCTGGCGGACCCGTCCCGCCAGCGGTGAGCGACCGGCGGCGACGGGTTTCGCGGGCACGGAAGGGGGCGGACTATAGGGATCGGCGGGAACGGGCCGCAAGGCCGCCCGCACCGCCGCCAGCAGCAGATCGGGCGCGCCGACGACCTCCGCATCGAGCGGAAGATAGGCGGTTCGGGCATCCACCAGCCGCAGCCGCCGGGCGGCCCCCAGGCCGTTTTCGCGCAGCCGCACGAGCGCCGCCGGGGCGTGATGCCGCAGGGCGACCATCCCCGACTCGATGCCGATGGCGTCGATCCCGTGTCCAGCCGCCGCGATCCGCAGCCGGGCGACGTCGAGCAGGCGCACGGCCGGGTCGGGCAGCGGCCCGAACCGGTCGGCCAACTCGGCGGCGAGCTCGTCCACCTGCCCGGCCGAGACCGTCCGCGACAGGCGCCGGTAGACGTCGAGTTTGGAACGGTAGTCGGGGATGAACTCGCGCGGCAGCCAGGCGTCGCCCGGGAGGTCCACCGCGACCGCCGGTGGCTCGTCCGACGGCATTCCCTTGAGGCGGCGCACCGCCTGCTCGAGGAGGCGGCAATAGAGCTCGTAGCCGACGGTGGCGATGTGACCGCTCTGCTGCGTGCCGAGAAGGTTGCCCGCCCCACGGATCTCGAGATCGCGCATCGCGAGGGAGAACCCCGCGCCCATGCTGGAGAACTCCTGGATCGCCCGCAGGCGACGCGTCGCGGTCGGTGTCAAACGCCCGGTCTCGTCCACCAGCAGGTAGCAATAGGCGCGGTGGTGTGAGCGCCCCACGCGGCCGCGCAGTTGATGGAGATCGGCGAGGCCGTAGGTATCGGCCTCGTCGATGAAGATCGTGTTGGCGGCCGGGATGTCGAGCCCGCTCTCGATGATCGTCGTCGCGAGCAGGATGTCGGTGCGCCCGGCGACGAAATCGAGCATCACCGCCTCGAGATCCCCCTCGGCGAGCCGGCCGTGGCCGATGCCGATGCGGGCGTTCGGCACGATCCGCGCCAGCCGTTGGGCCACCTGATGGATGTCGTGGATCCGGTTGTGGACGAAAAACACCTGGCCGCCACGCCCCAACTCCCGCTCGATCGCATGGCGGACGAGCGACTCATCCCAACGGCTGACGCGGGTCTCGACGGCGATTCGGTTGGCCGGCGGCGTGGCGAGGCTGGAAATGTCGCGGATGCCGAGCATCGACATGTGCAGCGTCCGCGGGATCGGCGTCGCCGTCATCGTCAGGACGTCGACGCTCGCGCGCAGCGTCTTGAGCCGTTCCTTGACGTCGACCCCGAAGCGCTGCTCCTCGTCGACGACCAGCAGGCCGAGGTTGTGGAAATGAATGTCGGCCTGGGCCAGGCGGTGCGTGCCGACGACGATGTCGACCGCTCCCCGGGCGAGGCCGTCGACGATCTCGCGCTCCTCGCGCGGCGACGCGAAGCGAGAAAGGCTGCGGATCGTGAAGGGAAACTCGGCGAAACGCGCCGCAAAACTGCGTCGATGCTGTTCGGCGAGCACCGTCGTCGGCACGAGCACCGCGACCTGGTAGCCGGCTTCCACCGCCTTGAAGGCGGCCCGCATCGCCATTTCCGTCTTCCCGAAACCGACGTCGCCGCAGAGCAGCCGGTCCATCGGCTTGGGCGATTCCATGTCGTCGCGGATCGCGGCGGCGGCCGTGATCTGGTCGGGGGTCTCGTCGAAGGGGAACGACTCGGCGAAGGCACGCTGCCACGGCGTCTCGGGCGGGAAAGCGATCCCCGGCCGGCTCGCGCGCCGCGCCTGCAACTGGATCATGTCGGCCGCCATGTCGGCGACGGCGTCGCGGACCGCCTGTTTCTGCCGCTCCCACGTGGCGGCCCCCACCTTCGACAACGCCGGCGCGAGCTTCGTACCACCGACGTACTTCTGCACCAATTCGATGCAACTGGCCGGCACGTAGACGCGGGTGCCTTCGGCGAATTCGATGTCGAGGAATTCCTCGGTGCGTTGCTGCCGATCGAGGAGGCGCAGCCCACGATACCGGCCGATGCCGTGCGCGACGTGCACGACGAAGTCACCGTCGTGGAGATCGAGGAAGGTGTCGATCGCACGCGACAGCCGCTGGCGCACGGGCCGTGCCACCACGTCCTCGCGGCGAAACAATTCGGCGCTGGAAACGATCACCACCTTCTCCGGCACGAGCCGGAACCCCCCCTGCAAGCGGCCGCGGGTGAAGTGGAGGCGTCCGTCCCGGGCCGGGGCGGTGTCGGCGAACAGTTCGGCGAGCCGCCCTTCCTCGGCGGCCGACGTGGCGACGATCCAGACCTCCTGGTCGCGGCCGACCGTCTCCAGCTCGTCGCGGACGCGGTCAAGCACGCCGGTAAATCGCTCCACGCTCTCCACCGCCAGCGTCGCGCCCGCTTCCATGCTCGCCGGCGCGATGGCGGCGAGGGTCACCGACGGAAAGCGGTAGATCCGGCGGAACACATCCTCGGGGGAAGCCAGCCCATCGGTGCCGGCGCGATCGACCGCCTTCCGTGCCTCGGCGACCACTTCCGACGGTTCCGCGATCGCCCACCACGAGGCGGTCGGCACGATGTCGGCCAGCTCGGCCCTGCGATCCGGTGCGGCATCGCCGCCGAGGGCGGTGAGGTCGATCCCCTCGAGCGTGGCGACGCTTCGTTGCGACACGGTGTCGAAGGAGCGCAGCGATTCGATCTCGTCGCCGATCAGCTCGACGCGCACCGGACGATCCCAGTCGGGGGCGAACACGTCGATGATGCCCCCACGCCGGGCGAAGGAACCGGGGGAGTCGATCGCGTCGGCCGACTCCCACCCGCGCGCCACGAGCCAGTCGGCGAGTTCGGCTGGATCGAGCCGGCCCCCGGCCTCCAGCCGGCGCGTGCTGGCCGCGATGGCGCGCGGGTCGGGCAGGGGGGTGAGCAGCGCCTGCACCGGCACGACGAGGATCCGCGGCCGCGCCGCCACGGGGCCCGTGAGCCGCTTGACGACCGCCATGCGCGTCGCCGCCGCGGGGTCTTCCCGGGGATCACCGCCAGGGTCCTCGAGTGGCGGCAGGAGTTCCGTCGGCAGCGATGTGAACAGCGCCAGGTCGTCGACGAAGCCCTCCGCCTCGACGGCATGCGGGGTGACGACGACGAGAAGTTCCGGGTCGTCCCCCGGGCTCTCCGCGCGCGACTGGGCGAGGGCCGCCACCGCCAGCGCGGAGGCCGATCCCCAGGTTCCGCCGATCGTGGCCCCGTGCCCCGCACGGAGACTGGCGACGACCTCGGCGAACCCGACGTGGGACACGAGCGTGGCCGGCAATCCGGGCAACCGCCCGGCCTGCCGTGAAGCGTTCCGGGCCGACACGGCGGAAGTGTAGCAATCGACCGTCGTGGAGCGGTGGACCGCGGCGGGGCGGGGGGGCGTTTATCGTGTATTTTTGTGGGGACGCCACCCGCGGGCGGCGTTCGCCCACCTGCCCCAGGACCCCGGAGCCGCCATGGCCACCATCCAGCGATCGACGTCGACTGAAGCCTTCGTGACCGGGGCGGACGTGGTCGTCGAGTCGCTCATCCGGCACGGCGTCGAGGTGATCTTCGCCTACCCGGGCGGGGCGAGCATGCCGCTCCACCAGGCGCTGACGCGGGCCGCCGACCGGCTGCGCACGATCCTCCCCCGGCACGAGCAGGGAGGCGCGTTCGCCGCCCAGGGCTACGCCCGGACGACCGGGAAGCCCGGTGTCTGCATGGCCACGAGCGGCCCCGGCGCGTTGAACCTCGTGACGGCGATCGCCGACGCGCGGATGGACAGCGTGCCGCTGATCGCCCTCACCGGACAGGTGGGCACCGGCGTGATCGGCACCGACGCGTTCCAAGAGACGCCGATCGTCGAGGTCTGCCGCGGGATCACCAAACATCATTACCTCGTGACCGATCCCGCCGACATCGCCCGGGTGATGCGGGAGGCGTTCCACATCGCCACCACCGGTCGACCCGGACCGGTGCTCGTCGACCTGCCGAAGAACATCCAAGTGGCGCAGGTCGTGCCCGACTACGACGCGCCGATGAATCTGCCCGGTTACCATCCCGAGAAGCATCGGCCGCATCCCGAGCAGATCGCCCAGGTCGCGGCGGCGATCAAACGCGCGAAGCGTCCGGTCATCTACGCCGGCGGCGGGGTGATCACCGGCGACGCTTCCGACGAGCTCCGTGAACTGGTCCGCAAGACGGGCATCCCCGTGACCACGACGCTGATGGGGCTCGGGGCCTTCCCCGGAGACCATCCGTTGTCGTTGGCGATGTTGGGGATGCACGGCAGCGTGTTCGCCAACTACGCCGTCGACGAGGCCGATCTGCTCCTGGCGATCGGGGTTCGGTTCGACGACCGCGTGACCGGCAAGGTGGCCGATTTCGCCCAGCACGGCTTCATCGTCCACATCGACATCGATCCCTCGGAAATCAACAAGAACAAACTCGTCCACGTGCCGATCGTCGCCGACGTGGAAGACGCGCTCCACGCCCTCAACAAGATCGTCGAACCTCCCGCCGCCGGGCTCGCTCCGTGGTACGAGAGGATCGCGGAGTGGAAGCGGGCCGACCCGTTCGCGTTCGACACGTCCTATCCGGGGATCCTCGCACAGGAGGCGATCGCGGCGTTGTCGCGCCTCGCGATCGACCGGCAACCGATCGTCACCGTGGGGGTCGGCCAGCACCAGATGTGGACGGCGCAATTCTTCACGTTCCGCGAACCGCGCACCTGGCTCTCCTCCAGCGGCTTGGGCACGATGGGATTCGGCCTGCCGGCCGCCATGGGAGCGAAGGTCGCGCGGCCCGATGCCCTGGTGATCGACATCGACGGCGATGGCAGCATCCTGATGAACATCCAGGAGTTGGCCACCTGCACCTGCGAGAACATCCCGGTGAAGGTGTTGCTGCTCAACAACCAGCACCTCGGCATGGTGGTGCAATGGGAAGATCGGTTCTTCAAGGGGAACCGCGCCCATACCTACCTCGGTCCCGTCGACCATCCCGAAGCGTGCGGCCGCGGCGACGGCATCTCGCCGGGGTCGCGCTACCCCGATTTCGTCGCCATCGCAAAGGGATTCGGCTGGCAGGCCGAATCGATCGCCGCGAAGGCCGATCTCGAGGGGGCGCTGGTGCGTCTGATCGACGCCCCGGGGCCGGCGCTGCTCGACGTGCAGGTGCCGTACCAGGAACACGTGCTCCCGATGATTCCCTCGGGCATGACGGTGCGCGACCTGATCAAGCGGTGATCCCGGCGCGGCGCGGTGCGGCCGGGGCGGCGCCGCCTTCGAGCCGGCAAGACGCCTCCGAGCGTTAGCACACGGGCCCTGCCGAACGGCGTCTCAGTTGCCGAACGGCGAGTTGGGATCGGAGTCGGAGCCGCGCGGCTTGTCGCCCGGCTTCTTGTCGTCGTCCTTCGCATCACGTCCGGACGAGGGTTTGCCCTCGTCGTCCGCGGTCGGCTTCTCACCCCGCAGCGCGGCGAGCGCGTCGCGAACCGAGCGTTCGGTCAGCTCCTCGTCGATCGTCGCGGCATGTTCCCGCAGCGACTCCGCCAGGTCCTTGGCTTCGTCGGCGGTGGCGCCGGGAAGACTCCCGACCCCCGACCCTTTCTCCGCGAGCGTCGCGTCACCGAGGACGTGAAGCCGCCATGCGGTCCGCCGGCAGGCAGGTTCGGTGATGTAGTCGGCGACCGGCTCATTGGAGCCGCCGGGGATGCCGGGCATGCCGCCGGGAATGATGCCTCCGGTGCCGCCGGTGATCTGTTCCCCGCCGCCCGACGACGGATACCCGGGGGGCGGACCGCTCACGTTGAAGCCGCCGGGATCGTACGACGAGGACATCATCGAGGGATCGGTCGTCGGCGCCACCGTCGTGGCCACGAAACGCCGCCGACCACCGACGAGGGCCCGGTAATCGTCCTCGAACCGCAACCGGTCGGCGGTGTCGGTCTCCGCCACGAGGGCCTCGACGGCCAAGGCGCGGATCCGTTTGACGACGGCGTCGGCATCGACTTCCGATTTGGCACCGGCGATCGCCCCCAGTGCCACCGCCGCGCGGACGCGAACGTCGATCGGCCGGGCGTCGTCCGCGAGGATCGCATCGACGGCACCAGCCAGCTCTTTCGACGCGTTCTTGGTGAGGCCGGGAAGCAGCGCCAGCGCGCGGCCGGTCATCCAGTCGGTCGCCACCGCGCCGCCGTCGGCGGGCTTTTCGCCGAGGATCGCCTGGATCGCCCCGCGGGACGCCTTGGCGAATTCGGCCACCTTCGTGTCCCCGGCCGCCTTCGCAGCGTCGCCATGGCGCGCCAAGCCCGCCATCGCGGCGATCCGGACGGCCGCGGGCAGCGTGGTGTCGGCCGCGAGCTTCGCCAACGGCTCCGCGGCCCGCGGCCAGAGCTTGCCCTCGCGGTTGTCCTTCTGCCGCATTTCACCGATGAACAGCGCGGCGTTGACGCGCACCGGAACCGGTTCCTGCCCGTTCTTCGCGATCGCCTGCATCGCCTCGAGGGCCGCGGCGGATGCCAACTCGAACGCCTTGTCGTCGGCGATGCCGCCGACAAGGAGTTCGCGCATCCGTTTCCGGACCCGTTCGATGATCGCCCGGTTGTCGTCGAGAGCCAGTTGCGGCACGACGGTCTTCTCGAGGTACTCCTGAGCGGTGGCCTCGAAGGCGCCTCCCTGCTTGAGTGGCTCGCGATAGCCCTTCTCGATCGCCGCTTCGAGACGGATCCAGGGGGCTTTCGTCGGATCGGCCATCGTGAGACCGGCCACCGTGGCATCGTCGGACCCGTCGTCCTGGGCCCGCGCGTGCTCCGGCGCGACGCCCGCCACCGCCAACGCGCACAGCCCGACACACCCGACCAGCCAGCGCCGATCGTGTGTGCCACGGATGCCCCACCGTGCCCGCATCCCCGACTCGTGTGCCATGACCATCACCCTCCCGCCGTGGACAACCGTTGCCACACCGTTCCCCTCATCTCCCCTCATCTCCCCTCATTCCCCTCATTCCCCTCATTCCCCATATCGCACTCGCGCCCAGCCGCGCCGCTCGTGCCGATGCCCTGCAACCGGCAGCGGATCACCGCCGCCCTGGGCGGCTCGGTCCCGTTGGCGGCCCGCCGGGGGCGCCCGGGGCTCCCGGCGGCGCGGAGCTGCCGCCGAAGGGGTTGCCATAGGGGTTGGCCGGACCCTGCGGTTGCTGCGCACCCGCTTCACCCGGCAGCGTCGCTTTGTGGTACTCGACGAGGATCTCGGCCTCGTCGGGGGCAACCATTGCCAACGAACCATCCGGTCGGAGGAAGAGCAGGTCGAGCGGTTCGGTGGGTTCCTTCACCTTGCCGTCGCTGCGCACCTCCTGACGGCCACGAAGATCGAGCAGCATCGTGTCGGTGGCGAGGTCCTCGCCACGCGCGCGCTGGTCGCCCCCCTTGTTGAGCCGTTTGTCGACGTTGGCGAACCCGCCGACGTCGGTGACGATGCTCCGCAGGGCGTTGACGCCGATCGTCGGATCGTCCCCCGCGGGATCGAGACCGAGGAGGATCACCTCCACGCCACCCTTGAGGCGCTTCGCGTCCTTCGACGGCAACGTTCTGGCAAGGATCGTGCCACCCTTCGGCACCGCGACCGGCTCGGACTGGTTGCTCACGTCGGAGGCGAGCTTGAGGTCCTTTGCCAGCCCGACGTCGGCAAGATGCTGGGCCGGCATCTCGTAGTTGGGATTGAACACCGACACGCGCACCCGATAGGCGTACGACTTCCCCGGTTCGACGTCGAGGTCGATGAAGCGGAACAGCCGGTATTCGGTCGGCTTCAGGGGCTGACCATCGGGTCCGACTTGTGGGACTCCCATGCCGATGCCCATCCCCATGCCGATGCCCATTCCCGCACCGCCGCCGGTGGCCGCTCCCTCGTTGATCGCGCCGCCCGCACCCATGCCGCCGCCTCCGCCTCCCTTGGGGGGCAACGAGCCGACGCTCGTGCTGCGCGGCCCCATCTTGTTGCCGCCCGATGGCGGGGAAGACGATGGCCCCGGGCCGCCGCCGGGATAGCCGCCACCACCGGGGTAGCCACCGCCCCCCGGATAGCCACCGCCACCGGGATAGGACCCGTCGGTCGATCCGGTCACGGCACCACCATACGGATCGGAGTAGGCGCCACCCGACAGACCGATCGACGAGCCTCCGCCAGGCGGACCGCTGATGCCGCCCATGCCGCCCGGGTACCCGCCTGGCATCCCGGGCATTCCGGGAACACCGGGCATCATGCCGCCGCCGCCGGACAGCAAGGGGGTGTTGCCCTCGCGCGCCGCCGCTTCCTGCTTCTTGAGAAACTCGCGTTCCTTTTCCTTCCGGTCGAGCATCAGATC
>JBJSXB010000356.1:0-11773 GCA_046086245.1 Planctomycetaceae bacterium | reverse complement strand
GGCGAGTTGGAGGCCGCCGACGAAGCGGCTCTTGTGGGTCTTGGTGTGGGGCCGCAACGCGATGCCATGGTCGCGCGCGTAGGCGGCGAGGCGCCCGACGTTGCGCCGCGCGACGGCTCCGTCGATGACGAGCGCCGGCGTGGGAAGAGTGTCGAGGGCGAGAGCCGAATCTCGTTCGCTCATCGGATCGTTGTCCATGACGGGGGCCTTCCGGCTGGCAGATTTCCTCATCGAATCGTCATCAGATGCTCATCGAGAAATGATCGAACGCACACGGAATCCATACGCCTCGCTCATGAACGCCTGACCGCTGCCGTCTCTAGTGACTGGCAATCAGGGATCAATCGTTCGATACGTGGCTCAGGAGGCATTCATGCGTTGCTCGAATCGTGGTCGTCCGTGCGACGACCGCCCCGGTTTCACCCTCGTCGAACTGCTGGTGGTCATCGCCATCATCGGCACGCTGGTGGGGCTGCTCCTGCCGGCGGTCCAGTCGGCCCGCGAGGCGGCCCGCCGGTCGAGCTGCTCCAACAACATGCGGCAGATCGGGCTGTCATTTCACAACTACGTGACCGCCTTTAACAAGTTGCCCAATTCCCGTCCGAACGCCAAGACCACGCCGGCGAGCGTGATGAGTTGGCCGGTGCTCGTGCTCGATTATTTCGAAGAAGGCAACCTCGCGAAGCTCTACGACAAGACGGTGCGCTGGAATGCCGGCGTGAACGCCGTCACCGGCACGACGCCGATCGCCCTGTTCATCTGCGCATCCGGCCCCGGCACGGGACGTCGACCGGCGGCGGGAACCGGCAGCGCGATCGACGGAAGGGTCATGGGGCCGCTCGACTACATCGTCATGCACCGACTCCGCAACCGGTTCTATACGGCCAACGGCATTCCAAACCCGGGCGGAGCGGTCGATCACGACGGGCCGCTGGTCAACGGCCGCGACAGCAAGCTGGCGGAGATCAGTGACGGTTTGAGCCAGACGATCATGGTGATGGAGAGTGCCGCCCGGCCCAACCATTTCCTGCTGCGGCGTGACCAGGGAACGATCCTGCCCCGTCCCGAAGGCTTCGGCTGGTCGGATCCCGACGGCGCCGCAGGGTCGATGGACGGCACCGACGGCGTCACCGGTGCGATCAACGGGTCGGCCGGGACCGGTAAGTGCATCATGAGTTGCAACAACGACAGCGAACCCTACTCGTTCCATCCGGGGGGCATGACGGTGACGATGGCGGACGGGTCGGCACGATTCATCGCCGACTCGATCGCCGCCAACGTCTTCGCCGCGCTGCTCACCGCGAAGGCGGGCGACATGCCGGGCGGTGACTACTGACCGGGCGCGGTGGGGACGCGGGCGCCGGTTCGGCCCGCGTCCCCGCCGTCGGCCCACCGGATGCTCGACAGGCCGGGCACGTCGGTCCGGTAGCGCACGATCCGCGTGTGTTCCACCTCGGTCACGTACACCGTGCGGCCGTCGGCGCCGCCGAAGCAGATGTTGCTCGGCTTGGCACCGAGGACGTCGATCTCCCGGATCACGGTGCCGTCGGGCCGGAGCACCGCGACGGTGCCCTTGCCGTAACGGGTCACGTGGAGGTTGCCCTCGACGTCGCAGCGCATGCCGTCGAACCCGTGGTCGGGAAAGCTCCGGACGAGCCGCTTCGCGCCGAGCGTGCGATCCGCGCGGATCGGGAACGCCCAGACGTTTCGTTGGACGCTCTCGTTGACGTACAGGGTCGTGCCGTCGGGGCTGACGTCGATGCCGTTGGTGGTGCCCATCCCGGCGGCGAGGCGCGTGGTGGTGCCGTCACGATCGATCCGCCACAGTTGCCCCGTGCCCGCCTTCCAATCGGGGTCGCTGGCGTAGAGGGTGCCGTCGGCGGCGATCGCCAGGTCGTTGGGTTGGTTCATGCGCGCGTCATGGGCGAGCCGCTGCGGTTCACGACCACCCGGTGCGACCCGGAAGACGTTGTGGTTGACGTAGTCGGCGATGAACATCGTGCCGTCGGCGCCGAAGCGGATCCCGTTGCCGACGCTCGTGCCGGGGAGCGCGAGAAACACCTCGGCGCTGCCGTCGGGGAGGATCCGGCCGATCGTCCCCTCGCGAGCGAGGTTGACGGCGAACAGCGCGCCCGAGCGATCGCAGGCCGGTCCCTCGATCCCCGGTGTGAAGGCACCCGCGGGGGTGAATGGCTCGGCGACGAACAGTGTTTCGTCGGGCGGGGCGCCGGGCGGCGCCGCGACCCGGGCCGGGCGGCGCGCCGCGCGTGCCGCCGGCTGGGGATTGGGATCGGTGAACGGCGGACGCTCGAAGATCGGATCGGGCGCGACGCGGGGATCGCCGGCGGCCGAGAGCGTGTCGAGGAGACGCTTGGTGAGGGCCACCTCGACGGCGGCGTGTTCCGGCCGGCCGGCGACGTTGGTCATCTGCCACGGATCGCCACGCAGGTCGTAGAGTTCCACCGCCGGACGTCGTGCGAAGGCGCGGTCGTGGTATGCCCGCCCGGCGGGATCGGCGGCGTGGGCGACGAGCCACGCCTTGGTGGGGCCGGCGTCCATGTCGGCGTAGACGGCGGCGGTATCGGTGGCGACGGTGTGCGGGTCGAGCGGGCCGGCGGGCGGCGTGCCCATCGGGTCGCGCTCGGGGTGAAAGTTCCGCACCAGCAGCCAATCGCGCGTCCGCAGGGCGCGCACCGGATAGGGGAGTCGGTCCGCTCGTGCCGCCGCCACGTGGCGCTCGCGGCCGATGATCACGGCGTCGCGCGAGGCGTCGATCGTGCCGCCGGTGACGGCCGTGAGTTGGGGCAGCAGGCTCCGGGCGGCGATGCCGGCGGGGTGGGCGACGCCCGCCACGTCGAGGAACGTCGGACAGAGGTCGGGAAGCGAGACGAAATCGTCGATGATCCGTCCGCCGACACCGCCCGGCACGCGCGCCACGAGCGGCACGGCGCTGCCATGGTCGTAGACGTTGCATTTGCCGTGCGGTACCCCCGGCATGCCATGGTCGCCGCTGACGACGACGAGCGTCCGCTCGAGGAGGCCGCGGGCCTCCAGTTCGGCGATGAGTTCGCCGATGATCGCGTCGACCGCCTGCACCTCGCCGAGGTAGTCGGCGACGTCCTCGCGCACCGCGGGCACGTCGGGGAGGAAGGGAGGAAGCTTCCCGGCGAGCGACTCCGGATCGATGCCCCACAGATCCCGCCCCGATCCCCGCACCCAAGAGCGGTGCGTGGTGGTGGGCCCGCAGAAGAAATGCCACGGTGATCCGCCGGGAACGTCGTCGAGGAACAGCCGGAAGTTTTCGCGCATCTCGGCGAGGATCGCGGCGCGGGCGGCGCCGGGATCGGCTCCCACCTCTACCAGCTTGGTCGCCTCCTCCGACACGTTATTGGCGCGGCGGCCGGCCCGTTCATACGCGTGGGCCTGGCCGCCGAACGGGGCGTCGGCCGGCTTGCCGGGGCTCCACACCTTGGAATACTTGCCGATCCGGTAGCCGCCGCGTTCGAGCAGCAAGGGGAACGTGGGGATCGCATCGTCCCACTCGGCGCCCTGGAGGATCGCGCCACGGCCGCATTGGAAGAAATGCCTCCCCGATACCAGCGCGCTGCGGCAGGGGGTGCAGGAGGGCGCGCTGACGAAGGCGTTGCGAAACAACACCCCTTCGCGCGCCAGGCGGTCGACCGCCGGGGTGCGGACGATGTCGTTGAGCGTCGGGCGGCCGTCGAGCCCCGCATGGCAGCCGGCGTAGCGACCCCAGTCGTCGGCGAAGACGAAGAGGATGTTCCACCGCGGCGCGTCGGCGGCCCGCAGGTTGGCCGCCGGCAGTGTCGCCGCCACGAGGAGCAACGCGACGGCGAGCCCATTTCCCCAAGCGTCGCGAGGCGTCATGGCCGACCACCGGGTGGACCGAGCCGCTCGCCGAGCCAGGCCGTGATCCGCTCGAGGACGGCCGGGGCGAGCGTCTCCTCGATCGTGTCGTACTCGCTGATTGCCCCGGTGGTGCAGGTCTGGAAGAGGTGGTTGCAGGCGGCGAAGGTCTCCACCGCCGAGTCGGCGTGGCCGGCGGCCTGGAGCGCCTTCTCGATGGGTGGCCGATTGAGCGCAGGATCGACCTGCACGTCCTTGCCGCCGAACAACGCCAGCACCGGGCAGCCGACGGCGGCCAGTTCGGTGGCCGGCTCGTGGATGAGAAAGTGGCGGAACCACCGCGACGACAGCCGCACCACGCCGCTGGCCGCGAGCTCCTTCACGTCCTGGCCGTCGAGCACCTCGCTGCCGAGGGCGGCCTTGAGGCGCTCGGCCACGACCGGGATCAGCGTTGCCGGATCGGCGTTCGGCGGGGCGGCCTTCACCGCGTCCATGAGGATCGTCTGCATCGTCCGCTGGCGTTCGAGCCGCTCGGCGTCGGCGAGCCCTTCGGCGCGGAGCACCAGCGCCCCCTGCGAGAGCAGCACCCTCTCGCCGTCCACCCCGGCGCCGGCGAGGAGGACGAGGCACGCGGTCTCGCGGCGCTCGCGGGCGACGAGCGCCGCGATCGCCGCTCCCTCGCTGTGGCCGACGATGCCGATCCGCGCCGGGTCGATGCGCGCGTCGGCGGCGAGGTGCGCGGCGGCGGCGACGGCGTCACGCGCCAGATCGGCGGTGGTGGCTTCGTCGCCGTCGCCCTGCGATCCGCCGACGCCGCGGTCGTCGTAGCGGAGGACCGCGATTCCGGCGCGGGACAGACGGTCGGCGAGGACCGCGAAGGGCTTGTGATCGAAGAGCGTCTCGTCACGATCCTGCGGTCCCGATCCGGTGACGAGGACGACGGCTGGAAACGGCCCCGGCCCGCGCGGCAGCGTGAGCGTGCCGGCGAGGTCGATGGCGTCGGTCTCGTTGCGGATCGTCGCGTCTTCGATGGCGTAGGGGAATGGCCCGACGGGTGTCTGGGGACGCCGTTTCGCCTCGGCGCCGGCGTCGATCGCCGCGCCCTTGGTGAGCACCAGGGGCAGCGCCGCACCCGCCTGTTTCCACGTGCCGGTCAACGTGGCGCCGTCCTCCGACAGCTCCCCGGTGAACTCGCCGCGGACCGCCGGCACCTTGATCGTCCAGGTGGCGCCGGCGACCGTGAGATCCCCCCCGAAGCCCCCGACCTCCTGCGTGATGCTGTCCATCCAGACCCGCCGGATGCCGTCGGCACCGCGTGTGACGCGAAAGCGCAGCGCCAGTTTCTGCACGACCGCGTTGAGCGTGCCCGACCAGATCTCGTCGGGCGGCGGAGGCAGCGGGGCGTCGCCGACGCGGCGGAATCGGAGCGGCAACTCCGCGCCGCGCTGGCGCCAATTCCCGGTGACGACCTCACCCTCGACGGTGCCGGAGTAGAGCGCCGCCGACTGCTTCAATTCGAACGCCAGTCGCTCGCCGTCGTCGACCACGTCGGACAGGTCGAAGCGACGGTCGCCTTCGTCGATGCTCCGCAGGCGGTACCGGGTGGGCGCGTCGTCGCCGCCCCGCTCGATGACGAAACGAAACTGGCGGGTGCCCGCCTCCAATTCTCCATACCAGACGGCGTTGCCGGCAGGTTCGGCGGCCATGGCGGCGGCCGCCAGCGTCGCTGCGAGCGCGACCATCCACGACCACGAAGCCATCCGCTCCTCCCGGGTTCGCGTCACGGGTCCTTCACCGGCACCAGACGCAGGTAGTCGAGGCCGAACATCCAGGCCTTCACCGCCGCCGGGTTCTCGCCGACGATCTCCACGGTGAGTGTGGCGGTGCCGGGGGCGAGGTCGACGACGGCGACCGGCACCTCGGGAGTATGAACGACGCCGTCCTGGTGGTACAGGTCGAGCGGCGGCGACGCCGGCCGATCGTTCCAGCGCATGGTGACGATCCCGTAGTCGCGCGCCTTCGTGCAGACGGCGCGGACCTCGTACCGCCCCGACACCCCGACCGGCACGTCGAGCACGAGGCGGTCCCCCGGCCGTCCGCCGGTCCACCACAGCTGCGACGCGCCGCTCCAGCGGCCGGCGGTGAATCCCCCCATCGGCTGCGCCTGCGTCTCTCCGGCGGTCTTCGCGCGGACGACGATCGACTCCCCCTCGAGCGCTCCGGGAATCCGCCCCGCGGCGTCGAACGGCGGCGGTCCCTCGCCCGGCAGCGGCACCTGCGTGGGATGCCGGAGGTAGGCCACCAGTGCCACGGCCGACGGCTTGGGCAGTTGTGCCAACTGGTTTTCCGGCATCAGCGACAGCGGCGAGAGGACCCGCTGGTCGATGTCCGCGACCGGCACCGTGACCTGCTCGGTGGGCGTCTGCAGTGTGACGGCGTCGGGTGACTCGCGGACCACGATCCCGGCGATCGAGCGGCCGTCGGTGGTGACCACCGTGGTCATCTGGTAGTCGCGGCCGACGATCGAACTCGGATCGAGAAGATTGGCGAGAAGGTACTCGAGGTCGGCACGGTTGGAGCCGGTGAGCTCCGGTCCGATCTTCCCGCCGACACCGTGGAGCGCGTGGCAGGTGCCGCAGGTCTTGGCGTAGACCTCGCGGCCATGGGAAAGGTCGGCCTTGTCGAGCGCCTTGGGACCGAGCGCCTTCCGCCAGGCGGCGAAGTCCGCCTCCCGGTCGGCCGGCGTGCCCCGGATCGTGCCCCACACGGAATTGAGCCTGGCGATCACGTCGGGATCGGCGGAGGCGGCGAGACGCTGGACCGTGAACGCCGACAGGTCGCCGCGCGGCACGGCGTCGGCATCGATCGCATCGAGCAGGGCGAGCGTCCATGGAGCGCGCGAGACGAGCGTGGCGATCGCCGCCGCCTTGGCGTCGCCGGGCAGCGATGCGTAGGCCGCGAGCAGCGCGGCGGGAGTGCGGTCGTCGGGTACGGCCGCCAGCGCCGTGATCGCGCGCGTGGCCAGCGGGGCGTCATCGAGCAGTCGGTGGAGCACCGGTGCGGTGGCCGGATCCCGGGCGGCGACGAGCGCCTCGAGCGCCTCGAGGCGCCGCTCGGCGGCGGCAGCGCGGTCGGCGAGCACCGCGCGCAGACCTGGAAGCACCCGCTCGTCGCCGAAGCGCACGGCGGCGATGTCGGCCAGGCGGCGGACGTCGGCATCGGCGTCGCCCTGGAGGGCTTCGTAGCCGGGCGTCCACGCCTTCGGCATCGGCATCCTCCCGCGCGCGGCCAGCGCCGCCACGATTTCGTCGAGCATCCAGCGGCGGTCGGCCGACGAGGCCTTGGCGAGGGCGGCCACGAGGGCCTCGTAGCAGGCGTCCTCGCCGGCGGCGCGGCGGACGATGAACCGGGCGACGGTCGGGATTCGGGACCGCGCCGCCAGGGCCAACGCCCGCGGCGGATCGAGCGTCACCAGGGGCTCGATGGCGTACCAGTTCATCAAGGGAAGATTGTGGTCGGCGGCATCTTCGCCATGGGCGACGAGCGCCTCGGCGATCGGCCAGCGGTCGGCCGGGGCAAGACGCTGCAGGGCCGAGCAGAGTTCGAGCCGCACCAGCGGCGATGGATCGAACGTCGCCAGCCGGGTGCCGGTGGAGACCAGCACGTCCACCGGCAGGTCGTTGCGGTCGCCGGCGAGCCGCACCGCCCATCCGCGCACGGCGGGGTCGGGGTCTTGGAGCAGCGCATCCAGACCGGCGGCGTCGAGCAGGCCGGTGACGTGCAGCGCCCACACCGCGCGCAGACGCTTCGCTGCGGTGGGGGCGTTCGCCAGGGCGGCGCGGAGCCGGTCGCGCGTGTCGGGGGCGAGGGTCCCGGACGCGGCCCGTTCCTGGAGCAGTCGCCGCGCGTGCCGGACGTACCAGTCGTTGTCGGCGGCGAGATGGGCGACGAGTTCGGCATCGGACGCCTGGCGGAGATCGACACGCACCGCCCGTGGCGGCCCATAGCTCACCTTGTAGATGCGGCCGTTCTCCCGATCGTGCTTGGCGAAATCATGGTGGTGGCATTGGTTGGCGTCGTACCAGTCGATCACCACCATCTGGCCGTCGGGACCGGTCTGCAGCGAGATGAATTGCGACCAGCTATCGTTGGCGAAGAGGAAATCGGGATCCCCGTCGCCCACGTAACCGCTCCCGGCCGGTTCGAGACGGTCCTGGTTGAGCCGCGCGCCGTGGATGTTGTTCATGAACAACCGGCCCCGGTAGCGCGCCGGCCACGCGCCGCCGAGATAGACCATCGCCCCGCAGTGGGCGTGGCCGCCGCCGATCGCGTCCGACTTCTCGCGGTCGGCGTTGTTCCACTGTCCGCCGGTCCAGTGGCGGTGGCGGGCGATCGTCTTGATGTCGTCGTAGGGGTGGGGATTGAAATGTTGACCGGCCTGGCGCTCGTAGCGGGCGCCGGGGATCACGTGATACAGGTGCGGGATCACACAGGCGGTCTGGAAGGCGTGGCCGAGGTCGTTGAAGTCGACGCCCCAGGGGTTGCTCGTCCCCTCGGAGAAGACCTCGAAATGCCGGCGTGTGGGGTGGTAGCGCCAGATGCCGGCGTTGATCCGCTTCCGCTGCGCGTCGGGAACGCCCGGTGCCCCGACGTTCGAATGGGTGAATACGCCGTGGCAGCCGTAGAGCCAGCCGTCGGGGCCCCAGATGAAGGCGTTGAGCGTCTCGTGGGTGTCTTCGTAGCCCCAGCCGTCGAGGAGCACCTCCGGCGCGCCGTCGGGGCGGTCGTCGCCGTCGCGGTCGGGGATGAAAAGCAGCTCGGGCGCCGCCCCCACCCACACGCCGCCGAAACCGACCTGCAACCCACTGACAAGGTTCAATCCTTCGATGAACACCTTCCGCGAGTCGAGCCGCGCGTCGCCGTCGGTGTCCTCGAAGATCAGGATTCGGTCGCGCGCCTGCTCCGGCGGCACACGCTTCGGATAGGAGTAGGCTTCGGCGACCCACAGCCGCCCGCGGTCGTCGAAACACATCGCGATCGGCTGGCGCACGTCGGGTTCGGCCGCGAGGAGCGTGACCTGGAAACCGGGGGGCAGGCTCATCGCCGCGGCGGCGTCGGCGGGAGCGAGGCCGTCGGCCATCGGCCGGCGACGGCGTGGCTGGGCCGCTTCCCAGTCGGCCAGGCTCACGGGCCGTCGCGCTTGCGTATGGAGGAACGTTCCCTTCTTGTTCGACACCAGCACGTCGGGCAGGCCGTCGCCACTGGCGTCGCCGACCGTCACCTGGACCCCGACTCCCGAATCGTCGTGGATCAGGTGCGGCACCAGCTCCGCGCCATCGGCCGAGCGCGTCGTCTTGAACCACCACACCACCGCCGCGGCGTCGGGCTCCGGATCCCCCTTGGCGCCGTGGGCCCACCAGCGTTTGCCGGTGACGACGTCGTCGACGCCGTCACCGTCGATGTCGGCCAGGGCCAACGCGTGGATCTGCGAGAAGGCGACCCGGTACGGGCTGTCGGCCGGCTTGTCGCCCGTCACCGGGCGGTGCTCGAAGGCGCGCGAGCCGTCTGCCTCCTTCGTCTGGCGGTACCAGGAGAGGCCGTAGCCGTGGGCCGCGAGGCTGGTGATCACGTCGGACAGTCCGTCGCCATCGACGTCGCTGACGAGCATCTGGGCGCCGCCGGGCGCGGAGAATGCCACCGGGTGGCGCTCCCAGAGCGGATCGCCGGCGAGCGACCCGGGCTGCCGCCACCAGCCATTCTTCTCGAGGATGTCGGCCCGCCCGTCGCCATCGACGTCGCCGACGCCGAGCCCGTGGGTGAACTTGCCGCCGGCCACCTGCGGGGAGATGCGGTGGAATACCCACGGGCGGCGGGGATCGGGGCCCGGGGTGGCGTACCCGAAGAACCCACCGACGGAGCCGACGATCTCGGGCGTGCCGTCGCCGGTGATGTCGGTGAACGCCGGACTCTCGTTGTCGAGTTCGGCGACGGCCACGTGCTTGGACCAATGCCGGGCCGCGGGCTCTTTCCCCGGATTCTCGAACCACGACGCATCCTGCCCCGGAAAGCCGTAGAGCACGATGTCGTTCCGGCCGTCGCCGCTCACGTCGGCGATCCAGACGAAGAAGTTGTTGGAATAGCCCGCCGGGTCGAACGCCTTCGCGGGCATGAACTCGTGGCGTTCGTCGAACGCCGGACCGCGGTACCACCAGGGTCCGGCGACGAGATCGGCGTGGCCGTCGCCGTCGAGATCGCCGAGACCCGCCCCTTCCGCGACGAACGATCGGTCGAGCGCCCGGGTGGCGAACGTCACGACGTCGCGCGTCGTCTCGGCGGCAGGCGCCGCGGTGCACGCGGCCACCACGGCGGCGCGGGCGAGCATCGCCATGGCCTGCCGTCCGCGACTCTCGGGGCTCGAGCGAACACGTCGGCAGGCGAGCGGCATGGCTGGTCCCCTGTGACAAGAGGGCCCGCACCGCGGGTGGCCGAGCCAGCTGGCCGATCGGTCACCCCACAGGCGCGCGGCACCGCCAGAGCGTAGCCCGGGGCCCATCGGCGGACAACGGCGCACGGCCGCGGCCCAGCGACTATCCGCCGCGGCGGAGGGGCAGCGGGTCGTAGGAGGGATCGGCCGCCATCCGCGCGTAGACGCTCGGATCGATCGTGACGCCGAGTGCCGCCTCACGCCGTGTGGGGTGCTCCCGCAGGAGCCGCGCGAGTCGCCCCTTTCGGCCGGGATGCAGTGCGTTGAACCACGGGTACGCACCGCCGCAGAACGTGGCGTAGGAGTCGAAAACGGGTGCGCGATGTGCGTCGGGGTCCGGGGTACAGGCACCAGCGAGCCGCAATCCGGCGGCCATCGCCTTGTCCTGCATCCACCGCAGGGAGATGCTCGCCAGGCGATCGTCGGGGCACCCGCCGCCGACGTCGCCGTGGGACCCGATGAACCACCGTTGTTCGACGTCCGCCTGCACACGGTCGGGGCGATCGACCCACAGCGATACGTCGAACTCGTGGCGGTGCTCGTCGAGGGCCACGGCGTGATACGCCCGCCGCACGATCCGCGACAGCTTCGTGTCGTGCCACTCGAACTGCTCGCGGTTGAGAATCGTCGTCCCTGGAACTCCCAGCGCGCCGACCGTGTCCCAGACCCCGAGAAACGTGATCGCGACCTCCGGTCGTGCGAAGTGGTTCTGGAAGCGGCGTGTCGACTCAGAGTCGGGCCGGATGTCCTTGTCGCGATACAAGTCGAGGGCGTCGCGAATCGCGGTGGGCGTCACCACTCTCATCAGACCGCACTTGCGCAGCATGCCCACCAGGCTGCGGGCGGTGTACGCCCCGCGGCTGAAGCCGAAAACCCACACCTCGTCTCCTTCCTCGTAGCGGCGCGCGAGCCACTCATACCCCTCGACGAGGATGTCGGTGAGGCCCGCCCCCGTCGCTCCCCCGAGTGCCTTGGAGCCGAAACGTGTGCCTACTCCCGGCTGGTAGAAGAATCGCTGCCGCACCGTGCCATCACCCGGCGCGATCGCGGCTGCCATGCGAAAGACGTTGGTCCGCTCGTCGGAGTCCATCCACGTGCCGTCGAAGAGAAGAACCAACCGTTGGCGTGGAGACGGCATGGTGGTCAGCGGTCGATCGGGTGTGCGGTCGCCCCTCGGGGTATCGGGCGACGTGGGATCCGCGGTCAGCGCCTCTCGCGTGACGCTGGTGTTTCCGAGCGATGGGCGTGGCCCGCGAGGTGCTCGTTGCAATAGGCGGGCGTGCCGTCGCACTCGGGGCAGTAGCGGAAATCACGGTCCGGATGGGAGAGGTTCGTCGCGCCGCAGACGATGCAGACGTGGCGCGGCGTGCGCGCCGACCGAGCGCGGCCGAGTTGCCGCGACATCCGTCGATTGCCGGCGCG
>JBJSXB010000355.1:0-15266 GCA_046086245.1 Planctomycetaceae bacterium | reverse complement strand
GAGTTCTGGCTCGAGGACGCGGAAGGCACCGGCCGCTGGTATCCCTGCCAGGCGGCGGGCACGCGGGCCTTCGGGGCGATGCCCGACCAGCTCCCGATCCTGCAGAAGGGGGACGACTTCCGCGACCCGGACCGGCCGGGCAAGTCGCTCCGCTACGTCTCCGAGTTCCTCCGCGGCACGCCCGTGCCCGGGGGCGCGCCGCCGCAGGTCGAGTGGGTGCGCGAGGGCGCGTGATCACGACTGGCGTGATCACTTCCCGGTCAATTCACGCTCGAGGAAGGTGTAGCCCAGGGCCTCCATGAAGGCCCGCTGGCGGTTGTCGGCGGCGCCGCCGTGGCCCCCTTCGATGTTTTCGTAGTAGAGCACCGGCTTGCCGAACTCGCGGAACCGGGCCGTCATCTTCCGCGCATGGCCGGGGTGCACCCGGTCGTCGCGCGTGCTGGTGGTGATCAGGATCGGCGGATACGTCGTCGCCGGATCGACGTTGTGGTAGGGGGAGAACCCCTTGATGAACTCCCATTCGGCCGGCTGGTCGGGGTCGCCGTACTCCCCCATCCAACTCGCCCCGGCGAGCAGGGTGTGGTAACGCCGCATGTCGAGCAACGGCACCTGGCAGACGATCGCACCCCACAGGTCGGGCCGCCGTGTGAGCATGTTGCCCATCAGCAGGCCACCATTACTCCCCCCCTTGATGCCCAGATGCCGGGGGTCGGTCACCTTCCGGCGGACGAGGTCCTCGGCGACCGCGATGAAATCTTCGTAGGCGCGCGGTCGCTTCGCCTTCAGTGCCGCTTGGTGCCACGCGGGACCGAATTCACCCCCGCCGCGGATGTTGGCGATCACCGACACGTGTCCGCGCTCCAGCCAGGCCGCCCCCGTGACCGGGTCGTACCCGGGCACCAGGGGAATCTCGAACCCGCCGTAGCCGTAGAGCAGGGTGGGGGTCGACCCGTCGACGGCCAGGCTCCGCGGTCCGATCTGGAAATACGGCACCTTCGTGCCGTCGGCGCTGGTCGCCTCGTGCTGCTCGACGCCGAGCCCCTCGGCATCGAAGAACGCCGGGCCGCTTTTCAGTCGCTCCACCGTCGCCGCACGCGGTGGTCCGGAGGCGGGCAGGCTTCCGAGCGACAACGTCGAGGGGGACAGGGGGCTGGCGGTGACGAGGAGGAAATCATCTCCTTCGAGGTCGTCGACGGCACTGACGCTCGCCGTGCCGACGTCGGGCACTCCGGCCAGTGGCTCGCGGAGCCAATGCCCATCCTGCCAGGAGAGGGCCTCGATCCGGTTGCGGACGTTGTCGAGTGTCGTCACCAGCACGTGGTGCCGTGTCGGTGCGAACGCCACCAGCGACGTGCGCGGTCCGGGGCGGAACAGCACGTGGAAGTCACGGTCGCCCTCCATGAATCGCTCGTGTTCGATCGCCAACAGCGCGCCGGCGGGATAGGTCTTCCCGCCGGTCTCCCAATCCGTCCGTAATTCGAGCAGCAGCCATTGGCGGTGGAGGCTGGCGTTGGCGTCGTCGGGCTTGGGCACGCGGACCAACTTGCCGTCACGGAGCTGGTGGAGTTCGTTCGTCCAGAAGGTCATCTGACGAACGACGAACTCGCGCTCGAACCCGGGGGTGTGGTCGGCGAACGCCGTGACCGCCATGTCGTCGGGGCGCCCCTCGAACAGCATCGTCGCCGACCCGAGCGGCGTGCCTCGTTTCCACACGCGGACCGTCCGCGGATATCCCGACGAGGTCAGCGACTCGGGGCCGAAGTCGGTACCCACCAGCAGGGTGTCGGCATCGCGCCAGGCGATGCGGCTTTTCGCCTCCGGCACCACGAAGCCGTCGGCGACGAACGATCGCGTCACGAGGTCGTATTCGCGGATCACCTCCGCGTCGGCGCCCCCACGCGACAGGGCCACCAGGCAGCGCCGGTCGTCGGGTTCGAGGACCGTGGCACCGTGCCACACCCAATTCTCCTTCTCCTCCGCCGCGAGGGCATCGAGATCGATCACGGTCTCCCAATGTGGTTCCGGCAACCGGTAGTCGGCGAGGGTCGTCCGCCGCCACAGGCCCTTCGGGTTCTTGCCGTCGCGCCAGAAATTGTAGAAGTGGGGCCCGATTTTCCCGACCAGCGGGATCCGATCCTTCGAGTCGAGGATGGCGAGGATCCGCCCCTCGAGCGCTCGGAAGGCGTCGCTCTCGGTGAGCGCCGCCTTCACCTTGGCGTTGCGCTGGCGGACCCATTCGAGCTGTTTCTCGCCGGTTACGTCCTCGAGCCACTGATGGGGATCGGCAGGTTGCGGCGACAGGTCGGCCGCAGGGGCGGAAGAGGTCATGGCGAAGGTCGCGAGGAGGAGGACGAACGAGGTCGGTACCGCGGGACATCGATGCATGACATTCACCGGGCGAGGGAAGGAAACGGTTCGATCCGGGGCGGGTTCCACCGGGCTCACGAGCGGACCTGCCCGCTGCCGGTGACGACGTATTTGTAGGTGGTCAACTCGCGGGTGCCGCACGGACCCCGGGCATGGAGTTTGTCGGTCGAGATGCCGATCTCGGCACCGAGACCGAGCTCCCCGCCGTCGTTGAATCGGGTGCTGGCATTGACCATCACCACCGCGGTGTCGACCCGGGCGGCGAACCGCTCCGCGGCGCCGGGATCGCCGGTGACGATGGCGTCGGTATGGCGCGATCCGTAGCGATTGACGTGATCGATGGCGGCATCGAGCGAATCGACCACCACCGCCGAAATCCGCGGACCACAGTATTCGCGGACGTAGTCATCCTCCGTCGCCGGCAGCGCGGTGGGGACCAGACGGCACACGGCAGGATCACCGGCGATCTCCACGCCCCGTGCCGTGAGCTCGGCGGCGATCATGGGCAGGAATCGTTCGGCCACCGCCCGGTGCACCACCAGCGACTCCGCCGCGTTGCACACCCCCATCCGTTGGCATTTGGCGTTGACGAGGATCGCACGGGCCATTTCCAGATCGGCCGCCGCATCGACATAGACGTGGCAGTTGCCGGTGAAGTGCTTGAGGACCGGCATCCGCGCCTCGGCCGTGACCCGGCGCACCAGCTCCTCGCCTCCGCGCGGAATCACCACGTCGATGGCGTCGTCCATCACCAGCAACAGCCCGACCGCGGCGCGGTCCGGCGTGTCGACCAGCTGGACCGCATCGATCGGCAGTCCGTTGGCCGCCAGCGCCGCGCGAAACGGCTCCACGAGGCGGCGGCTCGAGCGGGCCGACTCCTTGCCGCCCCGGAGGATGATCGCGTTCCCGGCGGCCACGGCGACGGCGGCGGCATCGGTGGTCACGTTGGGACGCGATTCGTAGATGAACAGGACCACGCCGATCGGCACGCTGATCTTGCGGACGATCAGCCCGTTGGGGCGCACCCGCTCCTCGAGCACGGCCCCCACCGGATCCTGCTGGTCGGCGACCGCCTCGAGGCCGGCGGCGATCCCCGCGAGCCGCGACGGGTCGAGCCGAAGCCTGTCGAGCAGCGCCGGGGTCAGGCCCGCGCGACTGGCGTCGTCCACGTCGTCGGCGTTGGCGGCGAGGATCTCGGGCGCGACGGCCCGGATCCGCCGGGCCGCGTCGCGCAGGCAGGTGGCTTTCCGAACACCGTCGGCCGCGGCCATCTCGACCGCCGCCCGGCGGGCACGATCGGCGATGGCGCGGCACGCCGCGGGCAACCCGGAGGCCACGTCGGCGCGGTTGTCGATGGTCGTCGCCATTCGGCCGTTTCGCTCCCGGGGCGGCTCGAATCCTACCATGGCGCCGCGGTGGGCGCGGTGGCCGCGAACGCCTCGAGCGCTCCCCGCACCAGGCCGACGGCGTGGACGCGCACCACGTGCACTCCGGCGGTCGCCAGTTGGCAGGCGATGCCGACGGTACCGGCGTCGCGATCGACTTCGCTCGCGGGCCGGCCGAGAGCCTGCTCGAGCGTCCGGCCGATGAAGCCCTTTCGCGAATGGCCGACGAGGATCGGCTGGCCGAGATCGAGGAATCGCGCCACACGGCACACCAGTTCCCGATTGTGGGCGTGAGTCTTGCCGAATCCGATGCCCGGATCGAGACAAATCCTTCCACGCTCGACCCCCGCCGCGAGGAGCCGGTCGCGGCGCGCCTGCATCCAGTGGTGGATCTCCTCCACGACGTCGTCGTATCGCGGGTCGATCTGCATCGTCGCGGGGGTCCCCTGCATGTGCATCGCGCACACCCCGGCCCCCGAGACGACCGCCAGCCGGAGCATCGCCGGATCACCCTCGAGACCGCTGACGTCGTTGATGATCTCGGCGCCGAGATCGAGTGCACGGGCGGCGACCGCTTCCTTCGACGTGTCGATCGAGACCGGCACGCGCGCCTCGCGAACGAGGCGCTCCACCACCGGCGCCGTGCGTCGGATCTCCTCGTCCACGTCGACCGGCGAGGAAAACGGCCGGGTGCTCTCCCCGCCGACGTCGAGGATATCGGCCCCGTCGGCCACCAACCGCAGGCCGTGGGCCACGGCCGCGCCGACGTCAGCATGCCGGCCACCGTCGGAAAAACTGTCGGGCGTGACGTTGACGATGCCCATCACCAACGGCCGGCGCGGGCGGCCCGGCGCCACCAACGGCAGCTGCACCGACCGCAAACGCCAGTGGGTGGGAGGCGGGAGCGACGCCATGCCGCTACTGTACCACCGCGGTCACCACGGCTCTTCCATCAGTCCGACGATCTGCTGGGCCATCTTCACGATGCCCTCCTGCTGCGTGCTCGCGACCGAACGACCGTACTCCGGCACGAGCATCGCCGACTGACCGACGTCGACACTGGCAGCCGGCAGGGGCACCGCACCGGTGGCGAGCACGGCACCGCCGCGGTCGGCCCAGGTGACGAGTACCTGGAGATTCATCTCCACCTGACGCGACTGGTCGGTCGGGCTTTCCACGATCATCCGTTTGGTGTCGGCCACGATCCGGGCCGTCAGAACGCTGTCGGCCGCCGCCGTGCCGACGACCTTGAAGGGGGTACGTTTCTCGATCTCCTTGCACACCGCTTCCGTAAGTCGCTCGCCGATGTCGAGCCCCGGCGTCATGCGGAACGACTCCGACTGGATCATCGGCACGTAGATCGTGCGGACGTTGGGGGCGTACAGGGTGTTGTTGCCGAAGCGGTAGGCGGCACATCCGCTGCCGCCGGCGACGACGATCACGAGCAGGGATGGCGCGAGCACCAGGCGGAGCGCGCGGACCAGAGGGACGCCGGCAAGCGACGCACGACCGCCGCCCGCCCGCCACCGGGCGCGGGCCTCCGGCGCTTCCTTCCGCGGTCTCGTGGCGGGCATGCGACACCGTGGCGGAGGCGACTCGATCCGGTCAGCGGACGACGCCCGACGACACGTCGTTCTCCCGGGCGATGAGGGTCTCGGACTCCGCCATCGCGTCGAGTTCCGCCTCCTTGAGGGAGTCGGGATTGAGCAGCGCCGTGAGCGTCGGGAACGGATTGTCGGAGACGTCGGCCAAGCCCTCGATGTCCCCGAGACGATCGCGCGCCTTCTGCGCCAGCAACGTCTGCGGACGATCGCGGGCGATCAGGGCGTAGTAGATCCGCGCCGAGGTGTAGTGCTTCCCCTTGGCGTAGAACTCCGCCCGCTCCCAATGCCGCAGCGCCTGCTGGGCGGCTACCTCGGCACGGGTGGTGAGGAGGCGATCCTGATCGTCCTTGGAGAGCTGGTCGGGGAACTGGACGAGGGTCTGGTCGGCGAGCATCTCCGCTTCATCGAGCACGCCCCCCTCGTAGCCGGGTCCCTGGTAGGCGCGGAGCTTGGCCTGGAGGCCGAGCAGATGTGCCTGGAGGAGGAACTCACTGTCGGGGTACTCGCTGCGCAGCAGGCTGTAGTAGTAGTCGGCATCGATCCATTGGCGGTCGAGGAAGTGGGCGTTGGCTTCCGCCATGATGCTGTCGTCGGCCAGGGCACCGCGCGGATCGTTGAGGCGCACGTGTTCGAAGGCTTTCACCGCACGCCCCTTGGTGTCGAACAACGGGCGACTACGATCGGCGAGGTTGGGCACGAGCAACGGCAGGTGCTTCTTGCGGTCGAGTGCGATCCAGTATTGACCGATGATGAATTGCCGTTGGGCGATCCGATCGAGATGGCGCGTATTGGGATACTTCTTCACCAGCTCGTCGTAGCCATCCTCCGCCTTGGGGTAGCGATCGGTGAAGAACCAGCATTCCGCCAGCCCCCACATCGCGTCCTCCTCAGTCACCGAGTCGGGCCAACGATCGATCGCCATCTTGTACTTCGCGATCGCCTCGGCGTAACGCCGGTCGCGGTACAGCGCGTCGGCCTCGGCGAGCGCGGCGCGGGCGACGGCCTCGTTCGGCCCCCGGCCGACGAGTTTCTTCCATCGCTTCTTGATGTTCTCTCCCTTGAAATAGTCCCATCCCGTGCCGGTGTCGGCCGGTGACAGCTCCGACGAGATGACCGACGCGTCGTCGCCGGCGGGTGCGCCGCCCGCGGCCGGCGCGCCACCCCAGGGCCAAGTCGGCTTGCCCATCGACGCACAGCCGGCGGAAGCGCCGGCGACGGCCGCGAGCAGTAGCCCAACGCGCCAGGCGGCGCGGGCCGTGGAAGCCGATGATCGCAGCGTCATGGTCGCGGTTTCACGGATGGGAGGCGGAGCGACCGGTGGCCCGCGCGGAGCCGGCGTCCGAGCAGATGGGCGAGGTATTGGTCGATGACGGCCCGCGCTTCGCCGTGCGAACGGGCCGGCGCTGGTCCTTCGGCCCCTTCGCCCCGGGCATCGTCGCGCCCCTCGGCCAGGCGCCGCAGCGACGCGAGGGTCGTGGCCGAGACGGAGACCACCAGCCGCCGCCCACGGCGGCACGTCGGGCACAGCACCCCCCCGTCGAGCATCCCGAAGGCGCTCCGCGGTCCTCCGACGGCGCGGCGGCAGGCGGCACAGCGATCGAGTGCCGGGCCGTGCCCGGTGAGGCGGAGCAGCGCCAGTTCGCCACGGATCCGCTCCTCCTCCACCACGTCGTCGGAGCCGCGGAACGCGGACAGGGCGTGGATGCGGGCGACGACGGCATCGAAGAGTTCCGGGTGCGGGTCGGCGTCGGCGGTGACGGCGTCGGTGAGTTCGGCGAGGCAGACGGCGGCCTGGAAGGCGGCCAGGCTGGTGCCGATCCGAAAGCGGCCGAGCAGGCACGCCTCCGTGAGCAGATCCAGACCTCCCGACACCCTGCGCAGGACGATTACCTCGCAGGTCGAAAGCAGGTCAAGGCCGCCGTCGAATGGCCCCTTCGGACGCCACGCCCCCTTGGCCAGAGCCCGCACCTTGCCGAGTTCGCGTGTCAGCAGAGTGACGACGCAGCTTGTCTCGCCGAAGGGTGTCGCCTGGAGCACCAGGGCCAACGTCTTTTCGGCGGCCATCGGCAGCCTCACCCCCGCGTCACGCGGACGGCCTCCACACGGCGGCCCGACGCGGAGAGTACCTCGAATCGCGCGCCGTGGGCGGTGACGGCCTCGCCGGCCCGCGGCATCCGGCCGAACTGGTGGAACACGTAGCCGCCGAGCGTCTCGTAGCCGTCTTCCTCGGGAAGGTCGAGGCCCGCCCGGGCGTTGATTTCGCGCACCGGCACGTGACCATCGGCTTCCCAGGCGTCGTCACCGGTCCGCCGCAGGCCGTCGGCCAGGACCTCGTCATGCTCGTCGGTGATCTCACCGACGATCTCTTCGAGCGCATCCTCGATCGTCACCAGCCCGGCGACGCCGCCGAACTCGTCGGTGGCGATGGCGATATGCGTGTGGGTCCGCTGCAATTCGCGCAGCAGTTTCTGGACCGACATCGATTCCGGCACGAAAAACGGCGGTCGGAGCAGCGGTCGCAGCGACTGCGGAGGCGGGGCACCACCGAGCTGGGCGTTCAACTGCACGAGCACCTCTCGGACGTGCAGGATGCCGACGACATCGTCGTTCGATCCGCCCCGCACCGGCAACCGCGAGTGACCGCTCTCCGCCGTCACGCGGACGGCGTCGTCCCACAACGTATCGAGCGGAATGGTGACCATCGCGGTCCGTTTCGTCATGATCCGTCCGACCCGCGACTCCGCCAGATCGATGACGCCGGTGATCATGTCGCGGGCGCTGGCCTCGAGCCGACCGTCACGGTGGGCCTCGTCGACCACGGCCCGCAACTCCTCGTCGGCCGCGTCGGGTGCCGTCGGCGACGATCCCATCGCCTGTGCCAAACGCCTTCCCAACGAGCCGATCCACGTCGCCATGGGCGACACGACGGCGAGCAACGGCCGCCAGAGCCACCATCCCCCCACCAGGATCGCCGCGCCGGCGGAGGTCGCCGCGACCATCGGCACCACGACGATCGCCAACCACGCCAGGCCGATCCACCCGACCGCCCCCGCGGTCGCCGGGAGCGGCGCCGCGGTGACGAGCGTCCGGCCCGCCAGCAGCGTCGCCAACAACAGCGCCACGACGGTCAACGACGAGGCGAGAAAGGCGAGCGTGTCGCAATCGTCGATGATCCGTGCGGCATCGTCCGGCCTCCCACGCGTGCGGCACCTCTCGGCGATGCGATGCCGCTGCGGACCGCGGGCCGCCCGCGCGAGGGTCGCGACGGCGCTGGCCGCCGCGAGGACCATCAGCGCCGAGTCGAGCCGTGGAGCGGAGACGTTCATGGGCGCCGCGATGGCTGACGGGGGGGAACGGGCAGGCCGATCGTGGCGAAGAGTTCACGTTCGCGGCGCCGCATCGCGCGCCGCTCGCCGTCGCGGCGATCATCGTATCCGGTGAGGTGGAGCACTCCGTGGACGACATAGTAGGCCACCTCGTGCCGCGTCTCCCACCCGAACCGCCGCGCCTCACGGGCGGCCGTCTCCACGCTGCAGGCGATATCTCCCCGCACGGCAGGCGATCGGCCATCGCCCAGATCGAAGGTGATCACGTCGGTGGGTGTCGGATCGCCGAGCCAGCGGCCGTGGAGGGAGGCGATCGCGGCGTCGTCCACCAGCAACACCGTCACATCCGCCTCGACCACGCCCTCCGCCTCGAGCGCCCAGCGACCGATCCGCGCCAACCAGCGGCGCGGCAGCGCGATGCGGCGTTGACGATCGACGACGGCGACCGCGAGCGCCGGGGAAGGGGGGACGGGAGCGGACGGAGCCATGTCAGGCCGTCCGCTGGCCGGGGTATTTTACCCGGCCGTGATAGACGGCGTTGAGGCTCTTGGCGAGGCTCTCCTCGATGCGGGCGAGCTCCTCGAGCGTCAGGCCGCAGTCGTCGAACTGCCCGTCGAGCAGCCGCTTCATCGCCAGATCGTGCACCAGCCCCTGGATCCGCGCCGGTGTCGGGTCGGCCAGCGCTCGGCTGGCGCTCTCCGCCGCGTCGGCGAGCATCAGCACCGCCGACTCGCGCGAGCTCGGCTTCGGTCCCGGGTAGCGGTACATCTGTTCGTCGACCTCGCCGGCGTTGGGGTCGGACTGCGATCGTTCCGTGGCGCGGCGGTAGAAGTACTCCACCAGCGTCGTCCCGTGGTGCTCGGAGATGAGATCGACCAGCGGCTGCGGCAATCGGTACTGCCGTGCCAACTCGGCCCCCTCCTTCACGTGGGCGACGATCACCAGGGTGCTCATCGCCGGAGCCAGCGACTCGTGGAGGCTCGGTTGCTGGCCCTGGTTCTCGACGAAGTAGGCCGGCTTGAGCATCTTACCGATGTCGTGGAAGTAGGCCCCGACCCGCACCAGCAGCCCGCGGGCACCGATCGCCTCGGCGGCCGCCTCGCCGATGCTGGCGACGTTGATCGAATGGTTGTAGGTGCCGGGCGCGCGACGCACCAATTCCTGCAACAGCGGATGGGCGACGTCGCCCACCTCGAGCAGGCTGAGGTCGGTGAGCACGCCGAAGGCACGCTCGATGAACGGCAGCAGGCCCGTCATGAGGAATCCAGAGAGCACCGCCCATCCGGCGGTGCGCGACGCATCGGAGAGCAACGGCACGTCGAGCGGCCGCGATTCGAGGAGGTGGGCACCGACCTGCGTGAATAAAGCCACCACGGCGGCGAACAACCCCACGTAGATCAACCGGCTGCGGCTCCGCAACCGACCCGTCCAGAAGATCGAAGCCGCGGCCGCCGCGACCAGCGTGACGAAGTCGGCGAGACCCTCGCCGAGGGCCACCACGACCACCAACGACACCTCGGCGGCGAGCAGCAAGGCGAGGTCTTCGTCGTACGCGATCGCGACTGTCATCGCGAAGACCAGCAGCGGCACCAGTTCGGCACGCCATCCGTCGGCGGCGGCGATCATGCACGCCAGCACCGTCACGACCGACAAGCCGAGGAGCGTGGCGACGTGCCCGAGGTCGTCGAGCACGTCATGGTGGTGCATGTGGACGTAGAAGCCGGCCAGGGCGAACATCGCGATGAACAGGCCGAGCAGGGCCACCAGCCTCTCGATGCGCTGCGGCACGCTCTGCGAGCGGGTATGGGCGTCGTGCTCAAGCGCCAGCAACTCCAGCCGCCCCGCATCGAGTGGCACACCCGGTGGGGCGAGCAGATCGCCCGCCGCGTATCGCTCGAACTGCCGCGGCGTCTCCTCGACCGCCTTGGCCTTGGCCCGCGCGGTCGCCTCACGATCGATCTCCAGGGATCCGAGCAACTTCGGCTCGAGCCATGCCACCAAGCGGGCGGTGAACGGCCCGCGATCGAGTTCTTCCTCCAGTCTGCCCGCGAGGCGTAGCTTCGCCTCGCCGAGAAGCACGTCGGCGACCTGCACGCGCGCCAATTCGGTCGGATTGCCGAGCGGGTGGACGTCGATCTCGGTCTGGCTGCCCTCGGCGATGCCGTGCTGGATGGTGTCGAGGATCCCGGTACCGAGGAGGTCGCTGAACGCGCGATCGATCGCCTTGTCGACCTCGAGTTGCTTCTCCTTCGAGGCGACGCGGCCGCGGAACCTCTGGAATTCCTGTTCCGCTTTGAGCAGCGACTCGTCGGCGGCGGGCGTGCCGGCCGGATCGGGCGGAAGCGGTGCCTCCGTCGCGGCATCCACCGCCGGCGGCTCCGGGGGGGGGAGCCGCTCGAGGACATCCACCGCCTCCGGCGCGAACTCCGACCATGCGGAGCGCGACACGGTGACGAGTGTCTCGGCGGGCGCGATCTCGGCGATGCGGTTTTTCAGTCCGTCGCGCAGCCGCACCAGCGGGGCCTGATCCTGGGAGTACACGACCCGGACCTGCGCGGCGGCCCGCTCCTGCGCGGCGCGGGTGCGATCGGCGTCGGGTTTCTCGAAGGGCACGCGGGCGACCACCCCCCGCGGCGCGACCGATCCGGGATGCCAGGGAGAGGGCTCGCTCCACCCCCGCAACAGCAGCGCCAGCAGCAGCGCGGCGCCGAGGCACATGCCCAGCCGGACGATCACTTCCGCCCGTGACGCCCGTTCAACGAGCGACGACCAGAAACCCTGCGGCCCTTCGATGGCCTGGCCGCGACGAACGCGGCGACGGTAGGAGGATGGCGCGACGGGCATGATCGGAAGGCGTCGGTCAGGACCGCGACGCCCGGCGTGGCTCCTGGTGTCCTTCGCCGTCGTACGCGGCGACGATCCGCTGCACGAGCGGATGTCGGACGATGTCCTGCCCCCCGAGTCGTACCTGGGCGCACCCCGTCACGCCATCGAGGCGGCGCATGGCATCGACGAGTCCGCTGGTGCGATTGGCGGGCAGATCGACCTGTGTCGTATCGCCGGAGATCACCATCTTCGAACCATTTCCCAGGCGGGTGAGGAACATCTTCATCTGCGCGACGGTGGTGTTCTGCGCCTCGTCGAGGATGATGAAGGCGTGATTGAGCGTCCGGCCGCGCATGTACGCCAGCGGAATCATCTCCACGACGTCCTGCTCGCCGAGACGTTTCAACTGCTCGAAATCGATCATCTCGCGCAGCGCGTCGAGGAGGGGTCGCAGGTAGGGATTGATCTTGGCCTGGAGGTCGCCGGGCAGATAACCGAGGCTCTCGCCAGCTTCGACCGCCGGACGCACAAGGACGATCTTCCGCACCTGCTCGGCGCGCAGCATCGACACCGCCATGGCCACGGCGAGGAACGTCTTGCCACTCCCCGCGGGACCGCTACAGAGCACGACATCGTGGTCCCGGATCGCCCGCACATAGGCCGCCTGGCCCGCGGAGCGCGGCACGACGGCCCGCCCTGGACGTTGGACCTCGATCGGTTCGGAGGCGACAGGCGTGCCCGCCCCGGTGGCGACCGCGAGGACTTGGGACACGTCGTCCTGGCCGACCGCGCCCTGTTCCCGGGCGATCCGATCGAGCTGCTCGATGACGGCGGTCGCCCGGAGCACGGCCGGCTCGTCCCCCTCGATGTGGATCGAGTCGTCACGCGCCGAAACTCCGACTCCAAGCGCGGAGCGGATGCGGCGAAGGTGCTGATCCCTCGGCCCGAAAATGGCGAGGATCCGCTTGGAGTCGACGACCGCGATGCTGGTGCGCGACATCGGAGCCCGCGACGGCTGACGCCGCCGGCGGTCTCGGGGAAAAGAAATCACCGCTGTGAGTATACCCGCCCAACCGGTCGGGTGGCGGCGGGGCCAGCCATGCGCCGATCGGCCAAGAATCAGCCGGTTTTACACGTCGCCAGCGACGGTCCCGGTGTCGCGGAGGGCCCGATTCTTACCGGCTGGCCGCCCACAGGGCCCAGGCGACCGGCGCCGCCAGCAGCAGCGAATCGACCAGATCGAGCACCCCACCGAGGGGCCCCAGCGACCGGCCCGAGTCTTTCTGCCCCGCTTCGCGCTTGAGGAGCGACTCGACCAGATCGCCGACGATGCCCGCGCCGCCGACCGCCATGCCGTAGAGCAACCATCCCCCCCATGGCGCCGACGGCGTCCACGGTCCGAAGAATGCCAGCGCCGTGAGCAACGAGCCGAGCAACGACGCCGCCGTCCCTTCCCAGGTCTTGCCGGGGCTCAACGCCGGCGCCATCCGCCAACGGCCCACGATCGATCCGACGACGTAGGCGACGGCATCACCCACCTTGACGACCGCGACGAGGCTCGCCAGCGGCATGATGCCGGGGGCCGCGACGGCAGCGCCACGATGCACGCGGACGCCGACCAGGCAGGCCAGCGGCAACCCGAGCCAAACCACCACCAGCGCCATCGTGGCCAGACGGGCAGCCGCCCCCCCGCCCGGCGCGCGAAACAGGATCAATTCCCGGATGGCGGCGACCGCGAGCGCTCCGAGTGCCGCCGCCGATCCCCACGCCACTGCCGCCACGTCGGGCGGGTCGCCGGGCAACGCGATGACCGGGAGCACGCCGGCACCCCACGCCGCCGCCAGCGGCACCATGAGGCACCCGGGGAGGACGATCGCGGCGGGGAGCGGTGCGTGGCTGCCGGCGGCGAGGCGGCGGATCTCGTCGGCGCCGCCGACGGCCACCGCCAGCGCCACCGGCAACAGCCACCGCGCCGCCGGCACCCCGCCGAGGCCGCTGCCGTCGGCCCAGGTGAGAAACCCGAACACTGCCGCGACACCGACGGCGACGGCGACGCGGCGCACGGTGCGCCGCCCGTCGGCGACCGACGCGCGGGGTGTGTCGTCCGCCGGGGTCACGATGTGCCGAGCCCCCCGAAGCGCCGTTCGCGTCCGGCGAACGAACGGATCGCCGCGTCGAAGTGACCGGCATCGAAGTCTGGCCAGAGGGCGTCGGTGACCCACAACTCGGCGTAGCTGATCTGCCAGAGGAGGAAATTGCTCACCCGCTGCTCGCCGGCGGTGCGGATGAGCAGATCGGGATCGGGCATGCCCGCGGTGGACAAGCGGGCGGCGAACGCCTCCTCGTCGATCGTCGCCGGATCGACGGTGCCGTCACGGGCTCCCTCGGCGAGCGCCCGCGCGGCGTCGACGATTTCGTCGCGGCCACCGTAATTGATCGCCAGGCACAGCCGCATCCCGGTGTTGCCGGCACACATCGCTCTCGTACGGTCGAGGGCCGCCAGCGTCGCATCGGGCAGTCCGTCCCGGCGGCCGATCATCGCCAGCCGGATCCCCTCACGCATCAGCAGGGCGCGCTCTTCCACCATGTACTGCTCGAGCAGATGCATGAGGAACGTCGTCTCCAACGCCGGCCGGCGCCAATTCTCCCGCGACAGGCAGTAGAGCGTCAGCTGGTCGAGCCCGAGGCGGGCGGCGTGCTCGGTGATGCGGCGGACGCTCGCCACGCCGCGACGGTGTCCCTCGATCCGCGGCAGGCCGCGGCGCTGCGCCCAGCGGCCGTTGCCATCCATGATGATGGCCACGTGCCGGGGCGCTCCGGGCGGGGAGGCCGTCACGTCCGCACGACCGGTGCCGGAGCCGGGTGTCGTGGCCATGCTCGGTGTCCCCCCTCGGGGAGTTTGCAGGGGATGGTCTGTTCGCGATCGGGACCGACCGACACGATCGTCACCGGCCGTTCCAACAACTCGGCGATGCGGGCGACGTACGCCCGGGCCGCGGCCGGGAGATCGTCCATCGTGCGCGCCGCCCCCACTTCCTCGCGCCAACCGGGGAGCGTCTCGTAGACGGGCCGCGCGCGCCGCAGATCGTCGACGTGGCTCGGGAAACGTGTCTCGATCCGCCCGTCGATCTCGTAGGCGGTGCAGATCTTGAGGGCGTCGAGCCCGCCGAGCACGTCGAGGAGCATGACCGCCAGTTCGTCCACCCCGCTCAAACGCGCCGCGTAGCGGGCGGCGACTGCATCGAACCAACCGCAGCGGCGCGGCCGACGCGTGACTGTCCCGTATTCGTTGCCGCGCTCGCGCAGATGGATGCCCACGGCATCGGGTTGCTCGGTCGGCAGCGGACCGCCGCCAACGCGGGTCGAGTAGGCCTTGACGACACCGATCGAGCGGTCGATCCATCGCGCCGGCACGCCGGAGCCGCTGGCGACGCCGAGCCCGGAGGAGTTGCTGCTGGTGACGAACGGATAGGTGCCGTGGTCGACGTCGAGCAACGTGCCCTGGGCGCCCTCGAAGAGGATCCGCCGACCCTGCTCGACGGCGTCGAGGAGATGGGCGGTCGTGTCGGCGACGTGGGGCCGGAGCCGCTCCGCCATGCGGAGGGTGTCGGCGAGGATCGTCTCGGCGTCGAGTTCCGGCGGCGCGGCGGTCGCGCCGCCCCCACTCCCCCCCCCCAGCAACCTGCACTTCGCCACCACGATGTGCCGCCGCGTCTCGGCGAAACCGGGGAGGTAAATATTGCCTAGACGGATCCCCC
>JBJSXB010000354.1:0-5921 GCA_046086245.1 Planctomycetaceae bacterium | reverse complement strand
GTCGTGTATGTAGCGCTGGTAGCGCCAGCGGACGAGGTCGCGGCCCGACGGCGCGGCCGCCCGGAAGGCGTCGTTGCGCGGGGCGTAGTAGGCGTTCCAGGTCACCCGTTCGTCGGCCGTGATGCCCGGCGGCGGACGGAGCTTGGCATCGAGCTCGGTGAACGTCCGGTCGAGACCCATGTCGTGATCACTCACCGCTCGGCTCCGGCCGGCGTAGTCGTCGAACAAGGTCGCCGGCTCGGGGTGGACGCGGTCGCCGTCCCAGCCCAGGTGGCGCAGCGGCGGCGACCATTCCCGGTGCGGCGCCTTGTGCTGGCTCATGAGGAGGAAGGGCTTCGTCCGGTCGCGGTCGGCGAGCCAGGCGATCGACAGGTCGGTGATCACGTCGGTGACGTACCCGCGGTGCTGGGTCTTGCCTGCCGCGGTGAGCATCGGCGGGTTGTAGTAGATCCCCTGTCCCGGGAGGATCTCCCAATGATCGAAGCCGGTCGGTTCGCTGACCAGATGCCATTTGCCGATCAGCGCCGTCTGGTAGCCGGCATGCTGGAGCAGCTTGGGGAACGTCGTCTGTGTGCCGTCAAACCGGCTGTTGGTGTTGTTGTAGAACCCGTTGGCATGCGAGTACTTGCCGGTGAGGATCGTCGCCCGGCTCGGGCCGCAGATCGAGTTGGTCACGAGGCAGCGATCGAAGCGCATCCCCTCGCGCGCGAGACGGTCGATCGACGGGGTCTCGAGCAACCGGCGTCCGTCGCCGTAGCAGGACAGTGCCTGACAGGTGAGGTCGTCGCAGAAGATCAGCAGCACGTTCGGGCCCGGCCGCGTGGAAGCATCGGCGGCCCACGCGGCCGGCACGACCGCCAACGCGGCCGCGGCGATCACGATCGCGCTTCGGGCACCGGTACGCAGGGCGTTGCCACGCCGGCCGTCACCGAACATCTGCCCGTCCCCCCGCGGTGTCTGGCGGTCTTCGCGGACCGAGCATAGGGTGCCGCCGCGGTGATCGCCAACGGACCCGAACCCCTACCCGAGCGCCGCGTCGGGTCGCCGACGTGCGGCGGGCGGGGTAGGATCGCCACCTTCGTCGTCTCCGGCGTTCGGTGGAGTGCCTCATGCCCGCCCCCATGTTCCGTCCGTTCGCCGAGACCGCCTCGGTGGCGCTCGTGGCTCTGCTGGCCGTCGTCGGTCCCCTCGTGATCGGCGGCGCTCCGGGATGGGCACGACTGCTTCTCGACGGGTTGGCGGCCATAGCCGTCATTCTTTGGGCGATTTCGGCGCCGCGATCGCCGCGCGTTCTCGCGTTGCCGTTGCTCGCGGCCGCGGTCGGCGTGCTGCAGCTGGTGCCACTGCCGGACGGGCTCTTGGTGTGGCTGGCTCCGGTGTCGGGAGGACGGTGGAAGGTCGCTCATGAAGGAATCGCCGGCGCGTGGGGAAGCATCTCCGTCGATCCTCACGCCACCGGGATCGCGCTGCGGCAGTTGCTCTTCGGCGGGGCGGTGGTGTCGGTCGTCGCCGATCTGGCGCGCGACGGTCGTTACCGTCGCTGGCTGTTGGGGAGCCTCGCGGTCTCGGCGCTGACGATCCTCGGCACCGGTGTGGCGTTCCCGACGAACAAGACCGAGGCCCAGGGCAAGGGGCGGATGCTGCTGGGGTTCTACGACCTCGCCGGGCCCCTCGACTTTTGGTTGAACCCGACCGTGGAGCCGGTGCTGACCAGTGCCGTCGGCTACCCCAAATGGATCACCGTCGGCGACCGGCGCTATGAGATCGAAGAGTGGATCTGTGGCGACGGCTTCGGCACCTACGTCGACTCCAACAAGTTCGCCGGCGGTGTCTATCTCACGCTTCCGGTCCTCTGCGCGGGCTGGTTGGCCGTGTCTCGGCGCTGGTGGCCGGGGATCGGGGGTGCGATCGGCAGGGGCGCCGTGGCGGTCGCACTGCTCGCCGCCGGCGGTTGGGTGACGGGACGGATGGCGAACTCCCGGGCGGGAACCGCGGCGCTGGTGCTCGCGGCTCTGGTGCTCGCCGCGGGGGCGATTGAATCGCGATGGGGTCGGCGAATTGCCGCCGCGTGCGCCGCATGCGCCGCGGCCGCCCTATTGGTCGGCTTGCTCCTTCTCCACGGGCCGCTCCGTGGATGGGAGCAGCGCCTGCCCGCCCCATACGCCCAGAAGATGTCGAAGATGCTCGACGACGGCCGGGCCGAGGCGGCCCGTGGGGCGAACCGCATGTTCCGCGCCTCGCCGCTGTTCGGCACCGGCTTGGGCAGCTACCAAGGGCTGTTCCAGCGCATCCTCCCCGACGCCCACAATGATTTCGCCTTCGCCCACGACGACGTCGATCAGTGGCTCGCGGAGACGGGATTGCTCGGCACGGTGGCCCTCGTCGCGTTGCTGGGCGCGCTCGGTGTCGCCTGGTATCGCTGGCGCCGCGACACCGGCCCCGACCGCTGGGGCGAGTCCGCCGGGGTGTGGGCGGCCCTGGCCGGTTTGGCGGCGCATTCGTTCTTCGACTGGAATCTCCATCTTCCCGGCAACGCTTTTCTCGCCGCCGTGCTGATCGGCCTCGGCCTCGCGGCCGGGAGGACGGTCGGCGTGCCGGTCGGGGCGGGGCGGGGCGGAGCCGTGTCGTCGAAAGCCGGTTGGTTGGGGCGCGTGCTCGCTGTGGCCGTCTGCCTCGCATGCGTCGCGGGGGTGTGGCTCGTGTGGCGCGACGTGCGCAGCCAGGAGGTGACGCGTCGCCTCCGCGAGAGTCTCGTCGCCGTGCGGCGGGCGGAATCGGCCAAGCCTCCCGGGTCGCTGCCCGAGGAAACGCTGCGCGCCGCGTTGGCGGCAGGCGAGGTGCGACTGCCGGCCGATCCCACGAATCCCGACCTGCCGTTGGTGATGGGGCAGGTGGCGTTGCACCTCGCGGCCGCCGGTGACGCGACGGCCGGTGAGAAGGCGGAAGAGTTGTTCCGCCGCACGCGGCGCCTCTCGGCGGTCGCTCAGGGTTTGGCCGAACCCTTGCCGCCGGACGCGCCACGCCCCGGACGATAGCCGATGGTCCGGCGCGGGCGCCGTGAGCGCCGGCTCCGCGCCGCCGGGGGCGATCCGTCGGCGCCGTCATGTGTCTCGTCCGCGGCCCGGTCCGTGCGCTGCGGACCACCGCGGATATGATCGCCCGAGACCGCTTCCCGCACCGCCCGGAGTGCCTCTCCGCGCCGTCGGTCGAGCGCCTCGCGCGGCGGCCGGTCGGGGATCAGGCAGTCGCAACCGCCGCCGATCAGGTCGCGCCGTCCGGCCGCCTCGAGCGCGCGGCGGACCTCGAAGTAGTTCTCCGGTTTGAAGAACTGCAGCAGCGCCCGCTGCATGCGCCGGTCGCGCAATCCCTTCGTGACCCGCACCGGCTCACCGGTCATCGGGTCGAGACCGGTGTGGTACATGCACGCGGCGATGTCGAACGGGCTGGGGATGAAGTCCTGCACCTGATCGGGCTTGTACCCGTTGCGCTTGAGGAACACCGCCAGTTCGATCATCTCCTCGAGTCCGCTGCCGGGGTGGCTGGCGATGAAGTAGGGGACTGTGTACTGCTTCTTGCCGACGCGCCGGCTGGCATCGCGAAACGCCTCGTCGAACGCCAGGAAGTCGTCGGCCGCCGGTTTCTTCATCAGCCGCAGCACCTCGGGGTCGGTGTGCTCGGGGGCGACCTTGAGATGCCCGCCGACGTGATGGGCGGCGAGCTCCGCGAGGTATTCGGGATCGCGTCGTGCGAGATCCATCCGCACGCCGCTGGCGACGAGCACCCGCTTCACGCCGGGCACGGTGCGTGCCTCGCGCATCACCTCCTTGAGCGGTCCATGGTCGGTGCCGAGGAGTTTGCAGATCGTCGGATGGACGCACGACAGCCGCCGGCACCTCGCCTCGACGTCGGGCCGCGAGCAGCGCATCTGGTACATGTTGGCGGTCGGTCCGCCGATGTCGGACACGGTGCCGGAGAATCCGGGCCGGGCGGCGATCCTGGCGATCTCGCCGATGATCGACTCGCGGCTCCGGCTCTGGATGATCCGTCCCTCGTGGGCGGTGATCGAGCAGAACGTGCAGCCGCCGAAACAGCCACGCATGATCTGCACACTCGTCTCGACCACCTCGAAGGCGGGAATCCGCGCGGTCCCGTAGCACGGATGGGGCAGCCTCGTGAAGGGTAGGCCGTAGACCTGGTCCATCTCCTCCTGCTCGAGCGGCAGGGCGGGCGGGTTGACGACCACCGCCTCGCGGCCATGGCGCTGAACGAGTCGGCGGGCGTTGTGCGGATTGGTCTCGAGGTGCGCGATGCGCGTCATCGTGCAGAAGGCGAGGGGATCGGCCACCACCGACTCGAACGACGGCAATTCCACCGTGTCCGACCACGAGCTGCCGGCACCTGTGGGGAGGGGTTCACTGGCGCCGGTGCGGTAGGCGATGCCACGCAGATCGCGCAGCTCCCGTGCGGTCTTTCCCGCGGCCAAGCCGCCGACGATCTCGAGGACGGTCCGCTCCCCCATGCCGAACGCGACCAGATCGGCCTTCGCGTCGAGGAGGATGGAGCGTCGGACCTTGTCGCTCCAGTAGTCGTAGTGGGCGATCCGCCGCAGGCTCGCCTCCACGCCGCCGGCGACGACCGGCACGCCGGGGAACGCCTCCCGCGCCCGTTGGCAGTAGGCCAGCGTCGCACGATCGGGCCGTCTTCCGATCGCCCCGTCGGGAGAATAGGCGTCGTCGTTGCGCACCTTCCTGTTGGCGGTGTAGTGGTTGATCATCGAGTCCATGTTGCCGGCGGAGACGCCGAAGCAGAGGCGTGGCCGGCCGAATCGCCGCCACGGTTCGCACGACCCCCAGTCGGGTTGTGCGAGCACCGCCACGCGGAATCCGGCCGCCTCCAGCAATCGGGCGATCAGCCCGTTGGCGAAACTGGGGTGATCGACGTAGGCGTCGCCGGTCACGAGCACGACGTCGATCGCGTCCCACCCGCGCGCCGCCATCTCCGCCGCTGTCGTCGGCAGCGGCGTGGAGTGACCGGCGGCGACGAGCGGAAGTGTCATGGTGAGCGCCCGGGGTCGGCGAGGAACGGCGGCAGCGATCGCCGCGGTGAACCGCCGTTGCCCGGCGGCGGGGCGGGGGCGACAATCTCCGCCGGTCCCCAATGGTATGATGCGGCGCAGCGATGGAAACCGTCCGCCATGATCCGTGACCAGATTCGTCGCCGCGGCGTGCCGATCGTCGCGGTCATCACGGTCGTCGCGTTCGCCCCGCCGGGGGGGCCGCCCGTCGGCCGCGGGTCCCCGTCGGTCGCCCGGGCCGCCGACGCCGAGGGCGACTCGATCGCCGCCCTGGTCGGTCAGCTCGGTGCCGACGATTTCGCGCAGCGCGAGGCGGCCAGCCGGAGCCTCGCGGCCGCCGGCATGGCGGCCCTCGGGCCACTGGAGGCGGCGATCGCGGGGGATGACCTCGAGGTCGCCAGCCGCGCCGCGGAGATCGTCCGCGGCTTCCTCGCGATGCCACTGGAGAGCCCCGTGCCCGGCCCGCGTGACGCTGCGCCGGCACCGGCCGCGGGTGCCGGGGCCGACCAGCCGGACCGCAGCGAGTTGTCGGCCGCCGCCGAACGGTTGCTGTGCCGCGTCTCGGAGCGCCCCGACGGTCCGCTGGCCGGATTCGCCGTCGCCGCCCTCGACTTCCATCACCGCGGGATGTCGCAGGAATCGCGCGAGCGTCTCGAAGCGCTCGGGGCAGTGATCTCTGAGGACTTCAGTCCGCTCACCGGCCAGCGCGGGCTGCACGTCAAACTGGGCACCGATTGGAAGGGTTCGGCCGACGACGTGCGGCTCGTCCCGCGGCTGCGCCAAGTCGTGCAGGTGTCGGTGCTCGGCGTCCGCCTCGACGACTCCGCCGCGGCGGCCCTCGCGCGAG
>JBJSXB010000353.1:0-3566 GCA_046086245.1 Planctomycetaceae bacterium | reverse complement strand
TTCGGTGGACCCTCACCAGAGTGGTGAGAGGCGACTCACCATTTTGGTGAGTTCTCACAAGATGATGAGACCGCGCAAGGACCATCCCGCGAGCCGAACAACGGCGCTCAAGCAGCCTGTTGACGCCGATGGCCTCCATGGCGATCCACCCCAGTGAGGCGGTGGATGATGGGGACGATCCCTGCCCCGCTTCCAGACGCAGCCGCCGCGGGGGAGCGTGGGCGACGCCGCCCCCGCCGGGCACGGAAGGCCCCCGCCGGGCACGGAAGGCACCGCCGGGACGCGCGTCGTGTGGCGGCCGGTCGGTCAGCTGATGCCGAGCACGTCGTTCATCGAATAGCGACCGGGTGCACTCCCGGCGAGAAATGACGCTGCCGCCAGCGCGCCGCGGGCGTAGCAATCGCGGCTGGTGGCTCGCACGTTGACCGCCAAAGACTCGCCGTCGAGGCCGAACAGAATCGTGTGTTCCCCGGGGTTGTCCCCCGCCCGCACGGCGTGATAACCGATCTCACCGGCGGGCCGCGGCCCCGGCCGCCCCTCCCGACCATGGACGGCCGTCGCCTGCCCCAGCGCTTTGGCGACCAGGCTCCCGAACTTCAAAGCCGTGCCGCTCGGGGCGTCGTCCTTGTGGCGATGGTGGCACTCGACGATCTCGACGTCGGACCGCACGCCCGCACGGTGGAACAGGGTCGCCGCTCTGGAGACGAGATCCATCGCCACGTTGACCGCGAGGCTCATGCTCGGCGACTGCAGGACGGCGATCTCGGTGACCGCCGCGGCGATCGCATCCTCGTCGGCACGCTCGAGGCCCGTGGTGGCGACCACCAGCGGCACCTTCCTGGCGACGCACGCCCGCGTGATCTCCGCCACGGCGCCCGGAAGGGAGAAATCGACCACGACGTCGGCGGTGGATTCCCAGGCAGGATCGATCGCCACGCCGCACGGGCCGACCCCCGCGAGGATTCCCGCATCGACACCGGCCTTCGGATGCCCGGCGCGATCGATCGCGCCGACGAGCGTCCAGGCCGCCGGATCCGCCGCGGCGCAGGCGACGATCCGCTGCCCCATGCGCCCCGCGGCACCGTGGACGACCAGGCGGAGCGGAGACGAAGCGTTCGATCCCATGCGCGGCTACGGCACCGGGAGGCGCCGCCTCGGGAGGGCAGTGACATCCGGCGGGGATCGTACCACGCGACCGGTGCGCCCTTGTCCGCGGCGCGGCGCGACCGATCGCACGCTCAGCCGTACAGATCGATCGCCTGGACGATCTCGTCGATGCGGTTGCCGACGCTCACCGCCCGGTTGGCGAAGCTCGCGCGGCTCACTCCCCGGCTGCCGAGCACTTCGTTGAACAGGGTCTGGTCGGTCGTGTGATAGGCGACCGTGGCGGTGGGATCCTTGAGCTGGTGACCCGTGAGGATGCAGACGACCCGGTCGTCCCGGCCGATCACCCCTTCGGCGACGAGCTGCCGCGCCCCGGCCACGCTGGCGGCGCTGGCCGGCTCACAGCCGAGCCCGCCCGCGCCGACCTGGGCTTTGGCGTCGAGGATCTCCTGTTCACCGACCTCGCGGACCACGCCGTCGCAGGTCTCCAGCGCCCGCAGGCACTTGTTGAGATTCACCGGACGGTTGATCTCGATGGCGCTGGCGATCGTGTCGGCACGTTTCCGCCGGCGGTCGAGTTCGTCGTAGTAATGGCATGCGGGAGAGAGATCGGCGCGGCCCGCCTGCCAGCGCAGACCGCGGTGGGTGTAGAGCTCGTGGAGCGTGTTCGCCCCCGCGGCGTTGATCACCGCCAACCGCGGCACCCGTTCGATGAGTCCGAGCTGCCGCAACTCCGCGAACGCCTTGCCGAAGGCGCTGGAGTTGCCGAGGTTGCCGCCGGGCACCACGATCCACTCGGGGACTTCCCATCCGAGCGCCTCGAGCACCCGGAACATGATCGTCTTTTGTCCCTCGAGGCGGAACGGATTGACGCTGTTGACCAGGTAGATCCCCATCCGGCCCGCGACGTCTTTCACGCGCGCCATCGCGTCGTCGAAATCCCCGGCGATCTGGATCGTCAGCGCGCCGTAATCGAGCGCCTGGGAGAGTTTTCCGTACGAGATCTTTCCCGAGCCGATGAAGATGATCCCGCGCATCAGCCGCGTCACCGCACAGTAGACCGCCAGCGACGCGCTCGTATTGCCGGTCGATGCGCAGGCGGCGCGGCGGGCACCGACGAGGCGGGCGTGGGAAAATGCCGCCGCCATGCCGTTGTCCTTGAAGGACCCGGACGGATTGAGCCCCTCGTACTGCAGGTGGAGGCGTCCCGGGCGCACCCCGACGAACGCTCCGACGCTGTCGGAGACCGAGAGCAGCGTCTGGCCCTCGCCGATCGTCACCACCGCCTCGCGCGGCGCGAACGGGAGCAACTCGTGAAACCGCCATACACCGCTGACCGCCAGCGGGTCGGAGCGTCGCAACCATTTCCGCTGGAAGACCTCGAAGGAGGTCGGCGGGCGCAACCGCTCCCAGTCGTATGCAACGTCGAGCAGGTTGCCGCAGACCGGGCAACTGGTCAGCGTCTCGTCCACCGAGAAGGTCGCCGCGCAGGCAGGAGCGATGCACCGCTGGAAAACCAGATCGGTGCGGGCGGCGACGGCCACGGCGGGTCTCCCTCGGAGGCGGGGATCGCCCCGGCGCCTCCGAACGGTGTTTCGGCATTCGGCCGCAGCCGGCTTGGATGGAGCTGGCCACGCGTACCGAGACTAGCAAAAGGCACCCGCACGGAACGCCTTCGTCGGCCTCCCGCGAGCGTCACTGCCGCAGCTGGGGTTCCGCACGCCGCTGACCGCGATGAAGCGGTCGAGCACGCCTGCCAGTTTGACACCCTCCCGAGGGGGTGTTTATACTATCGAGCCGTTTTTTGGGGTCGAAGCGATCGCTCCGCGGGTCCTGGTGATCTGCAGGAGCGGATCCGTGGTTTGGTGGGGAGAGCGCGTATGCGGACGATGAAAGCGGCCGAAATGAAACCCTTCCGCCTCATGCTCGAGGCGATCCGGGCCCGGTTACGGGGTGACGTGACGACGATGGCGGACGCGGCGCTCCGCAAGACGCGGTCGGAGTCGAACGGCGACTTGTCGACGATGCCGATCCACATGGCAGACATCGGCTCCGACGCGTACGAGCAGGAATTCACCCTCAGCCTGATGGCCAGTGAAGAAGGCACGCTCGAACTGGTGGAAGCCGCACTCGACCGAATTCGCGCCAAGACCTACGGCAAATGCGAAGAGTGCGGAGGCGTCATCGCCAAGAAACGTCTCGAAGCGCTGCCGTTCGCACCGACGTGCATCCGCTGCGCCGAGCGGCTGGAGTCGGGCCTCCCGCCGCTGGCCCGCGGCGCCGACGCCGGCCGGCCACGACAGCCCCGGTAGCGCAGCAGCCCGCTAGCAGCCCGTGGCCAAAGTCCATCCATGGCCTTTGGCCACTCGAAAAGCTTCGCTTTTCACGGGAGTTGCACTCCCGGCACCTCATCCCTGAGGTGCGGCAGGCTGTTTGTCCACAGCCTGCCAACAGCCCGTGGC
>JBJSXB010000352.1:0-5340 GCA_046086245.1 Planctomycetaceae bacterium | reverse complement strand
GCGGACCAGATTCGCCAGTTCACCGAGACGGTGCAGATCGATCCGTTCATCCCAGAGCAACTCGCTCTCGGTGGCGTCGAGGCGTTCGCCTCCCACCACCTTGTCGCGGATCCGGTCGAACGCGTCATGATCGAAATGGGGAACGACGGCACGGATCATCGGGTGTTCCTGCATGGCTGGCGGGTGCTGGGCCCACCAGAGAAACCGCAGGCGGACGGATTCCGCAACCGCTCCCGGCGGCACCCCAGCGAGCGGGGGTTTTCCGGCGGGAAACGACCCCACGGAGCCGGGACGCCAGCCGTCGCCCGCGTGGCCGAAGCCCTACCAGACGAGGTCGGCCGCGATCGCCGCCAAGAGCACCACGCCGATGACGGCATTGGCGGTGAAGAATGCCTGATTGACGCGTGACAGGTCGTCGGCGCTCACCAAGGAGTGCTCCCAGACGAGCAGTGCGGCGATGGCGCCCAGGGCGACCCAGTAGATCCAGCCCAATTCGGGGATGAAACGAGGCAGGGAGGCCAACAGTGCCAGCGCCGTCGCGTGAAGTCCCTTCGACACGGCCAGCGCCCTGGGGACGCCGACCCGGGCGGGGATGCTCCGCAGGCCGTGCGCCGCGTCGAAGCCGGCGTCCTGACAGGCGTAGATGATGTCGAAACCGGCCACCCACGTCGCGACCGCGGCACCCAACGCCGCCGCGGGAAGGATGTCGCCCGGTGCCGTGAGGACGATGTCGCCACGGAGGGCGATCCACGCGGCGACGGGAGCCAGCCCGAGGGCGGCGCCGAGCCAGACGTGGGCGAGCACCGTGAACCGTTTTGCGTAGCTGTATCCCAGCAGCCAGGCGAGCACCGGGACGGACAGCACCAGGGGTAACCAGTTGGGTAGGAACAGGAGCGTCGCCGCCACGAAGGCGGCGCCACTGGCCGCGACCAGTCCCAACACCTCTCCGGCACCGACGTCGCCCCGCGGCAGGTGCCGTGACGCCGTCCGCGGGTTGGCGGCGTCGATCCCGCGATCGACCAGCCGGTTGAAGGCCATCGCCGCCGTGCGCGCCGCCACCATGCAGATCAGGATTCCCACCGCCGGGACGGCCCAACCACCGGCTGGTTCGCTGCCGGCGTCGAACAGCCGTCGAGCCGCGACCAATGCGGCGATCACCGCGAACGGCAGTGCGAAGACGGTGTGGCTGAATCGCACCAACTCCAGGTAGGTGCGCCATCGGCCCGCCGGCCGGCTCCCGTTCGCCACCGCTCGAGATGTGGTGCCACTGGCCATCAGGTCGCCTCCCCCCAACGGCGCACCAAATCGTTGCGGACACCCAGTTGGTCGCAGATCCGCGCCACGATGAAATCGACGAGGTCGGCGACCGAGGACGCGCCGTGGTAGAAGCCGGGGGCCGCGGGCAGGACGACGGCTCCCGCTTCATGGATCGCCTGCATCGCCCGCATGTGCGGCAGAGACAACGGGGTTTCGCGTGGCACCACCACCAGACGCCGCCGTTCCTTGAGGTGGACCTCGGCCGCGCGGTGGATGAGATTTTGGCCCATCGAATGTGCGACGGCGGACAGCGTGCTGCCGCTGCACGGGCAAATGACCATTGCCGCCGTGAGGAAACTGCCGCTGGCGATCGGCGCCATCAAGTTTTGATGGTGATGATAGGTGCAGCGGCCGGCGAGCGGGGGCGATCGGCCCAGCAAGGCCCCGACGTCGAAGCGATCCAGATCGACCAGACGGTCGGTCTCCGTGGCCAGCACCGTGCGACCGGAGGGACTGACCGTCAGATGGAGGTCGCACCCGGCGGCGAGAAGCGTCTCCACCAGACGTACGGCATACGGCGCTCCGGACGCGCCGGTGATCGCCACGACGATCGGCAAGGCGGCAGGGATCATGGCGTCAGGCCACCCTGTCCGGGGCCCGCTTCGCCACCGTCAACGTCGCGATGCCGAAGGTGAGGGGCACCTGTTCGACGGCGTCGAAGCCGGCGTCGCGGACGAGCCGCACGAGCGCCTGGCCCGAGGGAAAGGCCTCGACGCTCTGGTTGAGGTAGGTGTAGGCGCTCGATCGATTCCTCGCCACGGCGTTCCCGATCGCGGGAAGCACGTGGCGGAAATACCAGAGGTATCCGCTGCGCACCAGCGGATTGGCAGGCAACGAGAACTCGAGGATCGCCAGGGTGCCACCGGGCCGACAGACCCGCGCCATCTCCCGCAGACCGGCGGAGGTGTCGGCGATGTTCCGCAGCCCGAACGCGACGGTCACCAGATCGAACGCGGCGGCCGGGAAGGGAAGGGCCATCGCGTCGGCCTCGACCCATTCGATCCGCCGGCCGCTGCGGGCCGCCTTCGCTTCTCCGCGGTTCAGCATCGGCGCACAGAAATCGCTGGCGACGATCCGTACCCCGGGTGCCGCGGCCGCCGCGTAGGCCAGCGCCAAGTCTCCGGTGCCGGTGCACAGATCGAGCATCGCACCTCCAGGGGGTGGCGGCGGCGCCCGCCGGACGGTCGTCCTCCTCCACGACACGTCGATTCCGCCCGACAGCAGCCGGTTGACCAGGTCGTAGCGTGGCGCGATTTCCGCGAACATGCCCCGCACGCGGCCGCCGCTCTTGTCGACGGCCCCCCGTTGGCCCGTCGGTCCGGACTCGACTATCGTGGCCCCTTTCACGTCGCGTTTCCCCGCTGTGCCGCCCGTGGCCGATCTGCACTGGTCTTGCCATCCCACACCGCATGGTATGCAGGCCGCGGCGATCGCGGGAGGGATCGCCGTCGTGATCGACGTGCTGCGTGCCAGCACGACGATCGCCGTCGCCCTCGCCGCCGGGGCGGCCGCCATCGTCCCCACTCCCACGGTCGATGCGGCCCGACGCACCCGTGACCGCCTTCCGGCCGGTACCCTGCTCGGTGGTGAACGGGGCGGCACACCGCCCGCCGGCTTCGATCTCGGCAACTCCCCCCTCGAGTACACCGCGGCGCGGGTGGCCGGACGCGTGATCGTCCTCACCACCACCAACGGGACGGCCGCCCTCGAGGCCTGCCACACCGCGACGATCGTCGTCGTCGGGGCGATCGTCAATCGCCGGGCGGTGGCCCGATTCGTCCGGCGCACCGCGCTCGATCGGGGAATCCGCGCAGTCCACCTCGTCTGCGCCGGGACCGACGGCCGCGCCAGCGGCGAGGACATGCTCGGGGCGGGTGCCATCCTCGACGCTGCCGGGCACTCGGCGGGCCGGCTCGACGCCGACGCGGCCGCCGCCCTCGCCTCGTTCCGTGACGTGTCCGCCGGTGGCGACACGGGGCACGCGTTGACGGCGGCTTTCCGCACCACGCCCGGCGGCGCGAACCTCCTCGCGCTCGGCATGGAGCGCGACCTGCGCGCCGCCGCACTGGTCGACAGCGTCACGCTCGTGCCGGTGCTGGAAGGGGGTCGCCTCGTCCCCCGCGGGCCCTGATTGCCGCGGATGCGGTGGACCGTCGGCGACGGTGGTCACTACACTCGGCCCGCCGGAAGCGACCGGATACGACCGCCACGCCCGACCCTTTTGGATCCCATTCCCGCCATGCCCCCACAGCCCACGGCCGGAGGGCCGTCCGACCAGTCGCGGATGGACAAGATCGTGTCGCTCGCCAAGCGCCGCGGCTTCATCTTCCAGTCGAGCGAGATCTACGGCGGACTCAACGGCTTTTGGGATTACGGTCCCCTGGGCGTGGCGCTGAAGCGGAATCTCAAGGACTGCTGGTGGCGGGACATGGTCGCGGGCCACGACGAGTTGGCCGCCCCGATCGGTGCCCCGGCGCCCTACGAAATGACCGGGCTCGACTGCACGATCATCATGCACCCGCAGGTGTGGAAGTGCTCCGGGCACTTCGACCTGTTCCACGACTGGATGATCGATTGCCGGGAGTCGAAGCGTCGCTACCGCTACGACCACCTCCATGGCCGGTGGGCGGGGCACCGGGGCAAGCGGGTATTCGTGGTCACCGACCAATCGGGGGACGAGGCGTTGCCGGCGACGGTCGCCAAGGCCCAGAAGTTCTTCGGCCTCCGTGCCAAACAAGTCGACGAGATCGAGTGGACCGGCGGTCTGGAGCCGCTCCCCGCCGTGGTGGCGTCGGGTCGGGCCAACGGGGACGAGGTGCTCGGCCCCGACGCCTCCGCCCCCGGGAGCCTGACCGACCCGCGCGAGTTCAACCTGATGTTCGAAACGCGGATCGGCGCGCTGGCGGGTGGCGACGAGGACCGCGCCTTCCTCCGCCCGGAGACCGCGCAGGGAATCTTCGTGAACTTCAAGAACGTCGTCGACACATCGCGCGTCCGGGTGCCGTTCGGTATCGCGCAGATCGGCAAAAGTTTTCGCAACGAGATCACACCGCGGAATTTCACCTTCCGGTCGCGCGAGTTCGAGCAGATGGAGATCGAGTTCTTCTGCCGGCCCGACGACTCCGCGGCATGGTACCGCTATTGGCGCGACCGCCGCTGGCGCTGGTATCTCGATCTGGGACTCACCGAGGGTCGCCTCCGGCTGCGCGAGCACGATGCCGACGAACTTTCCCACTACTCCGTCGGCACCGCCGACATCGAATACGCCTTCCCATTCCTGGTGGACGGTGAGTTCGGCGAGCTCGAGGGGATCGCCCACCGCGGTGATTTCGATCTCCGCAGCCACATGGAGGGGAAGTTGGTGCGACGGGACGGCCAACTGGTCGTGGAGAGCGGCGCCGACGGCAAGCCACGGCACCGCGGCAGCGGCAAGGACCTGTCGTACTTCGACGACATCTCTCGCGAACGCTACGTCCCCCATGTCATCGAGCCCTCGGCGGGCGCCGATCGGGCCGTGCTCGCATTCCTCTGCGACGCCTACCACGAGGACGAGGTTCCCGACGAGGACGGCAAGCCGCGAAGCCGCACGGTGCTCAAGCTCCATCCGCGGCTCGCGCCGCTCAAGGCGGCGGTGCTGCCGCTCGTGAAGAAGGATGGCATGCCGGAGGTGGCGATCGACCTCTATCGCAGACTCAAGCGTCACATGCCCTGCATGTACGACGAGAAGGGATCGGTCGGCCGCCGCTACGCGAGGCAGGACGAGGCGGGCACGCCCTGGTGCCTCACGATCGACGGTCAGACGCTCTCCGACCGCACCGTCACGCTCCGCGACCGCGACTCGCTCGCGCAGGCCCGCGTGCCGATCGAGGAGGTGACCGACATGCTCCGCGACCGGCTTTAAAAAGGGGACGCAGCTCTTTTCCCACCAGAGCGGATGATCAACGGATATGGAGACAGGAAAAGAGCTGCGTCCCCTTTTGGCGATCGCCACCGTCTGCTCGCTGAGCGCTCCGCTCGAGACGA
>JBJSXB010000351.1:0-19475 GCA_046086245.1 Planctomycetaceae bacterium | reverse complement strand
GCCCCCTGGCTGCCCTGACGCTGGTGTCGATGCCGAAACAGTCGTTCCACAAGTAGGGGAACAATCCCGCCAATGGCGTGATGTAAGCCCGTTCCCTAGTTGTTTTGTAGTTGTTGCGCAGTGTTTCGGAAAAGCCTTGTTTTCCAGTGTCGTTCTCTGACTCGAAATCAGATGCCCCGAAAGGGGTTGCGGGTTCGAATCCCGTGCCCTCCGCTTTAGTTTTCCCGAGGAAAACGAACGAAAAAGGCCCATGAAACAGGGCTTTTTTGGTTGCGTGCCTTGCTTCGCCGTGCCGAAGGCCTTGCTTCGCCGGGCCGAAGGCCTTGCTTCGCTGTGTGGCGGGCTTCGCGGGAAGTCCGTCGTTCACCGGCGTCCCCCCGGGGACGTGGCGGCCGATCGGCCCGGATGTGGCGGCCAATCGGCGCAGATGGTCCCTCAACCGACCGGGACCACCGTTCCCGCGCGCATGAAGACCAGCGATGTCGCCACATGCCGCTCGGGGATCGCGAGCACTCGGGCGACTGCGGCCCGGTAGGCCTCGAGCTGCGGGGCGTAGAAGACCGTCTTGTCGCGGAGAAGCCGCGCGCGGTCGGCGGGCTTCGTCGCGTCGCCCATGCCGTCGAACTTGAAGTCGATCACCTCGGCGGCCACGGCCCGGCCGTCGCGGCGCCACTCCACGAGCCGGTCGACGATCCCTTGCAGGAGGCCGTCGTCGAATGCCAGGGCGAAGCCGCGCTCACGCCACAGCACCGGCACCGCCGGACCGGGAGGAAGGCCCGTGAGCACCAGCCGCTCGGGGAGGTGCCCCACCGGTTCGGCCAACAGGGCTGCGACCGCGGGCACCGCACACATCGCGCGGAAGTCGGCGGCCAGCGTCGCCGCCTGGCCGGCCACGAGCGGGTGATCGCGGGCGATCCTCGCGAGCGTGGCGTCGTCGGGGAGCATGGCGGGCCAGCCGACCTGCTCGACCCAGGCGTGGAGCAACGTTCCCACCCCGCGGGCCGCCAGTGACCCCGCCTCGAGCAGCGCCGCCGCCGCCACGGCGCTCCCGCCTTCCTGCCCCGAGGGTGTCCGCCACGGCTTGCCCCGCCTCCGGCCCGTGGCGGGCAGTGGTGCCAGCCGGACCGGGCCGTGGACGGCGGCCGCCGGCGGGGCGGCCTGGGCCGAAGTCGCGGGCAGCCGGTCGTCGGCGGGATCGGCCCGATGGCTGGCGGAGAACAGGAGCGTGTCGGGGCTGGCCGGCGCGCCGGCACCGAGCGTGGCGCGGAGGATTCCGGCGATCGTGTGGGGGGCCGCCGCGGCGCGCGGCTTGGCCGGGGCGACGATCACTTCGAGGGCCTGGATGGCGCGCGTCATTCCCACGTACAGCGTGCTGATCGATTCGCGGAGCAGCGGGTGACTCGCACGCCGGTGGCAGTCGGGCCAGGGAGCGGGGAGGAGCGGCGCGATCTCCCCGTTGATGCCCGTGAGCAGCCCGCGGATCGGCGGCAGGACCCGGCCGCGGACCGCCGGGCGGTCGATCACGACGCGCGGATGGTGCGGCACGAGCTTCCGGTCGAGGTCGGTGAGAACGACGATGTCGAACTCCAGTCCCTTCGACTTGTGGATCGTCATCACGCGGATCGCCGCGGGCTCCGGATCGGCGACCCGCTCGGTGCGGACACGCGCCACGAAGGGTGCGGTGCGCACCAGCCCGTCGCTGCCGCCGTGTCGGGCGTCGTGGTCGCGGGCCATCACGAGCAGCTGTTCGAGGCGGCGGCCGTCGCGGGTGCCGGCGACGGGGGCGATGCGGGTGGCGAGGTCGCCGAGCACCGCCGCGTAGCCGTCATCGATCAGCCGGCGGCGCGTCCGCTCGAGTGCCGCGAGGAACGACGCAGGGGGAGACGCGGCGACGGCTCCCGCGCCGTCGAGCATGAAGTCGCCGGACAGCACCGAGGACCCGACGTGAAACCGCGCGACGGTGTCGGAGGGATGGTCGACCAGCGAGAGCACCGAGAGCACGAGTTCGACCGCGGGCGAATCGGACAGCGGTTGTCCCCCCTCGGCGCTCGCCGCGACGCCCGCCCCCCGGAGCCGCGCGATCACCTGTTCGGCGCCGGCATTGGTGCGGACGAGCACCGCCACCGTCCGCCCGGGATTGGCGGCGGACAGCGCGCGGGCCCGGTCGGCCGCCGTGCGGAACAGATCGCCGGTCGATCCGTCGCCGGCCGGCGCCGTGCGCAGCCGCACCCAGCCGGGCAGGTCAAGGGTGCGCGCGGCGGCGACGTGCGGTTGGAACGACCGGTTCCACTCGGCGACCACCTCCGGAGCGTCGGCGAGCTGCGGGCAGGTGCCCAGGGCGCCGAACAACGCGTTGACCGCGTCGAGGACCGCGGGGCTCGACCGCCAGTTCTCGCGCAGCGCGCGAGAGCGGAGCGGCACCGTGCCGTCGGCGAAAAAACCCCCGAGCGCGTCGAACAACGTCGCCTCGCCGCCGCGCCAGCCGTAGATCGCCTGCTTGGCATCGCCGACGGCGAAGAACGTGCCGCCGGACGTGGCGGTGTGCTCGGCGAGGCGCTCGAGCACGCGCCACTGGCCGAGCGACGTGTCCTGAAACTCGTCGAGAAGCAGGTGCTTGGCGAACGGAATCCCGCGCCAGCGCGCCGCGTCGAGGGTCCCGTCGGCGGCGGCGTCGCCGACGAGCCGGGTGACGTCGTCGAACGACACGATACCGGTCCGGCGCACGAGGCGGTCGAGGGCGGCGGCGTGGCGGTCGAGCCACTCGCGCATCGCGCGCGTCTGCTCGACGATCCGGGCGATCACCGCGGTCCGCGCGACGGCGATCAGCACGCCATAGGCAGTGACCACGTCGTCGGCGATGGGCTTTCGGTAATAGGTCGTCTCGCCGGCGACCAGCTTGGCGGCGATTCCCTTGGCGAGGAAGTCGCGGTATCGTCCGGCGTCGAACGCCTCGAGGCCGGCGTCACGCGCCGTGCCGATCCGTTGGTCGGTGAAGGTCGCAGCGCGGAGCGTGGCCAGCGCCGTACCGACGGCCGACGCGGCGGGAGGGGGTGGCACGGCGAGCGGTTCCCAGGCGGTCGCGTCGGCCTGCCGGTGGAGCGCCGCGAGGTCGGCGACGATGCCGCCGACCGCATCCTCGAGGCCGCGTGTGGTGCCGCCGCCCGATGCTTGCACGAGCAGCGTCGCCAGCGCCGCGGCGGTGGCCTCGCCGTCGGCGAGCGCGGCGTGGATCGCCCGACGGCGCTGGCCCGCGATCTCCGCCTCTCCCCCCACGCCCCATCCCTCGGGCAGGCCGAGTTCGTAGCGGGCCGCGTCGGCGGCGGAGACGAAGAAGGCGTCGAGCGTGCCGATCGCCACCCTGCCCAGCGCCGCGGTGAGCGTGGCGAGGATCGCCAGAAATGCCTCGAAGCCAAGGCCCGGCGCGCCCAGTTCGTCCGCAAGGCGGGTCGTCGCGGCCGGTTGGGTCGGGTCGGCGGCGTCGGCGATCCGGCGGAGTACGCGGGCGAGGATCTCGCCGGCCGCCTTCCGCGCGAACGTCGCGGCGAAGATCTCCTCGGGGGGTGTGCCGTCGGCGAGCAGCGCGATCACGCGCGTGGTGAGGGCGTGGGTCTTGCCCGTGCCGGCGCTGGCGCGGACGGCGACGAACCGGTCGGTGCCCGGGCCGTCGGCGGAACGCGGCGGTGCGGCGGAACCGGTCGTGATTCCTTCACTCGTCATCGTCACCCTCGTCGACGATCGCGTGCGTCTGGCAGATCGCGTCGAATTCGGGAAACGACGGCGCCGCGGCGTCGTTCGGCGGCCAGTATCGCCCGGCGCGGATTCCGCGGATCGCCTCGGTGGCGGCGGCGAGCGCCGCCGACTGGTCGTCGTCGGTCCACTCCGCGAGGGAGACGTCGGTATCCTCCGGTCGAGCGGGAAGGTTGAAGAACCCGACGTCGATCGCTCCGGCGGGCGCGGCGGCGAGCGCCGCCAGGCCGGCCGCCCCGGCGAGATGACGGTAGAGCGGGAGTTGGAAGTCGATCCAGACGCCGCGCTTGCGGTGCACCTGGTCGGGCGGTCGCGCCCGCGACGACGTCTTGTAATCGAGGATCTGCCAACGGTCGGTGGCGGGATGATGGTCGATCCGGTCGATCCGCGCGACCAGCGGCACGGCCGTGCCGTCGACGTCGAGGGTGCCGCACACGTCCCGTTCCGTGGCCACGATCCGCCAGCCCTCGGCGCTCCGTGCGGCCTGTCGTTCCGCGAACGCGGCGAGACGGCGCCGGGCGAGCGCGGCCTGAACCTCCACCGCCGGCAGCGCGCTTGGGCCAAACCGGGCGGCGACGAGGTCGTCGAGTATGCCGGTGAGCGCGGCGGTGAGGGCGGCGGCATCGGTCGATCCCGCGGGCGCAGGCTCGACGGCGAACCGCTGGAGGCAGTCGTGGAGCAGCGTGCCGAACTCGAGTGCTCCCAATTCGAGGGCGTCGTCGGTGACGGCCCGCAGCCCGACGACGTGCTTGAGCCAAAACCGGTAGGGGCAGGAGACGTAGTTTCTCAGCGCCGTGACACTCAGCGCCGGCCGGCCCCCGCGGTGCCGTTCGCCGCCGGTCGCGAAGACGGCGACGGCGGTCCCGGCCGGCTCGTCCTCGGCGGCGGGGCGCGGATGCCGCGGCAGCCACGGTGCGAAGACGTCGGGGTCGGGAATCGGCAGACGCCGCGCGAGGCCGGGGGTGCCAGAGACGGTCGGCGACGGAGCGGCGTGGCAGATCGTCTGGACCGCCGCGACGAGTTCGGCGGCGGGACGGCGGAAGAGGAGCCGGCTGGGAATCGCGGCGCCGCCATCGACGCGGTGGCGCGGCACGACGACGAGCAGCTCGCGGCGGCAGGTCGCCGCCAGTGCCAAACTCCAGGCGTCGCGGGCGGCGGTGCGGTCGGTGTCGGGAAGTCCGACCGCCTGCCGGAGCGGATCGGGCAGGAGCGGGTCGCGGCCGACCCCGCCGGGGAGGACTCCCTCGACGACACTGGTGATCGCCAGCGCCGGCGCGTCATCGAGGGCAACTTCGAGCCAGCCGACGATCGGGATCGCCTCCGCGTCGGGGAGCGGCGGCACGAGCCTGCGGCCCCATCCGGTGAGGAGCAGATGGCGGATGCCGGCCGGGCCGACCGCGGCGACGAGCTCGTCGGGGAGGGCTTCGAATTCGGCCAGCCACTCGCCGAGCGACTCCAGCGCGACGACGACCGTCCGTTCGTCGGGTGCGTCGCGGTCGAGGACGCGGTCGCCCACCGCGGCGCCGATCACGCCGCGCACCGCAGCCGCCCAGGCCGCGGCACGACCACCACCCTCGGTGCCGCCGCGCCGAACGCGCTTGCCCACGGCACGGGTGGCGGCGACGAGCTCGGCGAGCCATTCGTCGGCGGCGTCGAGCAGCGCGAGAAACCGCCCCGCGCCGGTCTCGGCGGGGTCGGGCGACTCCGCGGCGGCACGGGCCAGCAGGCGACGGTCGATCGCCAGTGGAAGGTGGCGGTTGGCGACCGTATCGGCGACGGCCGCGGGGAGATCGATCCCGGTCCGCGCGGTGAGCAAGCGGGCGGCATCGGGGCAGCGGAGGAGCCGGGCGAAGGCGGCGAAATCACCGTCGGCGAGCCACGCGAGGATCGCATCGAGCAGTTGCCATGGCGTCGCGCGCTCGACCATGCGGCCGCCTGCGGCGCGCCCCGCGAGGCCCACGGCTCGGAGCCGGTGTTCGAGCTCGGGTACCAGCAGATCGTCCGGGGCCGCGATCGTGATCTCGTCGGCGGCACGACGTCCGCCGAGGCTGTGCAGCCAGGCGACGACCGCCTCGGACTGCCCGGCCGCGTCCTCGACGACGGTGATGGCGTCGAGCGGGATCGGGATCGGCGCCGACTCCCAGAACGCCGGGACGAGACAACCGTAGTCGTCGAAGGCTGCAGCGACATTGGCGTCGCTCATCGTCGGTGGGGCGGCGACGAGGGCGTCGCACCCGCCGGGCAGGGCTGCGAGGAGGTTGCGCTGCAGCGGGTCGAGATCGACCGTCGCCACCAGCACGACGTGCCGCGGGCAGGCGATCTCGCCGTTGCCGATCGCCTTGCGCCTGGCGGTCTGCCGGTCCCAGGCGTCGAGTCCTTTCAGCCACCCGAGGTAGGCGTGCTCGAGCCGGGCCAGCGCCGACCAACGGTCGTCGTCGGCGAAGGCGGGGAGCTTTGCGGCGGCGGTCGTGGCGAAGGAGGAGAAGTCGAGCCCGTGCGAGGCCAGTTCGCGGTGGAGCGCGACCATTCCCGCGCCCGCTTCGATCAGGCGATCGCCTGCGGGGGCTTCGTCCGGATCGCCGAGGCCGGCCCCGAGCAACTCACGATCGCGCGGCGGGGCGGCGGCGATCGCACCGGCCCAGCACAGCGTCTCGAGCAGCGTGTCGGTGAGGGTCTTGCCGGGGGCGTAGAGGCACTCCGGGAGGTCGCCGGGCGTCGTGATCCGCGGTGGCACCAGCGCCAGCCCGCGCGCCGCGGTCGCGGCGACGAGCAACTCGTTGAGCCGCAGCCCGGCGGCGCGTCCCGGGAGCACGACGAGCCACTCCGACAGATCGGCGACCCGGCCAACGCCGGCGGCCGGGGCGGGGGCGGCGGCACATCGCTCGAGGAGCCAGGCGGCCGCGGCGGCGAGGACGCCGGCCGCGGCGTCGAGCCGGTGGCGCCGGCATGGGGATGGGGGAGTCGCCGCCGGAGGCGCGCCTTCCGTGGCGGGGGTAGCGGGCGCGGGGGGGCGGCGGGCCATGGATCCTTCCAGGCGGGGATGGACAGGAGTCTAGCAGCCCGGCCGATCCGTCGGCCGGCGCGTCAGCCGGGCAGCAGCGTCGAGATCGCGGCGCGCTCGGCGGCCGAGAGGGTGAGTGTGGATGCCGCCGACAGCTCGGCCAACTGCCCGGGCCGTCGAGCGCCGACGATCGCGGCGGTCACCGCCTCGTGCCCGAGCACCCATGCCAGCGCCAGCGCCCCCACCGTGACCCCGCGCCGGGCCGCCAGCGGCCGGAGCTGCTCGACGAACGCCAGGTGCGTCGAAAACCGCGGCTCCTGGAAGAGCGGATTCTTGTCCTTCCGCCAGTCGTCGGCGGGCAGTGCGGCGAACCGCGCCGCCGACCATGTTCCCGTCAGCAACCCCGACGCCATCGGCGAATAGGCGAGCACCCCGACGCCGTGTGCGGCGCACCACGGGAGGATCTCCTCCTCGACGTCGCGGCGGAGCAGCGAGTACGGCGGTTGGAGCGACGTGATCGGGGCGATCGCCGCCGCACGCCGCAGTTGGCCGACGTTGAAATTGCTGACGCCGATCCAGCGCACCTTGCCGTCACGCACCAGCCGCGCGCACTCGGTCCACCCCTCCTCGATGGCCTCGTCGGGCTCGGGCCAGTGGATCTGGTAGAGATCGAGATGATCGACCCGCAACCGGCGGAGGCTCGCCTCGCATTCGGCGCGGATGCTCGCCGCGGTGAGCCGCTTGCCGACCTCGCGCTGCTGGTTCCACACGCGACCGCACTTGGTGAACAGCAGCGGCCGACGCGACGCTGGCATGCCGTCGAGCGCCCGGGCGACGACCTCCTCGGAGTGGCCGAGGCCGTACACCGGCGCCGTGTCGATCCAGTTGAAGCCGAGGTCGAGGGCGTCATGGATGGCGGCGATGCTGTCGCCGTCGTCCTGCCCACCCCACGCGAACGGCCACCCCGGGCCGCCGATCGCCCAACTCCCGAAGCCGAGCGGCGTGATCGCGAGATCGGACGGGCCGAGGCGGCGAACGAGCATGATCGCGTGTCCGGGGAGGGGGGAGGTGGGCGGTGCAACGGGGCGTCGGCCCCCCCGCCCGCGGCGGTGCCGACGGCTCGGGGCGAGACCCCTATCATGGTGGCGGCGAGAGTGCTCCTGTCGAGGGGGCCGTGAGCGTCGCCCGAGCCCTCGTGCAGGAACGTGCATGACCCCCCCACATCGTCGGTGGCCGATCACCCTCACCCCCTGGTGCGCGTGGTGTCTCTTGGCGATGACGGCGGCCGCCGCCGACGGTGCCCCGCAGCCTGCCGCCGCGCGGCGCGTTCCGTGGACGACGTCGCGGATCACCGGCACCCCGGAGCCCCCGCCTCCGTACGGCACCGAACCGGTGTTCCCGGGGCTGCGGTTCGACCATCCCACCGCCGTGGTCCGCCTTCCCGGCAGCGACCGGATGGTCGTCACCGAAGAGAAGGGCAAGGTGTACTCGTTCCGCACGGGCGGTGGCGACGGCGATCCCCCGCGCGCCGATCTCGCGCTCGATCTCGGTGCGGTTCCCGGCCTCGACCACGTCTTCGACATCGCGTTCCATCCGCGTTTCGCCGACAACCGCTTCTGCTACGTCGTGTATGCCCTGACGCCGAAACTGCCCGAGGGGACGCGCGTCTCGCGGTTCACCGTGTCGGCGAGCGATCCTCCCGTCATCGATCCGGCCAGCGAGCAGGTGGTGCTCACCTGGCTGTCGGGGGGACACAACGGCAGCGCGCTGGTCTTCGGACCCGATGGCATGCTCTACGTGTCGGCGGGCGACAGCGGCGATGCCACGCCCCCCGACGCCTCCCTCACCGGCCAGTCGATCCACGACCTCCTCGCCTCGGTGCTACGGATCGACGTCGACCGGACGACGCCCGCATCCGGCACGGCGCCGGCACTGCCCTACGCGATTCCCGCCGACAATCCATTCGTGGGGCGACCGGGCGCACGGGGCGAGGTGTGGGCCTACGGTCTGCGGAATCCGTGGCGAATGTGTTTCGACGAGGCGGGCCGGTTGCTCGTCGCCGACGTCGGCTGGGAACTGTGGGAGATGCTCTACGACGTCCGCCGCGGCGGCAACTACGGCTGGAGCATCATGGAGGGCTCGCAGCCGGTCGCGGGGGACCGGCCGCGCGGTCCCGAGCCGATCGAACGGCCGCTCGTCGAGCAGCCCCACACCGTGGCGCGGTCGATCACCGGCGGGCATGTGGTCGAGTCGTCACGGCTCCCGGAACTCACGGGCGCCTACGTGTACGGCGACTACGTCACGGGACGGATCTGGGGACTGCGTTACGACGGCAGCCGCGTCACCTGGCACCGGGAACTGGCCGACACGTCACTGGCGGTGGCGAGCTTCGGCCTCGACCACGACGGCGACCTGCTGCTCCTCGACTACGACGGCGGATCGCTGCACCGGCTCGTGCCACGGCCGCCGCATGCGGCCAATCAGGCCTTTCCGACGCGTCTGAGCGACACCGGATTGTTCGCCGATACCGCGGCCGGCCGCCCGGCGCCCGGTGTGGTTCCCTACGTGATCAGCGCCGAGGCGTGGGCGGACGGCGCGACGTCCACGCGGCTGGTCGCGCTCCCCGGCGATTCGCGCCTCGCCATCGAGGACCGGCAGAACCCGCAGCAGGGGTTCATCCGCGGGAAGTACCGGTTTCCCGCCGACGGCGTGCTCGCCAAGACGGTGTCGCTCGAGACCCGCCCCGGCGATCCGTCGAGCCGACGGCGCGTCGAGACGCAGATCCTCCACTTCACCGGCTCCGACTGGAACGCCTACTCCTACCTGTGGAACGACGCCCAGACCGATGCCGAACTGGTTCCGGCGGCGGGCACGACGCTGTCGCTGTCGATCGCCGCCGCCAACGCGTCCTCGTCGCCCCACGGGCGCGAATACCGCGTCGTCGCACGCACCGAGTGCCTGATCTGCCATACGACGCGCGGCGGCTCGCTGTATGGCTTCATTCCCGGGCAACTCGCGCGGGCCGTGCCCCGTCCCGACGGCATCGCGGGTGACGGAGACATGGTCGGCCAACTCGCGCTGTTCGACGCCCTCGGCCTGCTCGCCGAGCCACCCGCGCCCGGCCTCCTGCCGCCGGCCGATCCGTATGATCAGACCGCCGATCTCACCGCGCGGGCCCGCAGCTACCTGCAGATGAACTGCGCCCATTGCCACCTGCGTGGCGGCGGGGGGGCTTCGGAGTTCGACGTCCGCGCCGACGTGCCCCTCGACCGCACCAAACTCGTCGATCAACGGCCGGTCCACGGTGATCTCGGGCTCGCCGACGCGCGGGTCGTCGCCCCCGGCGACCCGACGCGGTCGGTCCTCTACTACCGGATGGCGACGCTCGGCCGCGGCCGCATGCCGCATTTGGGTTCGACGGTCGTCGACGAACGGGGGCTGGCGCTCGTGGGCGACTGGATCGCCGGCCTCGGACCGGCCGCGGGCTCGGCCGCGACGCTCCCCGGGGAGCCGACGCCGACCGGGGCCCTGGCGCTGCTCCGCCAGATCGACGCCGGCACGCTGGCCGGCCCCGACCGTGACGCGGCGATCGCTTGGGGCAGTGCCCAGGCCGATCCGCAGATCCGCGATCTGTTCCTCCGCTTCGTCCCCGAGGAAGCCCGTCCGCGCCGACTCGGCAGCGACATCCGCGCCGCCGACCTGCTGGCCCTCCGCGGCGACCCGCAGCGCGGCCGACGGATCTACGAGGCGGCCGGGGTGACCTGCCGGGCGTGCCACCGGATCGGTTCCGACGGCGGAGAGGTCGGCCCCGCGCTCGGCGACGTCGGGCGCCGGCTGACCGCGGAGCAGATCCTCGACAGCCTGCTCGACCCGTCCCGGGCGATCGACCCGCAATACGCCACGTGGTACGTCGAGACGGCCGGCGGCACGGTGGTGAGCGGGCTGCTGCGGGAGCGCAGCGAGACCCGGATCGTGATCCGCGACGGCCAGGGACGCGATCATGCGCTCGACCGCGCCGAGGTGGAGGTCTTCGTCCGCCAACCGCAGTCGTTGATGCCGTCCCACTTGCTCCGCGAGTTCACCGCCGCCGAGGCCGCCGATCTGCTCGCCTACCTGGGGAGTTGCCGATGACCGGACCGCGTCCGCCCCGCCGACCTCATCTCCTCCGGGGAGCCCTGGTGCTCGCGACGCTGGGGCTGCTGGTGCCGACCGCCGGCCGCGCCCGGGGGCAGACCGCCGACGCCGCGCTCGAGGACTTTTTCCGCCGCCATCTCGACGCGTCGTTCGCGATGCGGCCGGTGGAGGCGACGCTCCTCGGCGACCATCGTTTCGACCACTTGCTCGACGACATCACCCCCGCCGCCCGAGCCCGCTGGCTCGAGCACTGGAAAGCGCAACTCGCCGCACTCGACGCCGCGTTCGCCACCGCCGACCTCTCCGCGGACGGCCGCCTCGACCGCGACATCCTCCGCGACGAACTGGTCCGCTCGATCTGGTTGGCGGAGAACGAGACGCCGTTCGCCACCGACGCCCGTGTCTACGGCACCTACACGACCGACGCGGTGTTCTCCCTGCTCACGCAATCGACGCTCCCCCGGGAGACCAACATCGCCAACGCCATCGCGCGGATGAAACTCGTGCCCGCGGCGCTCGACGCGGCGCGGACGTCGCTCACCGATCCCGCGCCGACGATGCTCGAGACCGCGATCCAGCAGAACAGGGGTTCGATCGCCTTCTACCAGCGGCAGATTTTCGACCTCGTCGGTGACTCGCCGCAGGTGGCGGCGCTCCGCGCGGCGGCGGGGCCCGTCGTGACGGCACTCGAGCGGCATCAGGCGTTTCTCGAGAAGGACGCGCTGCCGCGGGCACGCGGACCGTGGCGGCTGGGCCGCGAGAAGTTCTCGCGCAAGCTGGAGCTGGTGCTCGACATGGGATGGGACGCGGAGCGGGTGATCGCCGAGGCGCGTGCCGAATTCGAGCGGGTCCGTCATGACATGGCCTTCGTCTCCCGACAGCTCTGGCACCGGCATTTCCCCGACCGCCCGGTTCCGCCCGACGACGAGGCGGGGCGTCGTGAGTTGATCGCGCGGGTCGTCGACGCCGTCAACCAGGATCACGGTCCCCCCGAGACGCTCGTCCGCGACGCACGGGAGACGGTCGCGGGGCTGTGCGACTTCATCAGGGCGCACGACGTGCTCCGGCTGCCGGAGCCCGATCGCTGCCGAATCGTCGAGATGCCGGAGTTCCGCCGCGGCAACTCGCTGGCGTACCTGGAGAACGCGCTGCCGCTCGATCCCCAAGGGGCGAGCACCTACGCGATCAGTCCCCCGCCCGCGTCGTGGGACGCCCCCCGCGTGAAGAGCTTTCTCGAGGAATACAACCGGCAGATGCTCCGCATCCTCACGATCCACGAGGCCTATCCCGGCCACTACGTGCAGCTCGAGTGGTCGAACCGCTGCCCGTCGCTGGTGCGCCGCGTGCTCCAATCGGGCACGTTCATCGAGGGCTGGGCGGTCTACACCGAACAGATGATGCTCGACCAGGGCTACGGTGGTGGCGACCCGGCCCTGCGGCTGATGCAATTGAAGTTCTATCTCCGGGCGGTGGCCAACGCGCTGCTCGACCACGGCATGCACTGCGAGGACTGGTCCGACGAGAAGGCGCTCGCCTTTCTCATGGACGACGCGTTCCAGGCGGAGGGGGAGGCGCGGCTGAAGATCGTCCGGGCCAAGCAGAGCTCGGTGCAACTCTCGACCTACTTCGCCGGGCGCACGGCGCATCATCGCCTACGGCAGGAGATCCAGCGCGAGCTCGGGGACCGCTTCGACCTGGGCCGCTACCACGAGGCGGTTCTGTCGAACGGCTCGGTGCCGGTCAAGATGCTGCCGCAGCTCGTCCGCGCCCGGCTCGCCGCGCCGCGATGACTGCCGTGGTACCGGGTGGATGACCACTGTGCCACTTGGGTGGATGACCACCGTGCCACCGGGGTGGATGACCACCGTGCCACTGGGTGGATGACCACCGTGCCACTGGGTGGATGACCACCGTGGGACGGGGTGACGGAGCCCGCGGCCGACCCCGGGCGGGCCCGGAGTGGCCACCATCGTGGCCCCTCCGCACGCGTCAGCGGAGCGGATGCAACGCCGTTGCGGCCCGTCGCTCGTTGACCATCGCCAGTGCCGGGGGGTATTTGGCGACCAGGCGGACGATCTGGGTCGCGCTGACACCCAGACGGGCCGCCGCCACGCGTGGCTCCCAGCCGGCCGCAGCGAGGCCGTCGAGGGCCTCGGCGAGGAGCGTGGGGTAGTCGTCGTGACTCTCGGCAACCATGAGTCGAGCCGCGCGGGTGCGGCCGTGCCACGTGTCGGACGGGGCGTGGTCCGAGCCGGGGAGGGGTTCGGAGCGCACTGCCACGGCGAGTCGCAGGCGGAGGCGCCGCGCCGCCACGGCGCGGTTCTCCGCCTGGCTGCGTCGCTCGGCGGCCTCCGCCGAGACGCCGGACGGCAGGTGGCGGAGCACCACCGCCGTCTCGACCTTGTTGCGATGCTGGCCCCCCGGGCCGCCGCGCCGGGTGCGGGTCTCGGCACAGGCAGCGAGGAGGTCGGGCAACGGCAGGGAGGAGGGATGCGGCGGGGTGGCGGCCGGACGCCTGCCGTGCGGGCGGCCGCCGGTCACGGAAGTTCCTTGAACTGCACGTCGCGCCACCGCACCTGGAACGGACCGCTGCCCTTGGCGATGCCATGCACCTGGAAGCCGATGTGCCCCTCGGGATCGTGCGGCTGGTGGAAGTCGGCCGTCGGCACGCCGTTGACCCAACTGCGGTAGTGGTCTCCTTCGACGACGATCCGGTAGGCGTTCCACTCACCCTTGCGGAACGCCTGGTTTGCCGCCGCGGTGCGGATCGCCTCGGTCTTCGTCAGGATGCTCCACCACGTGCCGCGGCGGGCTTCGTCGTAGAAGTTGCCCGCCGTGCCGTCGATGGCGATCTCGCACTGCGGACCGTACAACCGGCCGGCGGGTAGCGGCCCCCGGGCTCCGTCCGGTCGCTCTCCCTCGACGGCGACGTGGCTCCGCACCTGGACGCCGGAGTTGAGGGCGTCGTCCACCTTCACCTCGAAGCGCAGTTCGAAGTCGCGCACCGGCTTGTCGGTGGTCAGGAAGGTGTTCGGGCTGCCGTCGGCGGTGGTACCGACGAGCACCCCGTCGACGACCTCGTAGGTCGCCGAGCCGCTCACCACCTTGAAGCCGTCGAGTCGCCCGTCGGCGAACCACCGGGTGAAGCCGCCCTCCTGGGCGGAGGCGGACATGCAGGCGACGACGATCCACAGCGACAGCGACGCACGGCGCACCATCGAGAGGTTCTCCACGAGGAATCTGGGGGAAATCGACGACACCGACGGACGGTCACGCCGTCGGTCAACCCGCAGGACCGAAGCCGAATTCCGCCTCCTCACGGGCCGCCTGCTCGCGCCGCGCCCGCTCGGCCGCCTCGCGCCGGACACGCTGGGCCTCGTCGCGGGCGATGCGTTCCGCGGCATCGTCGGGCACCGTGCCACGTACGGCCGCGCCGGCGGAGGCATCGCGACGGCGGTCGGAGTCGCGCTCCCGGACGACGCGCTCGCCGGAGGGTGGGCCGTCGGCCGCGGTCGCCCCTTCATCTCCACGGCGGCGCCCGCCACGCCGTCGGGAGCGGCGCGCCCGGTCGCGATCGCCCGGTGGCGGGAGGTGTGCCGTGGGCGCGACCACGGGCTCGCCGAAACGCTCGATCACCAGAGGATCGGCGGCGGTGACGTCGCCGATCCGCAGGCCCGCGCGCCCGGCAAGCAGGTCGTCGACGAGCGGCCCCACGACCTCCGCACGCCAGCCCGTGGCCAACAGCGGATCGCGATCACCCGCGTGGTAGCCGAGCTTCCACGCCAGCAAGTCGCGCATGTCGCCGGCGGTGCCCACCAGCGCCGGAGCGATGTGCATCTGGCGGCACATGCCGGTGATCGCCGTGACGAGGAACTGCCCGAGCATCGCCAACTGTGCCGGCGGCGCACGAAACCGTTCTCCGCCCGGGCATTCGTCGTCGGGCAGGGCGAGCCCGCGCTCGACCGCCTCGCACAGCCCCTTCATGATGTGGCGCAGATCGGACCGTTGCATGCCGCGGATCGCGGCGATGCCCGCGGGGTCGGCATTCCGGCGCTTGCACAACTCCACCAACAGGTCGTCGCGGAGGACGCGCTTGGGCGGCATGTCGCGCTCTTCCGCGATCGCGTCGCGCCAATGCCACAGCTCGCGGGCGACCGCCAGCTCGCGCCGTGACAGACCGTTGAGACCGGAGATCCGCCGCCACCGCTTGCGGGTAAAACTCTCCGCCACGTCGTCCTGCCAGGTCGTCATCTCCTCGTCCATCCAGGCGCGGCGGCCGTAGCGGACGAGACGATCATCGAGCGACCGCCATACCGCTTCGAGGTAGCGGACGTCGTCGAGGGCGTAGTCGAGTTGGGCTTGCGAGAGGGGCCGTTTGCGCCAGTCGGTGCGCGTCTCCCCCTTGTTGGTCTGAACGTTGAGCACCCGGCGTACGAGGGCGCCGTAGCCGGCGGGGTACTCGTGATCGACCAGACCGGCCGCCACCTGGACGTCGAAGAGGCGGGCCGGCCGCCGATCGAGGGCGTGGAGGATGAAGCCCATCTCCTCCCGGCCGGCGTGGACGATCGTCGTCCGGCGGGGATCGAGGAACAGCTCCCAGAAACGATCGAGGTCGCGGACCGCGAGCGTGTCGATGACCGCCAGCGTCCCCGGGGCGGCGACCTGCACGAGGCAGAGGTGGCTGCGGTAGGTGTGCTCCGACACGAACTCGGTGTCGAAGGCGACGTGGGGTTGGTCGGCGAGCCGGCGGACGAGCCGATCGAGCGCCTCGTCGGAGGCGATCTGCTCGAACTGGTCCGGGTTGGCTGGCATCGGGGCACCACGAGGGGGGCGGGATCGGTGCCGGCGGGCACCGCGCCGACGGTTCAGAGGAAGAGAACGGAGACGAGGGCGAAGATCGGGAGGAGGACGCCGAAACTGTACAGCAGGTAGCCGAAGAAACTCGGCATCCGCACGCCGGATTGTTCGGCGATCGCCTTGACCATGAAATTGGGGCCGTTGCCGATGTAGGTCATCGCACCGAGGAACACCGCGCCGAGGCTGATCGCCGCGAGCCGGCCCGCCTCGACGCCGGCGACCGTCGGCCCGTCGGAGGCGAGCCCCTGGGCCGCCTTGAAGAAGACCAGGTAGGTCGGCGCGTTGTCGAGGACGGCCGACAGGCTCCCGGTGGCCCAGAAAAACGACCGGGCGGAATCGAGACCGAGCTGCGCGCCGCGCTGGGCGAGGATCGCCAGAGCCGGTTGCATGCAGACGAAGATCCCGAGAAACAACGCCGCCACCTCGAGGATGGCTGCGTAGGTGAAGCCGTTGCGGCGCCGGATGTCGGCGTTGCCCAGCACCATCGACAGGGCGACCAGGCCGAGCAGCACCGCCTCGCGGAGGTAGACCCAGGGATGCCACGAGGTGCCGGGGAGTGCCTTGGAGGGGTCGAGGAGGGCGACCGCGGCGATGACGGCGGCCATTAACGGGGCGTTGGGCCAGAGCCCCGAGACCCGGAGCCGCGTCGCCGCCCGGACGTCGCGGCGGATGTCGCCAAACGTCTCACGGGGGTGGGCGAAGACCGTGTCCCACACCCAGTAGATCGCCAGCAGCAAACCGTTGGTGACCACCCAGGGCTTCCACAGCGACAGCGTCCAGAAGAAATCGACCCCCTCGAGGTAGCCGAGAAACAGTGGCGGGTCGCCGATCGGAAGGAGCAGCCCGCCGCAATTGCAGACCACGAAGATGAAGAAGACGAGGGTGTGGGCGACCCACTTCCGCTCGCTGTTGGTGTCGAGCAGGGGCCGCACGAGCAACATTGCGGCGCCGGTCGTGCCGACGAAGCTGGCGATCAGGCCGCCGGTCGCGATGAACAGCGTGTTCACCGTCGGGGTGGCGACGAGATCCCCTTCGATCCGCACGCCGCCGGTGATCACGTAGAGGGTGAACAGAAGGCTGATGAAGGGGAGATACTCCGCGAGCAGGGCGTTGACGAGCACCGCGCCGCCGAGCCCCCAGTGGGGCGCGTTGGCCGACGGCTGCGCGATCGCGTGCGCCGGAAAATGGACGTCGAGTGGATGACCGTGCAGCAGCGCGTAATAGGCGAGCGTCGCCAGGCCGAGGCCGCCGGCCACCGCCAACTTGGAGGCGTTGTGCTCCCACCAATGCGACAGTCCGGGCGCGAGGGGAAAGATGGCGATCGCCGCCAGGAGCGCGACGAACGGTAGCACCGTCCACAGCGGTGGAGCGGTCGTCGCCGCGGCGTCGTGCCCGGCGTGATCCGGGGTGTGATCCGGGGCGGTGGCGGCGTGATCCGCTTGTGCGGCGACGATCAAGTCGCGACCATGCTGCGGCAGGCCGAACAGGGCGGCGCCCGCATAACCGCACAGCGCTACGAGGATCGCCGCGACGAGCAAGCCGCCCGAGCGAGGGCCGGCGGGGACGCCGGGCCCGTCGCCCCGAGGCCCCCCGTCGCTCCGCGGCCCCCCGTCGCTCCGCGGCCCCCCGTGTCCCGGAATCGACTGGCCGGAGCCGGGAGTCGGCCCGTGGCCCATTGGCCCGCGTGTCCCGGGACCATCGGAGGAGCCACGATCGGCGTGACGAGCGGATACCGCATCGGGCCCGGTGTCTGGATCACGAGGGGCCTGGAAGTCGGATGGCATGGCGCGATGATGGAAGACCGTCCCCGATCGGTCGCGCGGCAGGCACGAGGGGGCGGGGCCCGAGGTGACCGAACGGATGTCGGCCATGAGCCTTGATGGTACGCCGTCGGTGACCGCTGCGGAAGATCGACCGATGGTGTGGCTGCGCGCCAACCCGCGGCCGGTGTGGGTCGCACTCGCCGCTCAGATGGCGGGATTGTCGCTGGTGTGGCTGGTGGTGGCCCGCAGCGCACGGTTGCCGCCCTTCGGGCCTTGGACGGGGCGGGCGGTGGCGCTCGGTCTGGTCGCCGTGGCCGTCGCGGTGGTGTGGGGAGTGGCCGCACGGTGGGCGATCGGGCCGCGCCTCGAACGCCGTGGCGACCGGCTCCGTGTGCGTTTCGCCGCCGGGACGACGATCGACATCCCCGTGGCGGACGTGGAATGCTTCTTCCTCGGTTCGGACCGCGTCGAGGGGCGCGGCCCGTCCGCCGCGGCGGCGCATCGCGTGGGCACGCTGGTGATGCGGATCGCGGAGCGGGCCGCGGAGGGGCACGCCGCGCGGATCGGGGCGAGCGTGCGGCCGGCCTGGGCGCCGTGGATGCGCTGGGCGCGCTGGCAGGACGGGGCGATCGTTTTCGACGGTCGCTGGTGCGAGCCGCTCGACGCCGAACTCGGCCGACGGGTGTCGGGGTTGCTCGTCGCGGCGCGGCGCGAATCGGCCGGCAGCGCCGATGGCGGGCCGGGGGAGCGACGCCCGTGAACGCGGCCGGATTGCTCGTCAGCGTGCGCGATGCCGACGAGGCCGGAGCGGCGCTGCGCGGCGGCGCCGCGATCATCGACGTCAAGGAACCGCTCCATGGGCCGCTCGGGTGTGCGGAGGGCGCGGTCGCGGCGGCCGTCGCGGCGGTCGTCGGGGGGCGGGCGCCGTGGACGGTGGCGCTCGGGGAGTTGGCCGACGGCGTGGCGGTGGTCCACGACCGTCTCGCGTCGGTGGAAGCCGCCCTCGGCGACGCCATCGAACGGCCGCACGCCGTCAAAGTCGGGTTGGCGGGACTCGCCGGGACCGACTGGACGCGGAGATTGGCGGAGGTCGATCGGCGGCGATCCCGCGACACCGCGCTGGTCGCGGTCGCGTACGCCGATTGGGATGCGGCCGGCGCGCCGCATCCCGACGAGGTGATCGCTTCCGCGACCCGACTCGGCTGCCGGTGGGTGCTTTTCGACACGGCCGTGAAGGGCGCCGCGGGATTGCTCGACGGGGTGTCGGCGCCGGCGGTCGCCGGCTGGGTCGCGCGGGCCCGGGAAGTGGGGCTGCGCGTCGCGGTCGCGGGCAGCCTGTCGCTCGACGACCTCGCGTCCCGACCATTGCCCGATTGCGACGTCGTCGGTGTCCGCACGGCCGTATGCTCGGGGGGACGGTACGGCAGGGTGGTCGAAGAACGCGTGCGTCGGGCGGCGGTCGCCCTGCGCCGTGTCGGCCCCGCACCGACCGACGCACGAGGAGTGGAACGATGAGGACGTTGGGGGTCCGTGTACCGCATGGTCTGGAGCCGGTCGAGGTCCGGCGCCGCTTGGACGACGCCCTGGCCAGGGCGCGGGACGATCTCGGGGGAAACGTCAGCGAGATCGACGCCCGCTGGGAGGATTCCGACCGCCTCGCCTTCCTCCTCGGCGTGATGGGCCTGCGGATCAACGGTCGGGTCGAAGTGCTGGTTGGGGAACTGGTGGTGCAGGTCGATCTGCCGGCCACGGCGCTGCTGTTCAAGGGACGGATCCGCGACGGGATCCAGGAGCGGCTCGGTGGCTTGTTGACCTGACCCGTCGCCGCCCGTGGGCGGGATCGTCACACCCTCGGACGTGCGGCCGGTGGGTGCGGAAAAAACGGCCGCTTCGGCGGTTCGTCGCGGCGTGCCGATCGCGTCGATTCTGCCGATTGTCGGTGCCGCGTCGCCGGCGTTGGCCGCCCGCGCGGC
>JBJSXB010000350.1:0-6753 GCA_046086245.1 Planctomycetaceae bacterium | reverse complement strand
GGTCGGGGTCGGCCCCCGCGCTCCTGGGCACCGTGCCCTGGATCACGGCCTCCCACACCGCATCCGAGGAGATGGTGTTGAGATTGACGCGGCCCGGCTCGCGGCCGGCGCTCACTTCGGCGTGCTCGAACGGGGCGCGGTAGTCCGCCGTCCGGTCGCCATAGAAGCCGAGGCGAAGTCCCGTGAGAATTTCCCAGTAGGGCGCCGTCCGGTCGAGCGAGTGCCGCGTCCCCGCGAATCGCGACGGTACCGTGAAGGCGTCGAGCGCCACCAACTCGTCACCCGGCACGACGTCGGGGAGGTAGACGCCGTCGTCGGGATCGGCGACGTGATCGGCGAGCATCCCCACGCCACCCTCGTGCGTTTCGTCATGGACGCGCCCCGAGATGAATCCCGGCACGAACACCAGCTCGGCGGGGCTGACGAGCGGGCGATTCGGCCAGCAGAACCAGCGCGGATCCCCCTCCCAGTCGGTCGTCATCGTCGGCGTCTGTCCGCGTTCCCACTGGAGTTGGTCGTGCTGCTGCGCCCAACCGCTGTTGCGGCGGCATGACGTGAAGCGCACCTCCGGGTCGATCGCCTCGTCGTCCTCGCGCGATCGATCGGCGACGAACACCGCCGAGGCATCGACGATCAGGTAGGGATTCGAGATGGCGTCGTGCGCGGCCCGCGGATCGGCGAGACGCTCGAGGTACGCGAACGTCGAGCGTGGGTCGAGCGGACGCGCCCCCCCCGCGGTCGTGAGCCGGGCGCGGAACTCCGGAATCGGCACCACGTGCCGCGTCGCACCGGCGGCGGGCACGCCGATGCCCTTGGGTGATGGCCGCTCCGGGCGGAGGACCATCCACTCGTTGGCGTCGAGGCAGGTGTCCCGTCCGGGGAACCCGAACGTCGCTCCGCAGCGCACCCGCCAAATCGGGTCCCCCTGCGGCGTCCGCTTCCCCATGTCCACCGAGGCCGGGCCCGCCGGGCCGGCGAGCTCCGCGGCGACCGGTTCCGCGGATCCCGGCGGGCCGTCGCCGTAACGACCGTCCCACGGGTGATGGAGCACCAGGAACAATTCGCCGTCGGCCCCGTCGTCCCAGGCGAGCGACTGGGTGACGACCACGTCGGGGCGCTCCGCACCCCAGACCGTTTCCCGGTCGGTTTCCACGGTGGCAGGATCGCCATCGACGTCCCATCCGTCGAGCGGCCGGGGATCGTACTCGAAACGGGTCATCGTCGAGTCGGCGTCCTGATACTCGATCACGTTCGCCGCCCATTGGGCGCACCGCCCGGCGACGTCCGCCGACGGATTCTCGCCAGCCGGTGCCGACAGGGCGACGGCCGCCATGTAGAGATCCTTGAAGAACAACCGCCGTTGCAGCATCCCCTCGACCGGCCGGGCGACGTCCATGCGCACGCCGGCGGCGAACTCGGTAGGCAACAGGTTGTTGGGGCAGCGCGTCCCCGCCACCATCTCATCCCACGCGCGCTCGGACGCGGCGTGCTCGTGCAGCACCTCGGGCGGCACGGCGGAGAACCACGCGTAGATCCGCCGGGCGGCCTCGCCGACGACGCCCGCCGTGTCCCAACTGTCGGTGGTGACCACGAGCCGGGAGGCCTCGGCCTGCGATCCCAGCAGCGCCGCCAGCCGCTCGGGAAGCGCGGGTGCATCGGGATCGTAGGGGCGGAGGATGCGTTCGAGCTCGGCCGGCGCGAACGGATTGTCGGCGACGACGCTCGGCGCGGTGCCGCCCGTGGCCGGATCGTGCAGCCCCGTGCGCCGCGTCGAGCCTTCGAGTCGGAGCTCGTAGGGCTGGTCGAGGAACTCGTCGCCGTCGTCGGCTTTGCGGTAGACGAGCGACGGCACCGGGCCCGCGTCGCGCGTGGCACGACGCTGCAGCCGGCCATGAAGATCGACCGCCCAACTGCGTCGCGCCGGCGCGACACCGACGAGTTGACGGATGCCGTCGCCCGCGGCGGGATCGGCGAGACCGTTGTGACCGGGCAAGGGCACCGCATCGGCCAGCGCGCCCCGGTCGGACACGCCGCGCAGCGGGGTCGCGGAGGCGTTCGCCTGCCATCCATACCGCCCCTCGATCGCCGTCCCCTCGGGAAAGCGCAACGGCATCAGCCGGTCGCCGGGCCGGGGCCCGGCCGCGGTGTAGAGCGTGCTGCCGGCGCGGGCGCCGAACATCACGTTCATCCACGGATCGTCCGGGCACCGATTGTCGCTCGCCGCGGCGAGCGCGCGAAACACCGCACCGCCATCGACTTCCGCGGGTCCGTAGCCACTTCCGAACGGCACCGTGTCGGCCCACCGGAGCACGTCGTTCACCGATCCGTGGGCGTTGACGTTGAGGCGACCGTCGAGATCGACGATCAGGCACGAGACGTGGATCCTCACCGGCAGTCCGGTCCGCGGCGACGCGATCGCCGGCAACGCGGGATCGAAGAACCACCCGTCGAAAACGCCGTCGTTGTCGTTGTCGGCCCGGTCGTCGACGCCGTCGTCATCGAGGTCGTCGTTGTCGCGATCGAGATCCCGCATCGCCTCCGCGGACTCCACCTTGAACATGGACGGCCGGATGACGATCTGGCCGGACGGCCGCGCCGGGTCGGGTTCGACGTGGGCGAGGAAGGGATTGGCGGCGTCGAACCCGTCCCAGGGCTCGTTCCTCCCTGCCCCCGACGAACCGTGGGCGCGGGCGTTGACGACGACCTTCGTGCCGCGGCTCGGCAGGCCGTCCGCACCGGTGTCGGTCGCGTGCACGCCGCGCAGGGTGCCGCGCGCCACGCACAGCCGGAGGTGCGCCTTGCCGGCGGTCTCAACGCGGAGAATGCGGTGGCTCGTCGCCGGGGCGCCGACCGGCAGCACTGAGAGCACGCGGCCGCTCAACGCCGCCGGCGGATGGTCGGCCGGCGGATCGAACGCGACGGTGAGGCGGCGGACGGGGCCCGCATCGTCGATCTCGACGACATGGCCCCGCAGCGGTTCATCGGTGCCGTATTGATCCTCGAGCAGCGATTCGAACACCAGCGCCCGGTCGGGATCGGGGTCCGTGGCGTCGTCTTCCTCCGCGCGGCCGAGCGCCGCCGGCTGCCGGTCGGGATCGAGGGTCTGTGGCCCCCGGATGAGCAGCATCGCGGCCTGGTCGAGCAGTCGTTCCGTGGGAAGGATCGCCCGCAGGGTGGCCTCGGGGTCGGCGGCGGCGGCGCGCGCCGCGGTTCGGGTCCGCGCCGCCATCACCACGAATGCCACGCCGAGCACCATGAACAGCGACAGCATGCCGAGTACGAGCAGCAGGATCACCCCGGGGCGGCCCCCACCCGGCGTCCGCCGAGCGATACCCGGCGCCATCGCGGCGGCCGGGAGCCGTCGGCGATCGTCTGGCCCGGGTCTTGGCGCCACCGCGTTCACGGCGTTCACGGCGTGGAGGATGATCATCGGCTGAATCGGCCCGTGCCTTCGATGGTAACCGTGGAGTCACGCACGGCCACCGCGTCGGGCAGGATGGCGACGGGCAGCGTCACGGGCTCCAGCTCGGCTCCCTCGCCATCGGCATTCGTCTCAGGCACGAAGGACGGATCGCCCGCGAAGGTGATCTCGGCCTCGTCGTCGGCACCACCCCCGTGGGGCAGGAACGTGACCGTCGCCACCGTGACGATTTGCGGCGGCCGCCGGGCGCTCGCCCCCTCCTTCGCCGCGGGGGCGGAAGCGGGCACCAAGACGATCACCCCCTTCTTCAGCGCCTCGTTGTTGAGGCGATCGGGAAAGAGCTGCCCGCCCGCCGGCCAGGAAAGCCGATGCGGCGCCCGATAGGAGCGGGGCCCGTCGGGGCCGCCCGGCGTCAGCCGCAGGGACACCGGCGTCGCGCGGCCCGCCGCGGGGGGCATCAGGCCCGGCACGCGGTTCCGGCAGACGACGATCGACAGCGTCGCCAGTTCGCCGGCCACGAACGGGGTCGTGGAAGACTTGGCGAGCACGGCGAACCAACTGAACCGGCCGACCGCACCGCGCACGCCGTTCACGAAACGGTTGGCGGGGGGGAGATCGTCGTTGTCCGGCATCGTCATCAGCAGATCGTCGGCGGCGGTGAAACCCAGCGCCGCGACCGGCCCCGCGCGTGGCCGCGCGCCGTCTTCGGTCGCATCGGCGAGCGTGGCCGCGGACCTGAGCACCGCGGGGTTGAGCCCGTACTCCGCCGGCCACGACCCGCCGGCGAGACCGAGCGGGTCGATCACCAACGGGGTGCCGGGACACGGACCACCGTCCACCCCGGTGAGGGCGTCGACATTCGCCAGCCCCGCGGTGAGCACCGTCGCCCGGGCGTTGTCGAGCAGGTAGCCGCCGTGGTCGGCGACGACCGCCTTGGTGAGCAACGACCGCCCGAGCGGGATCAGCGACAGGACGCTCGTGAGGCCGATGGCGAGGATGCCGATGGCGATCAGCACCTCGAGCACCGTGATCCCCGCCCGCCGCGGCAGCATCGATACGTCACGTGGCATGCCATCCACCGTCATGATGCCGCGCGGATCGCGGCCTGTGACCGGCGGGCGGACGTCACCGGGCCGCCGCGATCGCGCAGCACCACCGGCGACGAACGGGCCAACCCGGTCCGGGGATCGATCGACACCCAGAACGAATCGGGATACTGCCAGTTCGCTCCCGGCGCATCCTCGGTGGGGGCTTCCCGATACCCCATCCCGCAGCGGTCGATCCGACCGACGAGCAAAAACACGGGGGCGCGCAGCGGAACGCGCGTTTCCGGCGGCGCGGCGGCCCGCCCGGCGGCGATCGATCGCGGGGTGTTGAAGAATCCGAGTTCGCCGACCCCACCGACGCGATCGAACATGATGGCGATCGCCTGACCGGCACCGTAGGCGGGGAGCGGTTCGAGGTCGTCGGACGCGTCCGCGCTCGACGCACCGTCACCCGCCAGCGGCGTCCGTCCGAACCGCCGCGTGCCGACGCCCGACCATGCCAAGTCGATCGCGAGCCCCGACCCGAACGACATCCCTTCCGCGACCGGTCGTGGCCGGCGGATGATGGCGAATGCATGCCACGCGGTGCCGGAGCCCGCCACGGCGGGCGCCGGCCAGCGTGTGTTGGAAGGGGTCTGCCCGGCCTCGGGCCGGACCGCCGCGCGGTAGCCGCCACGGCCGGGCGGATCGGGGCACACGAGGGTGAAACGGTCGGGACTGCCCTCGAACTCGATCCCGTCGCCGGTGGTGACGAACGGGGGATCGGACGGCGCCGTGAGCGTGGTGACGGAGTTGCCCGCGTCCGAAAACGTCAGCACCATCGTGCCGCTGGCCACCGACCCGGCGAGCGACACCGCCGCGTCGAAGGTGTCGCCGCGGTAGGGTTCGGGTTGCCGGGCGATCGCGACGTCGATCGCCGCCCCGGCGTCGAGCGGTTCGATCCACAACCCGACCGGGTTGTCGCGCCCCAGCGCCTGCGCCTGGGCCGTGGCCACCAGGCTCGTCAGGGAGGCGACCGCGGCCCGCGCGGGCCGGAGCGACCCCCCGTCGACGACGGGAATCACCGCCACCGAAAGGAGGCCGAGGATCGCGATCACGACGAGGAGTTCGACGAGCGTCATTCCGCGAACGGCGCGCGGCACGGGGTGAGTCACGGCTGGCCCATTCCCTGGTTGGTGATGTTGTCGGCGTGGGAGCGGTCGCGCGGATCGGGCATCCCCGCCTCCGGGGGTGTGAACGGATCGTACGGCACGGCGACAAACGCGACCCCTCCCGGTCGGGCCGCCGTGCGCGGTGCCCCCTGCTCCTCGAGCGGATGGGTCGCATCACGACGAAGGCCGAATCGCTCGTCCGGTCCGGCCGAGACGATCAGCGGCGTGAGCGGGAACGTGCCCGGGCCGCCGAGGCCGAAGGGATCGAACGGGTCGCCGCCACCCGTCACGCCGGCGGCCCGGCCGGCGCCCGGCGCCCAGCGGATGAAGTGGATCGGCCGCGCGAACCCGTCGAGAAACTCCCGCGCCCCGTCGCCATCGACGTCACCGATCTCGTCCTCGCGGAAGGATTCGAGGGCGTCGGTGTCGAAGGACCCCAGCGCGACCAGGAGATGGAGGGTTTCCGCCGACGAGCCGGACCGACCGAGGCCGGCGAGGACCGCCTCGCGCGTGTTCCTCGACGGGTCACGACGATCCACCATGGAATCGACGAACCGCAGGTACCGCTCGGTCACGGGCGTGCCGGTCGCTCCGGCGGAGCGCGTCGGATCGGCCGGATCGACCGGGTACACCGGGTGCCGGACGTCGCCCCACTGATCCGGCATCTCGTGCACCAGCATGCCGCGGATCTGCACGAGCCGTTTCCAGGCGGCGAGCAGCGGCGTGCCGGCGGCGATGCCGAGTTTCGAGCGCTCGATTTCATGGTCGAACGCATGCCACATCGAGTCGTCGACGCGGCGATCGAGGTACGCGACGTACCGGGGCACGACCGCGTCGTGCAGTTTGCGGATCGTGCTCCGCGTCTTCGCGACCCGCGCCCTGGTGCGGACGCCGGCCAACCCGACCGCCGACAGCGCGGCGAGTATCGCGAGAATCACCATCGTGACGAGCAACTCGACGAGCGTGAATCCACCTCGTCGCGTACCGATGCGCGTCGATCGAAGGCAACCATCGATGCCTTTGGCATCCCGTCCGCGCGCGAACCAATGACCGCTCATGGCAACCTCCCCGGAAACGACCCCCCACCTAGCTCCAGTGAAGCAGTCATCCCGACCCCCGTCAACTCCGTTCGGGG
>JBJSXB010000349.1:0-8567 GCA_046086245.1 Planctomycetaceae bacterium | reverse complement strand
GCCCGCCACGCCATTCGCCGCCGGTGGCCGTTTTCTGGGCGAGGTTGTAGGTGGGATAATCGCCGTAGCCGGTGCGAAACCCGCCGAATGCGCTGATGCCGGCGGTCGGGAACAGCTGGTTGAGCCCGAAATCGGACCGGTAGTTCTCGTACGTGCCCGGCGCCAGGGCGTTGCCCGACATCCCGATATTGGTGTCGAAGGCGCCCATCGCCGTGGTCAGCCGACCGGATGCGACGCCGCGCTCCCGCTCGATCGCCTGGAGCAGCGGATAGTGGAGTTGCACGCTCCGCAGCACCTCGCCCAGCAAGAGCGGATCGTCGCGATCATCCACCAGGCCACCGTAGTACTCCGACGGCCTGGCGGGTGGCGGCAGGAGGGTGTCGGGATCCTTGGGGTCGCCCGGAGGGAGGCTGCCCGCCGTGGCGGCCCGCTCGAGCGCGGAGGCGTCGTCGTCGCTGTCGGCTCCCGGCGCCACGGAGGGCGCCACCGTCTCCCCGGCGTCGGCGGGGGCGGGTACTCGCTCGGGAGCCGGCGGCGCGGCGGGGGGCTCGTCGGCGAGTTGCAGGAACGACGCGCTGACCACCGATGGCAGCCCGAGCTCATCGGTCGTGACCGGTGGCCGTGCCGCCGGTCGCGGACGCGACGCGGGGGGATGCCGCAGCGGGGCAACCTCGCCGGCGGGCACGAAACGCGCGGGCTCCGCGCCGCAGAGGCCGCCGGCGGACGACGCCAGCAGCGCGAGCATCACGGCGATCGCACCCGCACGTGAGCGCGCGGCGGATCGCGCCGTCATCTGACCTTGATCTTCGGCGCCTTCGCCTTGTCGTCCTTCTCCTTCGGCGGCGCCGATCCCTTGTCGCCCGGCGCGAGCACCGGCGGGAAACCGTTGAGCCGGCGCCAGATCTCGTAGCCGAGAGTGACCCGGTTGAGGAACACCCAGCCCACCGCCTGGTTGCCCTGGCGGAGAAACTCGGGAGACGGCCACGCGTCGCCCGGGAGTCGCTGCTCCGGCTCGACGAGCACCCGGAAGCGCCCGCCGCCCATCCCGGCGGCATCGACCTGGCGGACCTTGCCGCCGAACGTGCCGATCGCCAACTCCGGCCAGCCGGAGAATTGCACCGCCGGCCAGCCCTCGAACTGGAGACGAACGTGCGGCATGGAGCCGGTCCGATCGGCGTAGGCGAGCACGATCGGCGCGTCGATGCCGTCGAGGATCAACTCGGCGACGCGATCGGTGGTGTCGGGAACGATCGTACACAGCTCGTCGCCTTCCTTCACGTACTGGCCGCCCTGCCCGACGTTGGCCGCCACCCGGTAGACGATCCCGTCGCACGGCGCGACGACGTTGCGTGCCTTGAAGCGCTTGATGCGGTTGTCGATGTCCTGGAGATCGCGCTCGATGCCGAACAGGTTCTGCTCCCCCTTGCGGAGGTTGCTGCGGGCGACGGCGATCGCCGACAGCCCGGCTGCGTCCGCCTGTAGCAGCAGGGCCTCCTGGGTGAGGAGGGCCGCTTCGGCGCGTTGCAACTCGGCACGGGCCTTGTCGGTGTCGGTCGTCGCGCGGTCGGAGCGCATCCGCGCCTCGTCGCGCGACAGCCGGCTCTCGAGACCGCCGAACTGTGGATTGTTGAACAGGTCATCGAACATCTCGTAGCGGTCGAGTTCGAACTGCTTGGAAAACTGCGCGTTGGCCACCGTCTGGGCGGCGACTTCGATCGATTTGCGGGCCGCCTCGCGGTTCGCCTCGGCTGCTTTCACGGCGGCCGTCCGGGCCGATTCCTGCGCGGCGACCGCGGCGGCGTTCTCGGCGACCTCCTCGCGAGCGGCTTCGAGACGATCGCGGAGAAAGCGGCGTTGGGCCTCCAGCCTCCCCTCTAAATCGGGGTCGTTGTCTTCGATATCGACAACCGGATCGTTCAGCTTGACCCGCGTTCCCTCGACCACGTGCCAGGTGCGGACCTGCCCCGAGATCCGCGCCGTGAGCACCTGCATGCGCTCCACCGGCGCATAGGCGATCACCGTGCCGCGGCACATGACGGTCTGCTGCCAAGGCACGAAGGCGAGGAGAAACGGGGTGGCGAGGAAGACGAGGAGGAGCAGGCGACCCACGAAGCGCATCGCCAGCGGGGTCGCGGCGCGGGCCAGCGCCGACCCCTCGCGTCTCCCGGCGCGGGTGCTGGCACGTGTCACGCCCATTCCACCGCCTCGTCGCAGCGGCGCCGGATATCGTCACGGGCGGTGACGATCACCAGCGTCCAGGGTGCCGATCGGTCGAACAGCGACTCGATGAGCTGCGGGCAGTCGGCGACGTCGAGGGCGTCGAGCATGCCGTTGATGAGCAGGAGCCGGGGCCGGCCGGCCAGGGCCCGCGCGATCGAGAGGCGCGAGATCGCGTTGGCCGACAGGGGGCGGCCGTCGGCGGCGAGTTCGGTGGCCACGCCCTGCGGCAGGCGGGCGACGTCGGTGGCGAGCCCGACCATTTCGAGAGCGCGGCGGACGTCGGTGGCGGAGAGGTCGTCACGTCCGACGCGGATGTTCTCGGCCACCGTGTCGGCGAACGTCTCCGACTGGCCGACGTACGCCACCTGCAGCCGGGTGTCGGCGCGGTCGAGCGACCGGGCATCGAGGCCGTCGAACTCGAGCAGCCCCTGCTCGGGCACGCGAAGCAGCGCCAGCGTCTCGAGCAGCGAGGTCTTGCCGCTGCCGCTGGGGCCGTACACGGCGACCCGGCGACCGGGCGGCACCTCCAGCCGCAGCGTCCGGCCGGCGGGATTGACCACTTCGGCGACGACGTGCATCGGTCGCTCGGCGACAGGGAGGATCTCCCCGCCGACGCCTTCGAGCGGCAACTGGTCGATCACCCCGAGCTTGTCGAGCGCCGCCTGGAGGTCGTAGAAGGTTTCGATGTACTTCCCGAGCTTGGAGATCGCCGACAGGACGAGGGTCGCCATCAACTCGCCGGCGACGAGCTGGCCGAGGGTGAGCTGGCGGTTGATCACCAGCCATCCGCCGAGGCCGAGCAGCACCGTGCTGCCCACCGCCTCCAGCAGCAGGGCGAACAGGTTCTGCCGCCATACGACACTGAAGTGCCGCCGGCGGGCCTGCACGTAGGCCTCGGCGAGGGCGTCGGCCCGCGCGTGGGCGAGGTCGCCGCCGCGGCCGAAGCGGAAGGTGTGCGGGCACTTGGCGAGCTCCTCGAGCCAGGCGGCCATGTCGAATTTCGCGTAGCTTTCCGCGATGCTCGTGCGGACGCCGCCTCGGCCGAGCGCCGAGAGCAGGAACGCCACCAACGTCGCGGTGACGATCGCGAACGTGAGCAGGTAGGGGTGGTAGAACGCGAGCACCGCGAGGCCGACGATCGTGATCATCACGATGCCGACCCCGTCGACGAGCAGGCTCGCGGCCGCCTTCTGCGCCGTGGAGACCTCGAAGAAACGGTTGACGATGTCGGTGGGATTGCGGCCGTCGAAGGCGGCGATCTCCGCACGGGCGAAGTGATCGGCGAAGGCGTCGGCCGTACGGACGAAGATCCGCCGCTGCAGGCACTCGGCGACGAACAGCTGCATCGCCCGGAGGGCCGCGGCGAGAAGCAGGAAGCCGAGCATCACCCACGACAGCACGATCACCGGCCAGAGCTGGAAGCCGAAGCTCACCGTGCTCACCAGTTGCTCGATCGCGACCGGGGTGACGATCGAGAGGATGCCGACGGCTATCGCGAACGACAGCAACGTGACGACGTCGGACCGCTCGAGCCGGAGGAGCGCCGCGAGCCGCTGCCAACTGGAGACATGGAGCGGACCGCCACCGTGGTGCTGCCCCATGGCGTACGCCGCCTCAGGCCTCGGGAAGCGATCGCGACGGCTCGCCTGGCAGTCGCGAGAAGCCATCGCCAAGCCGCCCGGAGGGAATCGGGTGCCGACGCGATCGGTCGATCTCCCGGGCCACCGAGTGCCCGATCCGCTGTGCCGCCCGTTCGGCGGCCGTCCGCCAATCGGAATCGACCACGCGGGCGATCACGTCACCGACCCCGCGGACCTCGGCGAGGATCCGGCACGACCGGTCGATGCTTCCGGGTGGCTCGAGCCCCCCTTGGAGATACACCACCACGCGCGTCACCCGACCACGGAACCGCGCCAAGGCGAGTCGCAGACGCACGTCGAGGTGATCGCGGAGGGCGTCGGCCTCCGCAATGCCATCGTGCTTCAACTCCCAATCCATGCGACACCCCTCGGCACACGATGGCGATGGTCGGCGACCAACGCCCACTCCACGTTCCTTATCGTCATTGATAGGCACGCGCCTTCCATTGGACAAATAGAATGTTTTGGATTCAGATATAGGGAAAGCGTATGGAGGGTGGGTTGGGTGCCGGCCACAGCGACGACGGCCAGGAACCCCCTCTGATAGGGGGTGGTTTGGGTGTTTTGCGGGGATGGGTCCATGGATTGGCTCAATTACCACCATCTCCACTACTTCTGGATGGCAGCCCGTGAGGGGAGTATCACCAAGGCGTGCCGCAAGCTCCATCTCACCCAGCCCACGGTGAGCGGCCAGATCCGCGCCCTTGAACGCTCGCTGCAGACTCGCCTGTTCGAGCGTGCAGGGCGGTCGCTGATGCTCACCGACTCCGGGCGGGTCGTGTTTCGCTACGCCGACGAGATCTTTTCGATCGGCCGCGAACTCCAGGCGGCGGTGGCCGACCGCCCCACGGGACGACCGCAGCGTTTCACCGTCGGGGTCACCGAAAGCCTTCCCAAGGTGCTCCTCCACAAGATCCTCGAACCGGCACTCCGTCTCGGCGACGGCATCCGCCTCAACTGCATCGACGGCGAGCCCGATCCGTTGCTCGCACGACTGGCACTCCATGAACTCGACCTCGTGATCACCGACTATCCCGCCAGCCCGCGAACCGGCATCAAGACCTACAGCCACCTCCTCGGTGAGTGCGGCGTCAGCTTCTTCGCCGTCGACGGCTTGGCACGCAGCGTCCAACGCGGATTCCCCGCCTCGCTCACGGGGGCTCCAATCCTCCTGCCGGCGGCCGGTACGACGCTCCGTCGCACGCTCGACCAGTGGTTCGACGAGCAGGGGATCCACCCTCTCGTCCGCGGCGAGTTCGCCGACAGCGCACTGTTGAAGTCGTTCGGGGCGGTCGGGCAGGGTGTTTTCGCGGCGCCGAGCGCCGTCGAAGCCGACGTCGAGCGGATGTACGGGGTGCGCCTCGTCGCCCGCGAGGAAGGCCTCAAGGAACGCTTCTACGCCGTGTCGGTCGAGAAAAGGCTCAAGCACCCCGCGGTGGTCGCCATCTCTCGGCAGGCGCGCGAATCCGTGTTCGGCGGGTGAACGTGCCGCCGCCCTCCACCGCCACGGACGACGCGGCTTTCCGCCGGCACCGCCCTCGCCTCCGCTGACACTCGACCGCCAGACCCCGTCAGGCATGCCGCGATGGTTTTTCCGTTCCGCAAGTGGTGTGGCGCCGCCTGGCTGACCGTCCGGGGTGAGGCGGCGCGCGCCCGCCGCGATCTCCATCGGGGAGGGCACGGCCTGCGGATCGCCGTGCTCCACGACGTGCCGCCGGCGACGTTCGACCGCTTCCGGCGTCTCCTCGACCACGCCATCGCCCACTTCGACGTCGTCGGGCCGGAAGCGGCGACCGAACTACTCGAGGGGCGATTCACCGCGGTGGGCCGCGACAAGCTGTTGTTCACCTTCGATGACGGCTTCGCCAGCAACCATCGGGCTGCGGAAACGCTCGCCGAGCGCGGCCTGCGGGCGCTGTTCTTCGTGATGCCCTCGTTCATCGATCGCAGCCGGGCCGAATGGATCGCCGGGCATCGGCAGGCGGGGCGCGAGGCCTTCGCGGTGTGGGCCGGCGGCGACCCGCGCGGCCTGTCACGGTCGCAGCTCGGCGAGATGGTGGCGATGGGCCACGTCATCGGCGCCCACAACGACGCCCATCTCGATCTCGGTCGCCTGACCGATGCCGACACCGTGCGCGGCGAGGTGGACCGGGCGATCGACGGGGTCGAGGCGCTCACCGGCGCCGTGTGCCGCGACTTCGCCATCGCCTTCGGACGGCCGCGCCACTGCCATCCGGTCGCGCTCGACCGACTGCGCCTGCGGGGCAGCCGCGTCTACGCGTGCGTCCGCGGCCTCAATCGTCCGGGCCTGTCGCCCCGGCTGCTGCTGCGCGATCAGATTGATCCTCACGACCCCTGGATCTTCCAGCGTGCAAGCCTGTCCGGTGCCGTCGATCGGCGCTGGGCCGGCGAGGCCGCGGAACTCGCCCGCCTCGGGGGGGTGGTGCCGGAGTGAGCGGGCCGCCGACGGTCAGCCGGCCACCTCCACGCGCACGACGTCGGCGTCGGGCACGACGGCGGCCACGTCGAGCGTGGGTCGGGGATCGTCGGGAGTCGCCACGAACCCGGCCGCATGGAGGGCGGCGAGGAGGACGCCGTTGCGCGGCATCGGCACGTGGTTGGCGACGATCCGCCGCGCTCCCCGGTCGCGTGCCATCCGCTGGAGGTGCGCGGCGAGGGCATGTTCGACCTTTTTGGCGGCGACCCGGCAGGAGAGCACGAGGTCGGTGATCACCAGCGCGTCAGCCTCGTGCCGCAGGGCGATGAAGCCGATCAGCCCGTAGTCGCCGAACCGATCGATACAGCGCAGGTGCCGGCAGCACGTCGCCGTGTCGGCCAGGCCGGCAGCGAGGGCGCCGCGCTCCAGACGGCGGCCGGAGAGATTGAGCTGATTGGTCCGTTGCAGCAACTCGTGGCAGCGGTCGAGCGACTCCTCGTCGAAGCGCTCCCCGACGCGGAGCACGAGCCCGCAGCCACGGAGAAACTCGGTGGGATCGCTTCCCTCCTCGGCGCGGGCGGCGCTGCGGCGCGCCTCGGCCTGGTAGAGCGCACGTCTTCCGCGGGCCTCGGTCGTGACCGGCACGTCGAACTCCGGCCGGTCGAGAAGCCCCGCGACCTCCGCGGCGTCGTAGGTGCGCACCGCCGGGAGCGCCGAGGCGATCTCGCCCCGTTCGAAGGCGGAGTCGTCGATCACCGCCAGCGTGTCGATGCCGATGCCCAGCGCCTCGGCGATCCGGCGCACCGACGTGCTCTTCGCCGACCAGCCGATCTGCGGGTGGAGGAAGAACCCCGCGAGCCCGGCCCGCCGCACAACGCCCCAGGCCAGGTCGGGATCGTTCTTGCTGGCGACGCTCTGGAGGATCCCGCGGGCGTCGAGATCGCGTACCAGGCGCAGGCACTCCTCGCGCGGGCGGACCGCTGCGGGACCGTCGTCGCCGACGATGCCATGCCAGAGTGTTTCGTCGAGGTCCCAGACGACGCACTTCACCGTGGCGGCCGGCGCGAGAGACGCCGCGCCGGGCGGCCCCGCGCGGCGAGGAGCGTGGCCCCGGGTGCCGGTGACGCTCGTGGATCCCGTCGTCTTCCACCTCACGAGGTCGAGCCACGTGAAGGCCAGATGGGCTTCGTGGTCGTTCTCAGGGTAGACGAGCAGCCGGCCGGGCATCCCCGGCGGCGGCAGCCGGGCGACGATCGCCGTCGACCGGGCGAGGTTGTGGCCCGGGACGAAGGGCAGCGATTCGCGGTGGAGCACGCCGGCGTCGAGCTGCACCTCGACACAGAGGCGGAAGGGCTCCGGGCCGAGGCTCCAGGCCTCGATCAGCAGTTCATCGGGCCGGAACGGCGGTCCCGCCACCGCGTTCCGATCGACGAGCATCGTCCGCGCCTTGTTGTACCAGGTCTGCGGCTTGAGGAGCCGCACGTCGCGGAAGCGCGCAGGCGCGATGTCGGCATGCGTCGTCGTCCGGCCGAGGCGGGTGTCGATCCGTTGCAGTCGGCGGCAGTCGGCGACCCGCAGGCTGCCGCCGCCGATCGTCGTCTGCAGTTTTCCCCATTTGCGGAAGCGGATCTCGGCGGCGTGGGGAAACAACCCGCGAAAGCCGTCATGGCGGGCGATGCCCGCTGCAAAGCGCGCGCAGTTGGTGTCGCTGCGCCGGACGAACAGCGGGCAGGTCCGGTAACACTGGGGCCGGGCGCACTCGAGGCAGTGCTCCTCCCAGTAGGTCACCGCCACGCGCGCGACCGCCGTGGCGTCGATCGCCGAGGTGGGGACCGGTGCCGAAGCGGACGTGATGCCGCCGAAATCGAACTGAAACATCGCGGAGCGGGCTCGGCGGCGGAAGGCGGTGCGGCGACGGGAGCGGTTTCCAGGATACCCGGCGGGGCCGCGCCGCTCCCCGCCTCCCAGGCCGACGTCACCCGCGGCATGGGCCACTCGGAAGGCGGTGCAGTGCATCGCAACCACGCTGCCGCCCCCTGATCGGTGCGGTGCGGCAGGATGCTCGTCCACGCCCTACGAGGCTGTGGACACACAGCCTGCCGCACCTCAGGGATGAGGTGCCGGGAGTGCAACTCCCGTGAAAAGCGCAGCTTTTCGAGTGGCCAAAGGCCATGGATGGACTTTGGCCACGGGCTGCGAGCAGGCTGTGGACACACAGCCTGCCGCACCTCAGGGATGAGGTGCCGGGAGTGCAACTCCCGTGAAAAGCG
>JBJSXB010000348.1:0-2712 GCA_046086245.1 Planctomycetaceae bacterium | reverse complement strand
CGGTAGTGGGCGAGCCCCGACACGTCGACGATCGATCCGTCGGCGATGCCCGTGCGCAGCGGCATGAGCATCGTGTGCGTCTTGTGCAGCAGGGAGAGGAATCGCTCCTCCGGCTGCATGCCGCTGGAAATGGCACTCGCGGCGACCGAGCGGAAAAACGCATCCTCGTCGCGGGCGTTTCGCAGATTGACCACCAGCGACGCGAGCAGCACACCTTCGGCGATCCCGAACAGCAGCGTGCCCAGTCTTCCGCGGGAGTGAAGAGACCTGCTCATCGCGTGCGACCCGTTGGAACCCGCCCCGTTTCCCGGAAAACACCAATGATAAACAAACCGCAAGGAAATAGAACGCAGGCGTCCTCTTTTTGGAGTTTGATCGCCATGGCGATGAGGGGTCGCGTGAGCGAGTGCCATGCGACCCCTCAGCGCCGCGCCTCGCGGCAGGCCCACGATGGAGTTCCGTCATGAAGTCGGGCGCGCCGAGAGCGGCACGGACATGCCCGGTTGCCTGCACGGCGGTCGATCGCGACCCCCGCAGTCGAGTGATGCACTCCCTTGTCGATGCTGTCTGGCTTCTCGGTGTCGGTGCTGGCAGGCTTTCCGGTGCCGTTTGGCTTCTCGGTGCTGTCGGGTGGTCGAACGCGGGTGGCGACTCCGTGGGAAACCACGTCGATGACGCGCCGGCTGCCAAGCGATCGCGGTCGGGCGGCGCGGGCTGACGGAGACACTGCACGATGTGGATCTGCCGCAAGTGTCTTTCGCAGGTGGACGATGTGCTCTCGATCTGCTGGCAGTGCGGGGCCGGCAAGGATGGCACGGTCGATCCGCTGTTCGAGGACGAGCCGCCGCGCCAGGGCGCCCGTCTGCCTCCGCAGCCCGTCGCCGACCATGGCTGCCCACGCTGCGGCGCCGAAGCGGAACCGGGCACGATCTACGCCGCCGACGGCTCGGCACTCCGCTACCGGCCCGGTCCCGCCAACTGGTGGGACAACTTCATGACCGGCGTGTTCGGCGCCGGTGAACCGGTCGGCCGCCGTCACGACGGCGCCGGCACGCACGTGCCGTGCCTGCGCTGCCCCCACTGCCGCTTGATCTTCTTCCGCTACTGAGCCGGCGTTGCACGCGCCCCCGACTGTCGTGGTGCGCTGCCAGCATGCATGCACGGCCTGGTGCCTTTGCCCCGCTTGCCAGGGCACCGCACCTTGAGGCGATTCGGGGCGGCGACGGCGCGGGCGCACCGAAATGAAACGATCCGCTTGACCGCCCGTGAACAATGGAAGCGGTGGTTACGTTCCAGGGGCTGGATCGGTTGACCACGCAAGGAGGCTGGACACATGGACGCCCATTTTCGCGAGTACATGGGAGCGGTCGCCGCCATGCAGGAGCTCTACGGCGAGCCGGCCTGCGATCGGAGCGACTTTCATCTTTCGGTGACCGGCGTGGCCGACCACGGGGCCGCTTGCGTGGCCGACCACGGGGCTGCTTGCGTGGCCGACCACGGGACCGCTTGCGTGGCCGACCACGGCGCTGCCTGCGTGGATCACGGTGCCGACGCCGCGGCGCCCGCGGTGGTCGAGCCGATGATCGTCGCCGAGGTCCGCGACGCGGTGGCGAGCCCCGACGCGGCCGCGTTCGCCAAGGCGGTCTGACGCCGTCCGCAACGCGGCGGGTGGCCCCGGTTTCCTCAGGACCGGCCCACTCAGGACCGCTGTGATGAACCGCCGCGCAACTCGGTGTATTTGCGGGCGCTGCCCCGGGCGAGCGCGACCGGATACTTCCGCGCGTTGACCGCGAGTTTCTCGGTCAACGCCGTGCCGATGTCGATCCCGAGCCGATCGGCCAGGAGCAGCGCGAACAGGATCACGTCGGCCACTTCCTCGACCACGGCGTCGCGCTTCGCGCCGGGGGCGAGATCGGCGGCGACCTCGTCGTCGGTCTTCCAGAGGAATCGCTCCTGCAATTCCGCCGCTTCGATGGCGATCGCCGCGGCGAGATGCCGCGGCGTGTGGAACCGGCTCCAGTCGCGCGCGTCGCGGAACCGGGCGACCTCCGCCTGGGCGGCCGAAAAGGCGTCGAGCGCGCCGCGGCGGGTGGCGTCGCGCGGGGCGGTTTTTTTCCTGGCCATGTCGCGAAGTGTACCGCCCGGCGGCGCTCCGGCCCCCGGCGGCCGGGGCGGGCGATGGCCAACCGCGCCTCGACACCGCTTTGAACTGGACACCGCTTTGAAATGGTGTACTATCACACTAGTACAGATGCCGCAGGGGGCCGCGCGATGATCTTCCGCATCGACGCCGACGACGGGTTGGCGATCTACGACCAGATCGTGCGGCAGATCAAATACGCGATCGCCTCCGGCACGCTCGCCCCGGGGGAGTGGATCCCGAGCGTGCGCGAACTGGCGCGGCAGCTCACGGTGAATCCCAACACGATTCAGCGGGCCTACCAGCAGCTCCAGGCCGACGGCGTGCTCGAGCCGGTGCGTGGCCGCGGGCTGGCCGTCTGCCGGACGGCGGTGAAGGGGTGCGTGGCCGAGCGCCAGGCGCTGGTGCTCGAACGGCTCGAGCAGGTGATCGCCGAGGCGCTCCAGGGGGGCGTGGCCCCGGACGACCTGCGGACGCTCTTCGAGCGCGCGGTGCGGAAAATGGTGCGCAGCGGCACGGTGGAGGCGGGTTAGCGGCGAGCGGATCGACGACAACCAACAAACCAGAACCAG
>JBJSXB010000347.1:0-2634 GCA_046086245.1 Planctomycetaceae bacterium | reverse complement strand
CCCGCGCGGGCTAGCAGCCCGTGGCCAAAGTCCATCCATGGCCTTTGGCCACTCGAAAAGCTTCGCTTTTCACGGGAGTTGCACTCCCGGCACCTCATCCGAGAGGTGCGGCAGGCTGTGTGTCCACAGCCTGCTGGCGCGAAATGTTCGCCCGCCGCGGCGGTCTCGACGCCGCGCCCGGGCGGGCACCGTGGGGTATCGTTGCCGGGAGTCACACGTCGGATCGCTCCGCCGCCGGGGCGGCGCCGATGTTGTCCGTCCCGCACGAGGTGCTCCAGTGGGTGCGATGGTCCGGGCGGTTCGGTTCCTGTTCGGCGTGACGCTGGTCACCGCCGGGACGGCCGTGGCGGCGACGAGCCTCCGTGGGTTCCTCGAGGGCGTGCCAGCCCACTCCGGTGCGTTCGATCGCCCCGGAGACCCGATGCCCGCCGCCGCGGTCGCGGGCCACGCGATTCCCGAACCGCACGCGGCGCCACTGCCGGTGGCCGCGCCGCCGGTGGCGCCCGTCGTCGAGGTCGCGCCGTCGTTCCCTCCGCCCCGACCACTGCCGTCGGCCGACCCCAACGGACTGTCGGGACCTCCGCCGCTCGATCTCGCCTACCGTTCGACGCTCGCCCTGCCACCGCCGCCCCTGCTCGACGTCGCCTCGCCCCCCCCGGGCGCCGTGGCGACCCCGGTCGCCCCTGTCATGGCCCCGTTCCAGCCCTCGGCACTCGAACGCCGCGCCGCGACCGTTACCGAGATCGTCCGCGACGGCGACGACCTGACGGCGATCGCGGTCCGCGCCTACGGCCATCCCGGGGCGGCGACGACGGTTTTCGAGGCCAATCGCGACCGGATCGCCGACCCGGCGCTGCTCCCGGTCGGGGTGCCGCTGCGCCTGCCACCCGTGTGGCAACCGGCCGGATCCGCTCCTGCGGGGCCTCCGATGATCGCGCCGCCGCAGCGGCCGGCGCGGGTCGTGGTTGGCGCCGGAGAGACGTTCGACTCGTTGGCGCGGCGGTTCTACGGCGATCCGGCGTACGCGGCCCTGCTCTTCGAGGCGAACCGGGACCGCGTGCGGTCCCCCGCGCTGCTCACGGCCGGCACCGATCTGCGCCTGCCTTGACGCCCCCGTCGGCTCCGGTTCGCCGCCCGGTGATCACGGGCGCTCGCCGCCGGGGGCCTTGGCGTCGAGTACGGCACCGAGAAACCCGCGCACCAGCTCCCCGGCCTCGCCGCGGCGCACCGCGAGCAGTTTCTCCGCCGACTCGTCGCTGTCGACCTGGAGCAGAACGGTGCGGGCGTCGACCGGTCGCTCGAGCTTGGGGGCGGATGCCGGCCGCTGGCCGACACGCTGCTCGAACCAATCCTGCGGCCTGTGCCGCTTGAAATGGTCGTACACCCGAACGGCGTCGCGATCCCCCTTGCCACCGACCACGAGGACCGGCAGCTCCTTCTTGACCGTGTCCTGGTTGAGCGCGGGCAGGATCGTCAAGCCGCGGGGCGCCCACTGCGGGCTGACGAGCACCAGAGCCCGCACCTGTGCACCCTGTGGCCCGGTGGCGATCGGCGGCCAGGCGGCATCGGCGGCGGTCCATAACGCCGCCACGCTGGCGCCGGCACCGACCCCCACGACCACGAGGCGGTCGAGACCCGGGCCACCCGGCTCCGACTGGTCGCGCAGGAAAGCGCGCACGGTCTCGACATCGCCGCGACCGTCGGCCTGATCGCGGACGGAGCCGCCGGTGGACGAGGCGATCGCCTCGAGGTCGGCGCGTTTGAACTGTTTGGCGTCGAGATCGTCGCCGCGCGGACCGGCCGCGCGTCGCCGCGTGCTCTCTCCGTGGCCGCGCAGGTCGGGGGCGATGACATGGCAGCCGCCACGTTGCAGGATGCGCGCCAGCGGTTCCACACCGGCGTGTGATCCGCCGAGATCGTGGAGGAGGATCACGGTGGTGCGGACCGTGCCACGGCGACTTCCCGGGGCTGCCGGAGCATTGGTGTCGGACGCCGCCCGGTACAGCCAGGCCTGCAAACGAACGCCGTCCGACGTCTCGAGATCGAGGACTTCCGGCGCGGCGGGAGCGGCGGCCGCGGGAGTGCCCGGCAGGCGTGGCGCCGGTGCCGTGGTGGGGGGCTGCGCGGCCGGTACCTGCCCCACCGCCGCGCCGCCGCTCGCGAGCACCGCCGCGAAGGCGAGGCCGATTCGAGGAAGACAACCCGGCGATCGCGACCGATCCATGGCGAACCTCTGGGAAATGATCGAACTGGCTCGCATCGTCCCACGCCTCACTGTCTGCGTCCTCGTCGGATCGGACTCAACGGGTCGGGTGGCGCCGGGGGCGAGACTCGCGGAAGCACGAACCGGTCGTGTCGGCGTCCGTCACCCCGGGTGCCGTGTCCCCCACCACCGCCACCGCCCGGCGGACCGTCGGCTCGTTCGCCCGGCCCGCCGTGAGGGCCGAGCGCTCGGCACGCGCCCCCCGCCACGCCACTCTGGTCAATGTCGGATGGCACGCGCGATCGTGCAAGCCGCCGGTCCGAAGACTATCATTCGGGAGAAAGGTGACCGACCGTGTCCACCGACTCTCTCCGCCCCCCGCCGGCCGTCCGTTCCGCCGCGGAATCGTCCGGGGCGTCCTTCGGGCACGC
>JBJSXB010000346.1:0-14901 GCA_046086245.1 Planctomycetaceae bacterium | reverse complement strand
TCGAGCGGGTGGTGGCCTGGGATGGACACTCCTGGGACGGCTGACGCCCCGCCCTCCGGAGGCCCCGTGATGCTTCCCACAACCGACGCGTCCGGAGCCCCGCTGCCACGGCGGCTGGCCGTCATCGCCGGACTGCTCCTGGCGGCCTCGGCCATCAACTACATGGACCGACAGACGCTCGCCAACGTGGCGGTGCGGGTGAGCCGCGAGTTCGCCCTCGACAACGAGCAGTATGGCCGGTTCGAGGCCTGGTTCGGCTACGCCTTCGCGGCCGGATCGCTGTGCTTCGGCGTCCTCGCCGACCGGGTGAGCGTGCGCTGGCTCTATCCGGCGGCGCTGGCGGCGTGGTCGGCCGTCGGCTTCGCCACCGGGTTCGCGGCCGATTCCGGCCAGCTGCTTGTCTGCCGCGGCCTGCTCGGGTTTTTCGAGGCGGCCCACTGGCCCTGTGCCTTGAAGACGACCCAGGCCCTCCTCTCGACGCGCGGCCGCACGCTTGGCAACGGGATTCTCCAAAGCGGCACGTCGCTGGGGTCGATTCTCACTCCGCTGGTCATCTGGTGGCTGATCACGCGCCACGGCCATTCGTGGCGGCTCGCGTTCCAGATCGTCGGCCTGGCGGGGACGGTGTGGATCGCCGCCTGGATGGCGGCGACTCGCGCCGACGATTTCCGCATCCGCCCCATGGGCGGCGACCCCGTTGCCGTCGGGCTGGCCGGTCCGGGGCGGAAAGCGCTCGCCGTGCTCATCGTCGTCACGATCATCAACACCGTGTGGCAGATTCTCCGGGCCTGGATTCCGAAGATCCTCCAGGAGGAGCACGGCTACGGCGAGACCTTCACGCTGTGGTTCACCTCCGGCTGGTTCGCGGTGTCGGACGTCGGCTGCATCGCCTCCGGCCTGTTCGCGTGGTGGCTCGCCGGCCGCGGCTGGAGCGTGAAATGGTCGCGCACCCTCACGTTCGCGCTGTGCTGCGTGCCGTGCCTGGGGCTGGTGGCGATGCCGTGGCTGTCGGCGGGCGCGCCGCTCCTGGCGGTGATTCTCCTGGCCGGCGCCGGCGCGCTGGGGATGTTCCCGATCTACTACTCGTTCACCCAAGACATCTCGCGCCGCCACCAGGGACTCGTCACCGGGCTGGCCAGCTGCGTGGCCTGGGTGGCGTCGGCGTGGTTCCAGAAGCCGTTCGGCCGGCTCGCCGACGAGACCGAGTCGTTTTCGGTGGGGCTGGCGGCGGTCGGGGCCGTGACGCTGGTGGCGTTGGCGGCGTGGGTGCTCGTCTGGCCGGAAGACCCCGTGGTGGCGACCGGTCCCGGGGAGGACGACGGGACGGGGAGCGTGGCATGATGTGGGCCGCGACGCGCGGCGATTCCCCCGCGCGTCGCGCACGAGGTGCACGATGAAACGACGACTCGGCTCCCGGTGGCCGCGGCGCGGGCTCCTCGCCGCGGTGGCAGGTGGCGCGGCCGCCGTGCGCGCGACCGCGGGGCATGCGGCGGCGGCACGCCCGACGATCGCCTTCCTCGGCACCGTGATCCACGAGCATTCCCACGCCCAACACTTTCTCGATCGACTGGCGATGGGCTACGCCTGGCGTGGTGGGTGGGAGCCGCCGCGCCTCGAGGTGGCCGGGCTCTACATCGACCAGTTTCCCACCTGGCCCCGGAAGGATCTGGCACGCCAGCGCGCGGAGAAGTACGGACTCACGCTGGCCTCCGGGGTGGTCGAGGCGCTGACGCTCGGCACCGGCAAGCTGGCGGTGGACGGCGTCGTGATCATCGCCGAGCACGGCGAGTATCCGCGCACCGCCACCGGGCAGGTGCGTTATCCGCGCTACCGCTGGTTCAAGGAGTGCGTGAAGGTCTTCGAGGCGTCGGGGCGGGCGGTGCCGGTGTTCATGGACAAGCATCTCTCGACCACTTGGCCGGAGTGCCTGGAAATGGTCGAGGACGCACGGCGCCTGCGGTTCCCGCTCCACGCCGGGTCGTCGCTGCCGGTCACGCTGCGCGAGCCGTCGATCGACATGCCGTTCGACGCGCCGCTGCTCGAGAGCGTGTGCATGGCCTACGGCGGTCCCGACAGCTACGACTTCCACGGCCTCGAGACGGCACAGTGCATGTCGGAGCGCCGCCGCGGGGGCGAGGCGGGGATCGTGGCGCTGGAGGCGCTGCGACGCGAGCGGCTCTGGGAGGCGCTCGCCGCACCGGAGCGGCAGGTGACGCGCGAGTTGATCGTCGCGGCGCTCGCCCGAAGCCACAACCTGCCGGTGGAGGGGGGCTACCCGACGGCGCCGGTGACGTTCGAGTGGGCGCGGCAGGCGTGCGCCAACTCGACCGGCTACCTGGTCGAGCACGCCGACGGCTTCCGCACGACGATGCTGTTGGCGCCGATCCGCGATTTCAACTACGCGGGCCGGCGAGCCGACACCGGGGAGACGGTGTCGTGCCAGATGGTGCTGCCGATGCCGACGTGGGGCGCGGCGACGGCCGATTTCTTCACGCCACTGGTGCGGCACATCGAGACGATGATCCTCACCGGGAAGCCGCCCTATCCGGTGGAGCGGACGCTGCTGACTTCGGGGATGGTCGTGGCCGGGGTCGAGTCGCTCTCGAGCGGCGGTCGTCGCGTGGAGACGCCGCAGATGAGAATCCCGTACCGCGTCGACCCGACGTCGACCTTCTGGGACCCGTGAGCGACGGGGCCGCCCGGCCGCCGCGGCGGGCGAGCGCCGGCGGTCCCGGGATCGATCGGTCACCACGGGGGCCGCGGTCGAGCGGCTGTGCCTATACTCCAGCGATGGTCCAGCGACTCCCAGCGCCGCGCGGGTGGATCGTCGCCGCCGGCGTGGCTGCGGTCGTGGGGCTGGCCGGCGCCGCCCCGGTGCGGGCGGTCGCTCCCGCCGCGCCGTCGTTTGGCCGCGACGTGCTCCCGATCCTCACCGCCCATTGTTTCTCCTGCCATGGCTTCGACGCCGAGGCCCGCCAGGCAGGCCTGCGGCTCGACGGCGCCGACGGGGCGACGGCGCTCCTCGACTCGGGCAGGCGGGCGATCGTTCCGGGGCGACCGGATGCCAGCGAGGCGATCCGGCGGATCACCGCCACCGATCCCGGTGTCGTCATGCCGCCTCCCGACACCGGGCACGCGCTCTCCGCCACGGAGCGCGACACGATCATCCGCTGGATCGCCGCCGGCGCCGCGTACGAGCACCACTGGGCGTTTCGCGCGCCGGTCGCGGCGTCTCCGCCGGAGGTGCCCGGCTTCGATCACCCGATCGACCGCTTCCTCGCCGCCGGGTGGCATGCCCACGGCCTGGCGCCGGCCGCCGAGGCGCCGCCGGAGACGCTGCTCCGCCGTGCGAGCCTCGACCTGATCGGCCTCCCGCCATCGATCGAGGAGATCGACGCGTTCCTCGCCGCATGGACGCGTGACGCCGAGGCGGCGTGGAGTGCCTTGCTCGACCGGCTGCTCGCCAGCCCGCATTACGGCGAGCGCCAGGCGCGGATCTGGCTCGACATGGCACGGTACGCCGACAGCAACGGCTATTCGGTCGACGCTCCGCGGGAGATCTGGCCGTGGCGCGATTGGGTCGTCGCGGCGTTCAACGCCGACATGCCGTTCGACGTGTTCACGATCGAGCAGCTTGCCGGGGACTTGCTGCCGGAAGCGACGCCCGCACAGCGCGTCGCCACCGGGTTCCACCGCAACACGCAACTCAACGAGGAGGGGGGGATCGACAAGGAGCAGTTTCGCATCGAGAGCGTGTTCGATCGCGTCGCGACCACCGGTGTCGTCTGGCTGGGCCTGTCGATCGGCTGCGCGCAGTGCCACGATCACAAGTTCGATCCCGTCAGCCAGCGCGAGTACTACCGGCTGTTCGCCTTCTTCAACGACCAAAGCGAGCCGAAACTCACCGTCGCGCCTCCCGGCGTCGATCCCGCCGCACTGCAGGCCGAGCGCACCGCGGCCCGCGAGGCGCTGCGCGCCCACGTCGTCGCCCGCCAGGCCGCGCTCGACGCCTGGGAGGCGACGCTCGACTCCGCAACGCGCGCGGCCCTGCCCAAGGCCGCCGCGGCGGCGTTGGCCGTCGAGCGCGCGAAGCGTTCGCCGGAGCAGTGGCGGATGCTCTTCGCCGCGGGCCCGGGATCCACCGACACCGTCTTCGGGGCCCTCGACGCGCACGTCGCCGACGTCGAACGGAAGATCGCCGCCATGCCGACGACGCTCGTGCTCGAGGAGTTGCCGCGACCGCGGACGACGCGGATGCTCGTCCAGGGCGATTTCACCCGGCCGGCCGACGAGGTGACGCCCGGCACGCCCGCGGTGCTGCCACCCCTCCCCGCGCCGCGGGGGCGACCGACGCGACTCGACCTGGCGCGGTGGCTTGTCCGCGACGACAACCCGCTGACGGCGCGCGTGGCGGTGAATCGCATCTGGCAGCGCCTCTTCGGCCGCGGACTCGTCGAGACCGAGAACGACTTCGGCCTCACCGGCGCGCCCCCCTCGCACCCCGAACTGCTCGACTGGTTGGCACTCGAGTGGCGCCGGAAGGGGTGGAGCGTGAAGGCGTTGCACCGGCTGATCATGACCTCCCGGTCCTACCGGATGAGCGCGGTGAGCACGCCCGAGCGGGTCGCGGCCGATCCGGGCAACGTCTTCGTCGCGCGGCAGCGACGCCTGCGGCTCGACGCCGAACTCGTCCGCGACGTGGCGCTCGTCGCCAGCGGCCGATTGGAGCCGAGGCTCGGCGGCCCGCCGGTGTATCCGCCGATTCCCGACGGGGCGACGGCGGTCGGCCAGGTGAAACGCCCCTGGCCGACGAGTACCGGGCCCGACCGCTACCGGCGCGGCCTCTACACGTTCCTGTTCCGGGCCAGCCCGCCCCCGTCGCTGGCCGTTTTCGACGCCCCCGACGGGTTTTCCACCTGCACGCGGCGCAGCCGCAGCAACACGCCGCTGCAGGCGCTCACGCTCCTCAACGACGCGGCGTTCGTCGAGTTGGCCGACGCGCTCGCCGCCGTGATTCACGACGAGGGGATCGGCGTCGCCTTCCGCCGTTGCACCGGCCGCCTGCCGGATGCCGACGAGATGGCCGTCTGTGCCCCGCTCGACGCCGCCGATGCGGCACGCGTGCTGCTCAACCTCGACGAGACGATGACCCGTGAATGATCCCGTCCATGGCGCGCCGGGCTCCGCCGAGTATCTCCTCCGGGAGTGCACACGGCGCCACTTCTTCGGCGGCTGCGGCGTGGGGATCGGTGCGCTCGCGCTCGGCGAGTTGCTCGCCGAGGACGTCGGTCCAGCGGCCGTCTCCGAGCCGCTGATGCCGCGCACGCCCCACTTCGAGCCGCGGGCCACACGGGTGATCTATCTGTTCATGGCCGGCGGTCCGAGCCAGCTCGATCTCTTCGACCACAAGCCGGAACTCGTCAAGCGGAGCGGCACGCCGATTCCCGAGAGCTTCGTCGCCGGCAAGCGTTTCGCCTTCATGGACTCGAGCCATCGCACCGATCTGCTCGGGTCGAAGCGCGCGTTCCGGCGGCACGGCGCGTGCGGGGCCTGGGTCAGCGATCTGCTGCCCCACACGGCGGGAATCGTCGATCGGCTGTGCATCGCCACGGGCTGTACGACCGACCTTTTCAACCACGCTCCCGCCAAGCTGTTCATGAACACGGGGAGTGGCCAGTTCGGCAGGCCGAGCCTCGGGGCGTGGCTGACCTACGGGCTGGGAAGCGAGTGCCGCGATCTACCCGGATTCGTGGTGCTCCAGAGCGGACCGCGTGGGCCGCGCGGCGGTGCGGTGTTGTGGGGGAGCGGAATCCTCCCCAGCGCCTACCAGGGGGTGCCGCTCCGCGCGGTCGGCGACCCGATCGTCAATCTCTCCGCACCGCCGGGTGTCGATGCCGAGCGGCAACGCCGCGTGGTGGACGCCGTCCGCCGTCTCAACGAGCGCCGCCTGGCGGCGACGGGCGACGACGAGATCGCCGCGCGGCTGGCGGGATACGAGATGGCCTACCGGATGCAGTCGAGCGCGCCCGACCTGATCGACGTCGCCGGAGAGTCGGCCGAGACGCTCGCTCTCTACGGCATCGCCGACGCCCGCGAGGCGACTTTCGCGAGGAATTGCCTCCTCGCGCGCCGGCTCGTCGAGCGCGGGGTGCGCTGCGTGCAGCTCTACCACACGAATTGGGATCATCACGGCGGCACCACCGAGAACCTCGAGACCCATCTCCCCGAGGTCTGCGGCCAGATCGACAGGGGCTGTGCGGCACTCGTGCTCGATCTCGAACGGCGTGGATTGCTCGACGAGACGATCGTCGTCTGGGGCGGGGAGTTCGGCCGCACGCCGATGGGGGAGAAGCGCGAGAGCACCGGTCGCAACCACCATGTCGACGCGTTCACGATGTGGTTCGCCGGCGGCGGCTTCCGCTCGGGGCTGGTCCACGGGGAGACCGACGAGTTCGGGTTCGCGCCGGTGTCGGGGGCGATCCACGTGCGCGACATCCACGCGACGCTGCTGCACTGCCTGGGGCTCGACCACCAGCGTCTGGCCGTGCGTGTCCAGGGGCTCGACTACCGACTGACCGGGGTGAAACCGGCCCGGGTGTTGAGCGAGGTGCTCGGTTGACCTCCGGCCCACCCGGTCTCCGACGAGTGGGAAGTGATGCTGGGCGACGTGGGCGATCCGGCGTGGCCGGGACGTGGGGGGCGGGCTGTGGATTGCGACAGCTTCCTGGCATGTCGTTTCGAGCCTCCCGTCGTCCGTTGGTCTTTCCCGGGCGATCTCGTTATTCTCCGTGAGGGCAAGGGGACCGCACGGCCGATATTTTTTGCTGTCAGCACGCCGACCTGACCGCGGGTGGGGACTCCGGGAGCGTTGCCATGTCGCCCGTCGATCCGCTGCACGGACAGCGCCGTCGTTCCTGGCGGCGACGGTCGCTGCCGATCGGCCCCGAGAGGCTCGAAGTGCGGCGGGCCTTGGCGGCCGACGACGGCAGCGATCCATGGGTAGGGTTCGTGCCGCCGGACGACCATCTCGCGGTCGATGCCTGGGTCGATCCGGGTGACGCGATCGTCGTCGTGCTGCCGCCGGGCGACGATTCGCTGGCCGCTCTCACCGATCCGGGGGACGGACCCGACGACGTCCCGCAGACGAGCGTCGATGGCCTGGACGGGATCGCCGCCGTGTCGGCTCAGCCCCGCTCGTTCACCGGTGACGGCCCGGCACAGCGGCCGACCGACGTCGTCGCCACGGTGAGCGCCGACGGTATCGTCGTCACCTGGAGCGATCCGTTCGCCAACGACGGGGATGGTGGACCGGCGATCGACGGCTACGCCATCGAGATGCGCCGGCTCCGCGACGCCGCCTGGACGGCGGCCGGCACCGTCACCGGTACGACGACCCACACCGTCGTCGGCCTCGACGCCTCCGCCCATTACGTCTTCCGCGTCACCAAGACGAACATCGGTCTGATGCAGATGCTCTCCGCGCCGTCGCGGCCGTCGCGGCCGTCGCGACCGGTGACGACCGGTGACGAGGTGGGCATCGCGGTCAGTATCACGGCCGTGGGTGGCGCGCGGATCGTGTGGGACGCGGCTGCCTCGGGAGCCGACGCCCAGGTGGTCGAGTACCGACGCCTCGCCGCCACCGAATGGGTACGCGCGGGATCGTTCCCGGCGGCCTCGGGGGTCGCCACGATCGACGGGTTGCCCGGAGGCCGGCACTACACGTTCCGTATCCTCTCCGCCGGCGGCATCTACTCGACCCGCACCCGCGCCATCACGCTCCCGGCCGAGACCGATTTCCTGCTTGCTGCCACGCCGCTCGCCAGCGGCGCGATGGTCGCGTGGATCGATCCGTGGGCCGCGGCACGCACCGAGACCGTGGTCGAGTACCGGCGCCTCAAGGACGCGGTCTGGGCCGATCTCGGCCTGGTCGCGACGGCCGCGGGGGCCGTGAAGATCGACGGGCTGGTGTCCAACGCGAACTATGTGTTCCGGCTCCGGCAGCGCGATGCACAGGGCTTCTTCAGCCGCACCGTGGCGACCCGTCCGGTGACGATCGTGCCGAATGGCTCGTCGCCCGGCGGCGGCGGATCCCTGCTCGTCGTGAATCCGTTTCAGTGGCCGGACGATGCGCCCCTGTTGATCGCCAACTCGAACGCTGGTGATGGTGGCGCTGATGATGGCAATGAGGTGATCGACGGCAGCGGGACGATTTCTTCCGGAGCAGGCTCTTTCGAAACAGACTCTTTCGAAACAGGCAACGGGGCGGGCCTCACGTTGGGCGGCCACGCGATCGGTAGCTTCTCGAACGGTGGCAGCGCCCCGCCCGCTGCATGACGACTGCCTGGGAGCCCACGGCCCGGCGACGCGCGGCCCGGTCGCCGACGGTCAGACACGTTCCAGCTTCGACACCCGTCCCGTGGCGACCCACTCGGCGACGAAGATGTCGCCTTCCGGGGTGAAGCAGGCGTCGTGCGGGTGGACGAATTGGCCCGGCAGCCACTTGTCGGGTTGGCCGCGGAGATTCTGGATCTCGCCGAGCCGCTCGACCGCGCGCCCGAGCCGGGCGACGACCTGGTTCTTGTCGTCGAGAATCGTGACGCAGGCCTTGAGTTCCGGCACGAGCAGGAGGTTCTTCCAAGTGTCGATGTTGGCCGGCAGGCCGAAGCCCGTCAGCGTCTCTTTGTAGGTCCCGTCCATCGAAAACACCTGCAGCGTGTCGTGGGCCCGGTCGGTGACCACGATCGAGGGCTCGCGCCCCTCGCGGCGATCGACCCACAGGCCGTGGGCGGTGTTGAACGTGCCCTTGCCGTCACCGGCGCCGCCGAAGCAACTCACCCACTTCGCATCCTTGTCGAAGCGGTGGATCTTGAACGTGCCGTAACCGTCGGCGAGAAGGAAGCCGCCGTCGTCGAGGAAAGCGACGTTGGTGGGGAGGAACCCCTGGCGGTTCCAACTCGGCTTGGTGGAGGTGTCTTCCCCGGGGGCGTAGACCCCAGACTCCATCGGCGCCTTCTTGAACCACACCGTCTCGCCGTCGAGGGTCAGCTTGGCGAACGCCTTCACCTGCTGATAGGCGCAGACATAGAGGAACTCCTCGCTCCCCTCCTTCCGCACCTCGATCCCGTGGCCACCTCCCTGGAACTGGCTGCCGAAGGCGCGGAGGAACGCGCCGTCGGGATCGAAGACGAAGATCGACGGGTGGTCCTTTTGTTCCTTGCGCCCCTCGTGGATCACGTACAGGTTGCCGGCCGCGTCGACGGCGACATTGTGGGTCGTCTGCCAGGTGTAGCGGTCGGGCAGCCGCGGAAAGTCGTGCTTCACCCGGAAGGTGTGGGCGCCTTCGCCGACGATCGTCTCGTCGCCGAACCGGCGGACGGTGGCGACGGCGGGGATCGAGGCGGCGCCGGCGGCGAACGTCGCGGCGGCGCCCAGTGCGCGGCGCGACAGGCGGTTGCGAAACGGATGTGGCATGGCGGCAGCCTCGCGGGGGCGAGCGACGGTGCCGCGGCGACCCGTCCGTCGGGTGCCGCGATTGGCCCATCGTCCGGCTCGGTTGTACGCCCGGGCGGGAGCGCCGCCAAGCGTTGGCGGGCGTCGCGGTACACTGCCGGCCTCTCGGTTCCGCGCGAGATACCCATGACGGCCGTCGCCGACACGCTCGCCGCCCTCGTCGCCATCGACAGCGTCAATCCGGCGTTCCCCTCGCGCGGCGGCGGGCCCGGCCCGGGCGAGGCCGGGGTGGCGGCGTGGGTCGAGCGATTCCTGGTCGCGCACGGGATCGCCACCACGACGCAGGGTGTGCTGCCCGGCCGCGCCAACGTGCTCGGTGTCGTGGCGGGCCGCGACCGCGGGCGGTGCGTCGTGCTCGAGGCGCACATGGACACCGTCTCGCCGGAAGGCATGGTGATCGAGCCGTTCACGCCGCGCGTCGCCGACGGTCGTCTCCATGGACGCGGGGCGTGTGACGTGAAGGGGGGGCTGGCGGCGATGCTCCACGCGGTCGCCGATCTGGCCGCCGGTCCGCCGCCACCCGGTGACGTGCTGCTCGCCGCGGTGATCGACGAGGAACACGCCTTCCGTGGCGTGTCACGCCTCGTCGCCGAGCTGCGCGCCGACCGAGCCGTCGTCGCGGAGCCGACCGATCTGCGGATCGTGACCGCCACCAAGGGGGTGCTGCGGTTTTGCATCGAGGTCCACGGCCGGGCCGCCCACACCTCGAAGCCCTCGCTGGGGGCCAACGCGATCGTCCAGGCGGCGCGGGTCGTGGTGGCGATCGACGCCTTCCACGCGACGCTCGCGGCCCGGTGCCATCCGCTGCTCGGCACCGCCACCGGCACGGTGTCGATGATCGGCGGCGGCGTGCAGATCAACACGGTGCCGGAACGCTGCACGATCGCCGTCGATCGGCGGTTGCTGCCCGGCGAGGCCGCGCTCGACGCGCTTGACGAATACCGCCGCGTCGTCGCCGCGGTGGAGCCGGTGCCGGGCTGCGACACCCGGGTCGAGGAACCGTGGCTCGTCGACGAGGCGCTCGACACCGCCGCCGATCGGCCGGTGGTGCGGGCGGCGGCCGCCGCCGCGATGCACGTCGGGCTCGAGTCGGGGATCGTCGGTGTGCCGTACGGCAGCGATGCGAGCAAGTTCGCCGCCGCCGGGATCGACGCGATCGTGTTCGGTCCCGGGAGCATCGACCAGGCGCATGCGGCCGACGAGTACGTCGATGTGGCGGCGGTCGAGACCGCCCGGCGGTTCTATCGGGAGTTCGCCCGCGCCGGGAACGGCTGAATCCCGGGAGGGACACGAGGAGGGACGGCATCATGGTGGGTCCGCACGGGAGCGCGACGCGACGGCTTTGGATCGGCGGCTGGGCCGCGACGGCGGCGACGCTGGGTGCCGGTCGCGCGGGGCACGGGGACGAGCCGACCGAAGGGTTCGTCGACGCGCACGTGCACGTCTGGACCCCCGACGTCGCCCGCGCTCCGCTCGCCGCGGGTTTCACCGCCGCGGACATGCAGCCGCCGAGTTTCACCCCCGACGAACTGCTGGCGGCATGCCGGCCGCACGGTATCCACCGCGTCGTGCTGGTGCAGATGAGTTTCTACGGTTTCGACAATGCGTTCATGCTCGACTGCATCGCCGCCCGGCCCGATACCTTTTCCGGCGTGGCGATCATCGACCATGAGCGTCCCGAGGTCGCCGCGACGCTGCGGACGCTGCGGAGCCGCGGGGTACGCGGCGTGAGGCTTTATGCCGACCGTGCCAAGGCGGAGCGGTGGGAGGCGGCGGCGGGCATGGACCGGCTCTGGACGGTGGCCGCCGACGAGGGGATCGCTTTGTGCCTGCTGGCCGATCCCGACGCACTGCCGGCGATCCGCCGGCAGGTCGAGCGCTTCCCGCGGGCGACGGTCGTGATCGACCACTGCGCGAGGATCGGGATGCGCGGTCCGATCGATCCGGGCGACGTCGACGCGCTGGTGGCGCTGGCGGCGTTCCCCGGCGTGCACGTCAAGGTGTCGGCGTTCTATGCCCTCGGGGCAAAGGCGGCACCCTACGACGACCTCGCGCCGTTGGTACGCCGCCTCCGTGACGCGTTCGGCGCCGAGCGGCTCGTGTGGGGCAGCGACGCCCCCTACCAGCTCGCGCCGGGGCACGGGTATGGGCCGAGCGTGGCGCTGCCGCGCGAGCGGCTCGATTTCCTCTCCGCCTCCGAGCGCCGCGCCATGCTCCGCGGCACCGCGGTCCGGCTGTTTTTCTCCTGAGCGCGGCGTTGGCTGCCGGGGGGCGTGCCGGGGAGTAGGCTGGTCGGTGGCCGCACCCCGGGAACGACCGCATGCACCGTGTTCGCCGCCATCCGATGCCGTGGGCGGCCGGACTGCGCCTCGCCGTGACCGTATGCGCCGCGGTGATGGCATCGCCGGCCGCAGGCGACGTGATCCGCGAGGAGATGGAGCCGATCCTGCGCCTCGACCTGCCGGGTCACACCGGCGAGGTGCGGGCGTTGGCCTTTTCACCCGACGGCACCCGGCTCGTCTCCGGTGGCCGTGACAAGGTGGCCTTCGTCTGGTCGCTGCCGCAAGCCGACGCCGGCGCGGCGCATGGCGGCGCGGTCGTCCGCGAACGATCGCTGCGCTGGCAGGTCGGGCGCGGCACCCGCGGGGCGATCCAGGCGATCGCCGTCGCTCCGGGAGCCGTACCGGTGGTGGCGCTGGCCGGCAGCGGGGCGCTGGGCAGCAGCGGGGAGATCCTCCTGCTGCGCGCCGACGACGGCACGCTCGTGAAGGCCCTCGGTGGAGCCGATCGCGCGGGACATCGGTCCAGTGTCGCGGCGCTCGACTTCACGACCGACGGCCGCTGGCTCGTCTCCCGGGATCTCGACGGGGAAGTGTTGGCGTGGGATCGCGATGCCCAGTGGGCCCCGGTGCCCGTGTCGCCGCGCGAGGAGACCCGCCACGGCCCCGACGCCGCGGCCGCGTTGCGGCGTTTTCCCGCCACCCGTCCGGTGGCGGCGCTCGGACGCGACCGGGCGGTGTTCGGCACCGTCGTCGGCGACGCCGCCGCGCCGACCCCGATCTGGCGCCTCGTGGTCGTCGCCTTGGCCCGCGAGCCGCGCACGGTGCGCACCCTGCCCGTCGATCACGTCGGCGGCGTCAGCGCGTTGTCCGCCACCCCCGACGGGAGCCGGATCGCGTCGGCCGACCTCGGGGGCACCGTGACGGTGTCGGACACCGGCGGCGAGCGCCCGCCGAGCGTGTGGTCGCTGGCCGATGCCGATGCCGCACGGAAGGTGGCCGAGTCGCTCGCGATCAGCCCCGATGGCACACGGCTCGCCGTCGGGGTGGCGGGAACGGAGCCGCGGCTCGAGGTCTGGGATGCCGTCGCCGCACGCCGGCTGGTTACGCGTCCGGTGACGGCACCGGTCCGTGCCGTGCGCGTTGCCGCCGACGGCGGGCGCGTCGCTTGGACCGGGCGCGCGGGGCGGGCGATCGAGGTGGCGGCGCTGGCGACACTCACGGCCGACTCACCGACACTCGCCCTCGGCGGGATCGGGCGCCGGATCACCCGCGTGGCCTTCGGCTTGCCGGGCGCGGCCGTCGCGCCGCCGGCGCGGCGTGACATCGTGCGCCGGCGTCCGGTCGCCGAGCCCTCCACCGCGCCGACGCGGCTGGCGATCGCCACCGCCGAGGCAGCCGATGCGCCCTGGGAGGCGGCGTTCGACGTCGGGCGGCTCGCCCCTGTCGCCCCCGCGGGCCCGTGGGCCGAGCCCGCGGGCGCGGCCGCCGGCTGGCGGCTCGTCCGCGCGTCGCCCGACGAGGGGGCGCCGCCGGGAGTCCAACGCTGGCGGCTGTCGCGGGGCGGGGCGCCCGCCGCGTGCATCGATCTGGCGCTCGACTGGGAGGGGGTGGCCACCGGCAACGCCGTCGCCTGGCTTACACGCCCGGGCGCGGATGGCCCGTGGGCCGTGGCGATCGGCACCGACCGTGGTATTTCGGTCTACCGCGTGGAGGCCGATCCGGCGCGGCGCTGTGCGCTGGTGCGCCGCTTCCGTGGTCACGAAGACGCCGTCCTCGCCCTGGCGATCGCGCCCGATGGCGGCTGGCTCGCCAGCGGCGGCGGCGATGGATTGGTGATGCTCTGGTCGCTCGCCGGACTCGACGCCGCGGTGCCACTAGTGGATCGCTGGGGGATCGAGTGCGCGGTCCGCGACGGCCGTGCCGTCGTGACCGCTGTCGAGGCGGCCGGACCGCTCGCCGGCCGCGACGTCCGCGTCGGGGACGTGATCACCGCCGTGTCGTGGAGCGACGGCGCGGCGGCACGGGAAGCGCGGGGCGACGCGGCGGCGATCGTCGCCGCCCTTGGCGAAGCGCCCTGGTCGCGGCAGGTCGCCTTCTCGACGGCTCGCGGCGGGATGGCGGGCGAGGTGTTCCAGCGCTATCCCGCCTGGGAGAACGTCGCCAGCCTCCATCTCGGCGCCGATCGGGAGTGGGCGATGTGGACGCCGCGCGGCTACTACGCCGCGAGCGCCAACGGGGATACGCGGTTTGGCTGGTTGGTGAACCGGGGCCTCGACCGGCTGCCGCGCTTCTTCCGCGCCCAGCAGTTCCGGCGTCGCCTGGAGCGCCCCGACGTGGTCGGCCGGTTGCTCGTCGCCGGAAGCCTCGACGCGGCGCTCCGGGCCAGCGACCACGACGTGCCCGACTCTTCGGCGCTGGTGCTGCCCCGGCAGATCGCCGCGGCTCCAGCGGTGCGGATCGTCGCGCCGCGGGCCGGCGCGGTCGCGCGCGACGGCGGCGTGGCGGTGATCGCCGAGGTGGAGCTTCCCGCCGACGGCGCGGTGGAACGGGTCACCGCGTCCGCCAGCGGGGTGGTCTGCGCCGTGCCGCCCCGGGTCGAGGAGCTGCCCGCCGAGGGGGTGGCCCCGAGACGGCTCCGCTTCGAGTGGGACCGCGTCGGGCTCCCGCGCGGCGACCGCCATCTCGTCCAGGTGTTCGCCGGCACGCGGGAGGGGCCGACCGGCGCCGAGGCGGTGACGATCGTGGCCCCCGGCGACGCGCGGCCCGAGCGGCCCGGCCGACTCTTTTTCCTCGGCGCGGGGGTCGATCGCTACCCCAAGGCGCGGATGGCATCGGCCTTCGAGTTCCCCGATCTGGCCTACGCGGTGGGGGATGCCCGGGCCGTACGCGCGGCGTTCACCGGGCGCACGACCGGTCTGTGGTCGGTGCGTTTCGACCGCTTCTTGGCCGGTCCTCGAGTTCGCGCGTCGCCGACTCGAACGCGGAGCGCGTCACCTCGGCATCGGCCAAGAAGCGGTCGAAACGCACCGACCACAGACCGGTCGTGCGCCCGGTGAACGCCGCGCGTACGGCCCGGGCATCCCCAACCGCGTAGGCCAGATCGGGGAAC
>JBJSXB010000345.1:0-7236 GCA_046086245.1 Planctomycetaceae bacterium | reverse complement strand
CTCGAAATCAACCGTATCCAGACCACCCCCGAAACGCAAACAAAAACCCCTCTACGGAAGGGTTTTTGTCGTTTCGCGGCGGAAAACGGTGGCATTCTCCACCCCGATCGCGAGGACACTCCTCCGCCCCGCGGAGTCGTGAACCGAGACTCGGGGCCTCAAATGACGCCCGGGCGGCTCTGCGCGGTGGCTCTGCGCAGCGGCGGGCCCTGGAGGGCGACAATGGTCGTCGACAGGTCCATCACGGTCTGCCGAACCACCGCCGTCGCTTGCAGCCTCGGCCCCTTTGGTGCCCGCGGGCTGATTCCGGCATCACCACCTGCGCGGAACGGCGGTAGCCCAGCCCGGTAGGCCAGGCCCCGACGACAACGCAGCCCAGCCCCCGACGACAACGCGAGTCAGTCGCCGCGGAGTTTCAGGCCCCGTTCGGCCAGTTTTTCACGCACCTCATTGAGGCTCGTGACGCCGAAGTTCTTGCATTCCATCAGGTCCTCGGCGGTCCGCCGGATCAACTCGCCGATCGTCGTGATCCCCAGGCGCGTGGTGCACTTGCGGGCCCGCACGGAAAGTGCCAACTCCGTGATCGGCTGGGTGAGCAACTCCTGATCGTCGCCTACCGGAGCCTCTTCGAGCACGGGGCTTTCGGCGACCACCGTGCCGGTAAATTGGCCGAGCGACAGGCCCTTGCTCGCCAGCATGTCCTTGATCTCGACGAGGCTCGTCTCGCCGAAATTCTTGCTCTCGAGCAGTTCGGCTTCCGTGGTGCGAGCCAAATCGCCGAGCGTCATGATGCCCATTTTTTGCAGGCAATTGCGGCTCCGGACGGACAGCTCGAAGTCGGTCACGGGCAGGGACAGCACGTGGTCGTAGCGATCGCGCTGTCGCGCGTCCTGCTCATCGAGCCGGACGTCGCCGGTGGCGGACGAATCCTTGAGAAACAGCCGCGCCCGCGCGTGGTCGGGAAAGACCTGGAGGACGCGCCGGTAGCACTGCTGGGCTTGGGTGTAGTCCTCGCGATCCTCGTAAATCAGCCCGAGGTTGATCAGGGCGCCGACCGAAGCCGGATAGCGGCGGCTCGCCCGTTGGTAGCAAGCGATCGCCTCGTCGTCGTTGCCCGCGCGGTCGTTGAGCAGACCCATCGCGAACAGGGCGCCGGCATGGCCCGGATCACGCTGCAGGGCCTTTTCGAACGCCGCCGCGACCTCGCCAAGCCCGCCGCCGGATTCACCGAGCAATTCGCCGTGCAGCGCCCAGTAGCCTGCGGGCGCCTGTTTGGCGTCGACCTGTGCGAGCAGTGCGCGGGCCTCCGCACCCCGGCCGGCCGCGTGTTCGGCCTCCGCGGCCGCCACCAGGCACTCCGCCGCGTCGTAGCCCGCCTTGCGCGCCGCGGCGTACGCCTCACGCGCGTGTTCACAGTGCTTCGAGGCCTCCGCGGCGGACACGTTGGCGGCAAGGGCCATGTGGCAACGGCCCTGAAAAAATAGCGCAAGCGCGCTGCCATCGGCGCTCTTGAGGGTGTGCAGCGCGTCGACCGATCGACCGAGCAGATACTGGCCGACGCCGAGGCGAACCGAGGCGGCGGGGCTCCGTTCGCCGGACCGCTCCAGATCGGCGACCGCCAGTTTCAAGTCACGGTGCGACGCCGGATCCTCCCCCAAGGCCTCGACCAGACCGGTGATCTCCGCGGGGCCGAAAGAGCCGGTGCCACCAAAAAGGTCACGCATGTCGATGCCGGAAGCCGTGGTCATGAGTATCTCCGCTCGCCAATCCGATCACGATCAAAGCCAGCGGTGGGAATCGAACCCACAACCCCCGCATTACGAATGCGGTGCTCTGCCAATTGAAGCTACGCTGGCGACTGCCGACCACCGTCCTTGCCACGGTCCCGATCACCTTCCCGGTCACGCCGCTGCCAACCGCCCAGCGACGGCGAAAGGGACAACGGAAAGAGGATCGGCCGTCCGCGGGAACTCCGGGCATCGGAAGCCCGCGGATTGGAACCGCGGGGCACTGGCTTCGGGCGCCGCCTGCCCGAGGGAGGGCCCGGCGGCAGCCGAATGACGCACGAATCCGCGAACCAGAACCCCTCAGATTAGCGCACGACTCCCGCGACCGTCAAGCGCCCGCCCGGGCGTTCCCGCCGTGCCGGCCAACCCGTCGCACGCTCGTGCACCCACCGCCACAACCGGGCTCAGCCACTGGAAAAACTATGGTTGGGAAGGATGCAGTGGAGAAGAAACCCCAGGGCCCCAAACCCCCGGGGAAGAAAACCGGGGAAGAAAAAAGGTGGGGCCTTTGACCCGGCAGGAGCATCCTGCCATGGACGTGCGAGTCAGGGGCAAGGCGACCGCACGGCCGAAGGAAGTCAAAGGCCCCACCCTGGGGAAGGCGGTGGAGAGAGCGACAGTCGCGCCGGGTCACGCCATCGTGCACTCCCGTCCGAGGGCCGAGCGTTGGCCAGTCAGGAGGCGTGCATCGATCGGTAGCGGACCGTCGCGATGTCGATCACGCCTTCAGAAGAAAGCATCTGGTGTGCCAATCGATGAATTCGTTGAAAACGGGCACCGGCTGAATGAACGTGACGGCGCCGAGCCGCGTAGATCGGCTGAGATCGGTTCGAATCGGGCGACGTTCTGATTGGCGGTCGCTGTGTCGCGAATTGAGACGCCGGGGTCATGTCGGCATCAGGCGCGGGGAATCACGCAACGGCGCGCTGCAAATCGCCGCGCCGGCGGAGCGGTGTCGTCATTTCGCGACGGCAGCGACCCACGGCGGTGATCGTGACCCGTCGGTCGACGCCGAGCGGTATGATTCCCCACCCGAAGTGCCGTTCGCGCGACGGTCGCCGCGCGGACTCCGACGATCTCAAGCGTTTTTTCTCGGCGAGGACGCGGTGAACCCCCGACTTCCCGCCCATCTGGGCACGCTGCGTTGCGGACCGGGCCAGCCGCTGGTCCTCATCGCCGGTCCATGCGTGATCGAGTCGGAGGAGTTGTGTCTGCGGATCGCCGACCGGTTGGCACGTCTGGCGGCGGAACTCCACCTCCAAGTCCTCTTCAAGGCGTCGTTCGACAAGGCGAACCGCACCAGTGGCAACGCGTTCCGTGGCCCAGGCAGTGAGGACGGTTTGGCGATCCTCGAGCGCGTCAAACGGCAGTCTGGTCTGCCCGTGACCACCGATATTCACCTTCCCGATCAGGCCAAGCCCGCCGCGGAGGTCTGCGAGTTGTTGCAGATCCCCGCGTTCCTCTGCCGGCAGACCGACCTCCTCCTCGCCGCCGCCGCCACGGGTCGCGCTGTGAACGTCAAAAAGGGTCAGTTCCTCGCCCCTGCGGACATGCAGCACGTGGTGGCGAAGCTGCTTGCCGGTGGGTGCCAAGACATCTGCCTGTGCGAGCGGGGAACGTTCTTCGGCTACGGCCGGCTCGTGAACGACTTCGGCGGGCTGCGCGAGATGCGGTCCCTCGGCGTGCCGGTCATCTTCGACGGGACCCACTCGGTGCAGCGGCCCGCGAGTCTCGGGTCCGCCACGGGCGGGGAGCGGGCCCTGGTGGAACCGCTGTGCCGCGCGGCCGCGGCGATCGGCATCGACGGCGTGTTTCTCGAAACCCATCCCGATCCCGATGCCAGCCCCAGCGACGGGCCCACCATGGTGCCACTCGACCACCTCCGTGGCGTGCTCCAGCGGGTGCTGCGGTTCCATCACGCGCGACTGGCTGCCGACGCGGAGGCGCCCGCATGATTCGCATCCCGAGGGTGACCGGTCTGGTGGCGACGGTGACAGGCGGGGCGATGGCCGGCCACGGGCTCCTGGGCCACGCGATCCTGGGCCACGCGGTGACCCGTGCGAGGTGGGCCGTCGGCAGGGCGATGGCGACGTTCCGTCCGGCGGCCTTGGGTGTCATCTTGGTCGTCAGCGCCGGGCCCTTGGCGGGCTGCGGCAGCGGACGGAAAGAGGTCACTGCCCAATCGGCGAACGGACAGCCCGCGAAGGACCCGGCGACCGCTGCCACCGCGCCGGCGGCGGCCACGCCCGCGGTGATGCCGCAGGGAGTGCGTGACCAACTGCTCACCGGCGCGATCGACGTGCTCGGCCGGCTCGACGACTACGACGAGGGGGCGGCAGCCGCCCAGGTGTTCGACCGGCTCAACCAATGGAGCCATGCCGTCGGGCTCCCCTCCAACGAAGCGGGCTGGCGGACCGACGCGATCCTCTCCACGCTGCCCGACGCGCTGGCCGACGCGCCGCTGCTCAAGAGTCTGTCGTCCGGCGCCTTCGACGGCGCGGTGGACGTGCCCACCCTACGGGATCAGCGCTGGCTGGCCGACATCGCCGCCAACGCGCGGCGCGACGCGCTCGACGACCTCGAGGTCGCCCGCAACCTGTTCGACTGGACGATCCGCTCCCTCGCGCCGAGCGCCGATCCCCCCGCCGTACCGACGGCCGACAACCCCGGGAGCCGCTGGTTTCTGCCGGGTGAAATCCTGCTCGCCGGCCGGGGCAGTGCACCGCAGCGGGCCTGGATGTTTCTCGAACTGCTCCGCCATGCCGGGCTCGACGGTGTCATGCTCGCCACCGGCGATGGTGGGGCGGCCGGGTCGCGCCCCTGGATTCCCGCGCTGATCAGCGGCGGCGAGGCCTATCTGTTCGAGCCCGGCTACGGCATGCCCGTGCCTGGTCCGAATGGCGTGGGGATCGCGACGGCGCGGCAGGCGGCCGCCGATCCGCACATCCTCGCCGGCCTGTCGCTCCCCGATCGCCCCTATCCGGTTCAGGCCGGCGACATGGGCCGCCTCACGGTGCTGGTGCCGGCGGCCCCGTGGAATCTCGCCCGGCGGATGCAGCGGATCGACGCGGAGCTGGTGGGAACGCGTCGGCTCGCCTTGGCGATCGACCCCGCCGCGCTCGGCCGCGCGGCGGCCGCCGCCTTGCCGGGCGGGGCCTCGACGGACGGCGCGAATCCTCGTCCGGCGCGACTGTGGACCTTCCCCTGGGAGAGCGTGGTGCGCCGCCGGTCCGGAGGCCCGGCGGTGGAGGCGGCGCTGGCGAAGGAACTAGCCGTGATGGGGCTGGGGATGACGCAGCCTGGCGCGCCCGGCTCCGCCGACCGGGTCGTGCGCCCGCTGTACGTCGCTCGGCTGCGCGAGTTCCGCGGAGAGCTCGACGGCCCCGATGGCGCCAAGCGAGCCTACCTGCTCGCCCGCCCGTCGTCGGCGGCGATCAAGGGCGGGCTCGTGGGTGCCGCGGCGCCGCAGGCCGACGCCATGGCGCGGCTGTACGGGCAGTTGAAGGAGAACGCCACCTATTTCCTCGGTGTACTCACCCTCGCCGAGCGCGACTACGAGACGGCCGTCGACTATCTGGGACGGATGACCCTCGACGAGCACCCCGATGGCGTGTGGGCCGATGCCGCGCGCATCAACCTCGCCACGGCGCGACGTGGGCTGGGCGAGGATGCCGAGGCCATCGCCCTCCTCCGGGCCGACGTGTCGCCGCAGCGGTACGGCAGCCGCCTGCTGGCGGAACGGATCGAACGCGAGCGTGCCGACCCGCCCCCCGGCCGCGGCGCGGATGGCGTCGATGGTACGGTCCCCGTCGGGAACGGCCCGCGCGCGGATGATCGCCGCGGGGACGCCGCGGTTCCCTGAACGCCACCCACGCCCGCCGGCGGCACGCCGCCCGCGGCGTGCCGAGCGTCGGGGCGCTCTTTGGCTGGCCGGTGGCGGCGTTGCCCGCCGGAGCGGGCCGCGGTAAACTCGGGGTTTCGCTCACGAGTCCCCGTCCGGCGAGTGCATCATGAAAGACGGCATCCATCCCCGTTACGTCGAGACGGTCGTCCGTTGCGGCTGCGGCAATTCGTTCACCACCCGCAGTACGGTGCCGGAGTTGAAGGTCGACATCTGCAACGCCTGCCATCCGTTCTTCACCGGCAAGCTCAAGTTCGTCGATACGGCCGGCCGCATCGAGAAGTTCAAGTCGAAGTTCGCCGGCGCGGGCTACGCGAGCCTCAAGAAAGGCAAGAAGCCGGCCGCCGCGGCGGAGCAACCGGCGTCCTGACGCCCGATGCGCGACCAACTCGACGCCACGCTGGCCCGCTTCGAGGCGCTCGAGCGCGACTTGGTCGATCCCGCCGTGCTCGCCGACCCGCCGCGCCTGGCGGCAGTGGCGCGCGAGCGGGGATCGCTGGCCAAGGTCGCGCTGCGCTACCGCGAATTCCTCGCCATCGAGCGGCACATCGGCGACTTGGAGGGCATGTGCGGCGACAGCGATCCCGACCTGCGGGCGCTCGCCGAGGGAGAGCTGCCCGAGTGGCAGTCGCGCCGCCAGCAGGAGTGGGAGGCACTGGCCGACCTGTGCAGTGACGACGACGACGCCGACCGCGGGCGGTGCATCGTCGAACTCCGGGCCGGCACCGGTGGCGACGAGGCGGCGCTGTTCGTCCGTGATCTCTACGAGATGTACCGCCGGCACGCGGTCGAGAACGGCTGGGATGTGGAGGTCCTCGACGCCAGCCCGACGGAACTCGGCGGGTTCAAGGAACTGATCCTCGGCGTCGGCGGCCACGAGGTCTTCCGGCGCCTCCGGCACGAAAGCGGCGGCCACCGCGTCCAACGCGTCCCCGATACCGAGACCAAGGGACGGATCCACACGTCGGCCGCGACGGTCGCGGTGATGCCGGAACCGGAGGACGTCGAGGTGTCGATCAGCCCCGACGAATACCGCAAAGACCTGTTCTGCGCCAGCGGACCGGGGGGGCAGCACGTCAACAAGACGGCGTCGGCGGTACGGCTGACCCACCTCGCCACCGGGCTGGTGGTGCAATGCCAGGACGAGAAGAGCCAGCACAAGAATCTCGCCCGCGCCCTCCGCGTGCTCAAGACGAGGCTGTACGAGCTGCGGCGCCAGCAGGAACACGACAAGCGGGCCAGCGAACGCCGCTCGTTGGTCGGGTCCGGCGACCGGAGCCAGCGGATCCGCACCTACAACTTTCCGCAGAACCGCCTCACCGATCACCGCATCAACGAGAGCTTCACCCTCGACCAGGTGATGGCCGGCAGGCTGGGCCAGGTGCTCGACGCCATCGACGAGCACGCCCGCAGGCAGCGCCGGGCGGAGATGGAGCGTGCCGCCGGATCGACCGCCCGCTGAACCCTCGGGGAGGCACGCATGGCCGACGAGACATGGACGGTGGGTCGTCTGCTCGCCTGGACGACCGACTGGCTCGGCACGCGCGG
>JBJSXB010000344.1:0-3734 GCA_046086245.1 Planctomycetaceae bacterium | reverse complement strand
TTTATTAATAAAGCACAACTCAAGAAAGTTATTGACAAATTACCACATTCAGAGTAGGCCTCGCCGTGTGACATCGTCGCGTCGGTGACACCGGTGATCAATTGGCTGGCGCGCTTGACCTCGTCGAGGAACTCACGCTGGTCGCCGGCGCGGTCCTGGCGAGCTGCCGCCGCGCGGACCATCAGGTAGCACTTGTTGATCTCCTCCCACATCGCCGAGGAGATCAAGTCGCGGATCGTCCGGGCGTTTTCCCGTGCCGCCTGAAGGCAGCGATCGATCGAGTTGGGATTGCCGGCGTCGAACGCGAGAAACTCGCAGACCCGCGCCTGGTCGGCCGCCCCGTACCGGGCCGCGTAGCCGGCCTGATCGCCGAACGCGCACACCAGGGCGTTCCACAGCCGCGCGGAATCGACCGTTCCCTCGAGTGCCAGATCGAGCGTCGTCTCGGTCGCCCGGGCGACGTTCTCGGCACGCTCGATCTGCCGGTTCATCCAGTAGATGCTGTCGGCGACACGGGAGAGCATCGGTCACCCTCCCCCCGTGGCGCTCGGCACGTCGACGGGGCCCGCCGGGCCATGGACGACCCACGTGTCTTTGCTGCCGCCCCCCTGCGAGGAATTGACGACCAGGGAGCCCTTCACGAGTGCCACGCGCGTCAGCCCACCAGGAAGGACGAAGATCTCCTCGCCATAGAGAATGAACGGCCGGAGATCGACATGGCGCCCTTCGAGCGCGTCGCCGACCACCGTCGGCACGCGCGACAGCGCCACCAGCGGCTGGGCGACGAAGTTACGCGGATTGGCGCGGATCCGCTCCCGGCATTCGGCGAGCTCCGCGACCGTCGCCCGCGGACCGATCACCAGGCCGTAGCCCCCCGACTCGTTGGCCGGCTTGACCACCAGCTCGGCCAGGTTCGCCAGGACGTGGTCGCACTGCGCTTCCTCGCCGCACACCCAGGTGGGGACGTTGGGAAGGATCGCGTCCTCGCCGAGGTAGTAGCGGATGATCTTCGGCACGTAGGCGTAGACCGCCTTGTCGTCGGCGATCCCCGTGCCCGGGGCGTTGACCAGCGCGACGTTGCCGGCCCGGTAGGCCTCCATCAAGCCGGGGACGCCGACCAGCGAATCGGGGCGGAACACCCGCGGGTCGAGGAAATCGTCGTCGATCCGCCGGTAGATCACGTCGACGCGCCGCAGCCCGCGGGTGGTGCGCATGTGAACGACGCGGTCGACGACGACGAGGTCCGAGCCCTGGACGAGCTCGACCCCCATCTGCCGGGCGAGAAAACTGTGCTCGAAGTAGGCGGAGTTGTAGATCCCCGGGGTGAGGACGACGACGGTCGGATCACGGGCCTGCGGCGGCGCGACGTATTCGAGCATCGCCAGCAGCTTCTCCGGATAGTTTTCCACCGGGCTGATGCGCTGCCCGTCGAACAGCTGCGGGAACGTGCGCTTCATCACCTCCCGGTTCTCGAGCACGTACGACACGCCGGACGGCGTCCGCAGGTTGTCCTCGAGCACGTACATCACCCCGTCGCCGCCGCGTACCAGGTCGGTGCCGGTGATGTGGCACCACACGCCTCGCGGGGGCTTGAGCCCCGCACAGGGACCACGCCAGCTCCTCGCGGAATCGATCAGCCACTCGGGGACCACGCCGTCGCGCAGGATGTGGCGCTCGTTGTAAAGATCGTCGATGAAGCGATTGAGGGCGTGGATCCGTTGCACCAGCCCGCGCTCGATGCGCCACCACTCGGCGGCGTCGATCACCCGGGGAATGATGTCGAATGGCCAGATCTTTTCCGTGCCGGCCTCGTGGCCATAGACGGCGAAGGTGATCCCCATCGTCAACAGCGATTTGTCGGCGGCCCGTTGGCGGGCGGCCAATTCGCCGCTGGTGAACTCCGCCAGACGGCGCACGAGCTGCTCGGCGCCGGGGCGGGGTCGGAGCTGCTCGTCGAACAGCTCGTCGCGGAACCCGTCGGTACGATACGCGCGGAGATCCATGGCGGAGGCGGTGTGCCGGGGAGCGGGTCGGGCGACGGGGTAACGCACGAGCCGACCGCCTCGCCGATCCGCGCGTCGTCGCGACGATACACCCCTGACGCCGTCCGGCCAACCGACGGGCGCACGATGCGGGGAAAACCGCGCCGCGTCCGTCCCGCCGGTGCAGGGTCGTCAGTCGGCCGCCTCGACGGTGACGACAAGATCCTCGCGCCCGCCGCGTGGGACCTCGAATTCGATCCCGGAGCCGTCGAACGCCCCGTGTCGCGGGGCGACCGCCGGGCCGTGCGCTGGGTGGCCGACGACCAACTGCGGCCGGACCGCCACCCGGTATCGCCCGGCGCGCACCCCACGCCGTCCGGCCGTCTCGAGCCGGAATTGCCCATCGACGCCGATCGCAGCGCGGGCGGCGCGGCCCGATGCGTCGAGGGGCTTGATGTCGATCGTGCCCCCGCCGACGGGCCGGCCGTCGGCGAACGTCACCCGGCCCGCCGCAGGCCAGAGGCGGTCGCTCGTCCCGCAGCCGGTCGCCAGCAGGCAGCCGGCCAACCACCACCGTGCGAGCCGTCGATTCGACGCCATGATCGCCTCAGGGCGCGCGACCGTCGCGACGATTGCAGAGGCGGCCGACGACGTCGGTATCGGTGTCCGCCGCGAGACGATCGACACGCCCGTCGGCGTACGCCATCGGACAGCCTCCCGGGTGCCAGCTGCCGAAGGCGAACAGCCCCATGCCGGCGACGGTGTCGGTGGGCCCGGCCGCGATCGGAACCCCGGTCCCGCCCACGCGTGCGACGTTGAAGAAATCACCCGCGTCGTAAGCGGGCCCGTTCTCCGGCGGCCGGGCGAGCCGACCGCGCGGCACGTGCGCCTCACCGAGCAGAATCGTCTGTGACAACCCGTCGCTGACGTCGGCCGGTCGCACCCGGTCGCGCCACCGCGCGGTACCCGGCAGCGGCTCACTGGTGATGAGCAAGCCGCTCCCGTTGCCTCCCCAGTAGAAGTCGGTCGGCGCGCCGTTGGCGGTCGGCGAGAGATCGCCATGGTTCCCGGCATAGTCGCTCACCGCACCGCCGGAGATCACCCGTCCCGGGATGAGGCAACCGCACGGGGCACGCGTCGTCGGTGTCGTCGACGTCGGAGTGATCGCCAACTCCGTGCCCCTCCGGGTCGGGCACAGAACCCCGGGCACGATCTGCAACCGCGCGGCGTCGCTCTGGTCGGCGAACGAGCGCGTCTCGTCCCAGGTGAACGACGGCACCTCCAGATAGGGGCCGATACGGATCAGCCACGTCGAGCTGGGATAGCTTCCGGCGGGCGCCGGCGGTGACGCCGGCCCGACCACGATCCGCGCCGGTGGAAACGCGCGCTGTCCCTCCTGGAACAGCAATGTCGCCAGGGCGAGTTGCCTGACCTGGTTGCGGCACTGCGCCCCACGCGCCGATTCGCGCGCCGCCTGCACCGCCGGCAGGAGCAAACCCACCAGAACGCCACTGATCGCGATCACCACCAGCAGCTCGACGAGGGTGAATCCGTGCCGTCCCGCGCCGGGAATCACGGTGGCCGCAGCCCGGCCCGCCGCCCACGGGCGACGCGCGAGAGACCGCCATCCATACCAGCCGACGAAACCCCACAGCAGACTGTTGGCGACCAGGATCACCCAACCCCAGTGACCCGTGCCACCCGGCACGACCCATCGGACGAAGCCGACCAGGGGCAGCGACAGACCGGTCG
>JBJSXB010000343.1:0-5109 GCA_046086245.1 Planctomycetaceae bacterium | reverse complement strand
GCGTGTGGGCGGGTGAGGATCGCCACGGCGGCGTCTCCCATGATCGCCGGCAGCCGGCTCTGGCGGGCCAGTGGCTCGCCGCCGAGAAGGTTGCGCACCGCGGCGGTATCGATCGTCGTCCGCGGCCACAGCGCGTTGACGGCGACACGCCCGCGAAACTCCTCCGCCAGGCCGAGGACGCCGAGGCTCATTCCCATCTTCGACAGCGTGTAGGCGAGGTGCGGCGCGTACCAGCGCGGATCGAGGGACAGCGGCGGGCAGATCGAGATGACGTGGGGATTGGCGCTGTGCAGAAGGTGCGGCAGGCACGCGCGCGTGACGACGAACGCGCCCCGGGCGTTGACCTGATGGACGAGGTCGAACCGCTTCACCGGCGTGTCGAGCGTGGGGGCGAGAAAGATCGCGCCGGCGTTATTGACGCAGGCGTCGATGCCACCGAAGCGATCGGCCGCCGCCGCCACCGCCTGCTCCACCGCCGTCTCGTCGCGGATGTCGAGCGGTACCGCCAGCGCCCGGCCCCCTGCCTCCTCGACCGCGCGGGCCGCCTCGTGGATCGTGCCGGGGAGCTTGGGATGGGCCGCGACAGTCTTCGCCGCGATGACGACGTTGGCCCCGGCGCGCGCGGCCGCCAGTGCGATCGCCAGGCCGATGCCCCGCGACGCCCCGGTGATGAACATCGTCTTCCCGGCGAGCGGCCCGACGTCCGCACCGCCCTGTTCGGCCGCGACCATGGTGTATCTCCCCTCGGTTTCGTCACGGCCCGGGAGACCGTGCTTGCTCCCTCGTGCGACGCCGCACGATACTCCAGGAGGGGACGGGGGGAAACGGGGTCGGGGCCGATTTGCGGAGGACTCGCCTTGGAACGGGGAACGCCTGCCCGACCGACCGTCGGGCCGCGCTTGCTGTGGCAGTGCGCGGCGCTGCACGCCGCCGGCAGGCCCGATGCCGAGGCCCTGGTGTCGGCGTCCCGTCGGGTGACGTGGCGCGAGCTCGACGGCGCGGTGCGCCGCGTCGCGCTGGCGCTGCTCGATGCGGGCGTCTCCCGCGGCGACCGCGTCGCGATGCTCGGCGTGGCGTGCCCCGAGTTCATCGAGACCTTCCTCGCTACCAGCCGGGTCGGCGCGATCTGGCTGGGACTCAACGCGAAGTTCACCAGCGACGAACTCTCCGGGCTGCTCACCCATGCGGAACCGACCGTCCTCGTCGCCGTCGCCGAGCACCTCGGAGCCGATGTCGCCGCCCGGGCGCGCGAGCTGGCCGCCGCGGTGCCGTCGATCCGCCTCGTGCTCGTGCTCGGGGGGGGTGGAGACGACGATTACGACCGCTTCGTCACGCGTGATCGCAGCCACCTCGAGGGCCGGCTGGCCGAACGCGAGGCGGAGGTGGATCCAGGCGATCCGACGCTGCTGATGTACACGTCGGGCTCGACCGGCCGGCCCAAGGGGGTGCTTCAGAGTCACCGGGCGATCCTCACCAGTGCCGCCATCGAGTCGCGCCACATGCTCGCCGACGAGGCGGGGAAGCTGCTTCTCCACTTTCCGATCAACCATGTCGCCGCCGACGTCGAGATCGCCGCCACGAGCCTGCTGGTCGGCAGCACGCTGGTGCTCATGGACCGGTTCGACCCGCAGGCGTCGCTCGAGACGATCGCCCGCGAGGGGGTGACGATGGTCGGCCAGGTGCCGGTGATGTTCCTGATGCAGATGCAGGCGCCGGCCTTCCCGACGATGGACTGGTCGCGCGTGCGGAGCATCGTGTGGGGGGGCGCGCGGGCGTCACCCCTGCTTCTCGGCGTGCTGGCACGCATCGCGGCCGCCACGGGAGCCCGGATGTCGACCGGCTATGGCTCGACCGAACTGTGCGGGTTCACCACCTACTCGATGCCCGACGATCCGCTCGAGGTGCTCGCTTCGACCTGCGGCCGCGTCGTGCCGCCGTTCGAGATGCGGATCGTTGACGACGCGCGGCGGCCGCTGCCGCCGGGGGCGATCGGTGAGGTCTGTTTCCGCGGGCCGACGGTGATGCTCGGCTACTTCCGCGAGCCGGCGCTGACCGCCGCGGCGATCGACGCCGAGGGCTGGTACCACACCGGCGACCTCGGGAGGATGGACGCGCGCGGCTACCTATCGCTCGAGGGGCGGCGCACCGAGATGTTCAAGACGGGCGGCGAGAACGTCTTTCCACGCGAGGTGGAGGACGCGATCGAAGCCCATCCAGGCGTCCTCTTCTGCGCCGTGATCGGCGTGCCCCATGCGGTGTTCGACGAAGTGGGCCACGCCTTCGTGATGCCCAAGCCGGGCATGACGGTGTCGGCGGAGGATCTGCAGGCCCACTGCCGCGAGCGGCTGGTGAATTTCAAGGTTCCCAAGGCTTTCGTCGTGCGGCCCCAGCTGCCGCTCCTGCCCAACGGCAAGGTCGACAAGAAACCGCTGCGCCGCGAGCTCGGGCTCGGTGACCGGTCGAGCACGCCTGCGGCGCCCTAGACCCAGTGGAGAAGCCCGTGCCCGATCCGCTCTTCGTCCTCGGCTCACCGCGCAGCGGCACGACCTTGCTGCGCGTGATGCTCGCCGGCCATCCCGACCTGTTCGCACCACCGGAGATGCTCCTGGCGCCGTTTTCGACCATGGCGGAGCGCCGCGATCGGCTCGAACAACGGTTCTGGGAGAAGGGAGGGCTGCGGCGGACGATCATGGAATTGCTCGGCGTCGAGGTCGACGAGGCGAAAGCGATCGAGGCGTCGCTCGAGTCGCGGACGGTGCCGGAGGTCTACGCCTGGATCCAGGAGCGGATCGGCGGACGGATGCTCGTCGACAAGTGCCCGCACCTGTCGATCGACCACTCGGCGCTCGGCCGGCTCGACCGCTGGTTTCCCCGGGCGCGATGGCTGTGGATCGTGCGGCACCCCGGCAGCGTGACCCGGAGCATCGAGAACATGCCGATGGCCGAGGTGATGCTCGCCGGCTACTCCGCCGACGTGCGCGACCTGTGGCGGGCGACCAATCGCGGCCTCGCCGATTTTCTCGCCGGCATCCCGGCGGAGCGGCAGGCGCGGCTGCGCTACGAGGATCTCGTCACCGATCCCCGGGCCACCCTCGAGGCGACGTGCCAGCGGCTGGGAATCCCCTTCCACGAGGCGCTGCTCACTCCCTACGAGGGCGAGCGGATGCGCGAGGGGCCCAGCGGCGCCCGTGCCGTGGGCGATCCCAACATGGCGGGTCGCGGCCGCATCCAGCCCGAGCTCGCTACTTCGTGGCTGGAGGGCTTCGATCCGGCGCGTGTGTCGCCGGAGACGCACGCGCTGGCACGCGAGCTCGGGTACGACCTCGGCGCCCTCTCCCCGCCGCGGATCACGGCGGTCTCGTCGGCCCTCGACGCCTTCTGGACGACCGCCAAGCGCCTCGAATCGTCGATCCGCATGCCGGGCGACCTCGACGACGTCGAGGGACGGCGGTTCCTGCTGCGGATGATGGCGGCCAGCATCGACCTGTTCGTGGAGGACGGGGATGCCGACCGTCCGCGGTTCGCACATGCCGAAGGGCCGTCGCGGAAAATGTTCGCCGACAATCCCGACGCCGATTACTGGCGCGCGGCGCTGCGCACCGCGGGCGGGCGCCGCTACCGCATCAGCGGTCGTGTCCCCGACGGCACCGCGTACGTCGGCCTGCTGCTCTACCGGAAAGGGGGCGTCGTCGGTGCGCATCGCCACGACCGCGAGTTCGTCGGGGCCGACGGACGCTTCTCGCTGACGGTGGCCGCCGATCCGGGGGCCGATCTGGTGGCCGAGGGTGACGAGATCGCCGTCATGGTGCGGCAGTATTTCCGCGATCGCTCGCGCGAGGCCCCCGTCGAGTTGGAGATCGTCCTGGAACAGGGGCCGCCGCCCCGCCCCCTCGACGCCGCCGCTCTGGCGGCGTCGGTCGATCGCGCGCGGCGGAACCTCGAGGCGGTCTTCTCGCGCACCGCCGGCACATGGCGCGAGACGGCGGGGTGGATCCCCAATATCTTCACCGTGATGGACGGGGCGACCTTGTTCCCCACCCCCGACAATGTCTACGTCGGTTGCCGATACCGATTCGGCGACGACCAGATGATGCTGGTGCGCGGGCGGGTGCCGCGCGGCCGGTGGTGGGGCTTGTGCCTGTACAACGCCTGGCTCGAGAGCCTCGACTACCGCTCCCACCGCATCTGTCTCAACGATCGCACCCTCGAGTGCGACGCCGACGGCGGCTACGAGATCTGTCTGGCGCACCGCGATCCCGGGCATCCCAACTGGATCGATACCGCCGGGCACCACGCCGGATACGTGCTCGTCCGCTGCCTCCTGCCGGAGGAACCGGTGGCCGCACCGGTGGCACGCGTGCTGTACCAGCGCGAGTGGAACGCCGGCTCGCCGTGAGCGGCCTTCGCCACGACGGCGGACCCCGGTCCACGGGCACGACGGCCCCCTGGCATCGCGTGGCACCTGGGCGGGCGGCGGGTATCATGCTGCGGGGGCGAGCAGGGGCAAGGCCTTCGCCCCCGGCCCTGGCGGCAACGACGCGGCACGATCCCGATTCCCGTCCCGGAGGCTCGCATGTCCACCCCCACGGTTCGTCCCCCGGTCGCCGGTGAGTCGTCGGAACGGTCGTTCGTCGAGACCGCGCTTGAATTGTCGGGGAAGAGCGCCGAGGAGTCGCGTGCCACCGGCCGTCTCGATCGCGCCGACGAACAGGTGGAGACGCTGTTCGATGAGCGGTATCGGACCGCCGCCAGCCCGGCACATCGCGCCGTGTGGGATGCCGCATTCCCGGCCGAGCAGTTCGCGGTGGCCGAGCCGACGATCGACGCCGCCTGCCGACGGACGATGGACGAGTCGATGGAATTGGTCCGGCGGCACAGGCGCTAGGGCACACTCTACGACGCCGCCGGCAAGGTGAGCCCCGACGTTCTCGCCGACTTGGGGGCGGCGGGCTACTGGGGGCTGCTGGTGGACAAGGCCCACGGCGGCAGTGACTGCCCGTTCACCGCCTTCGCGCGCTTTCTCACCGCCATGGCGACGATCGACCCGACCGTCGCCGGTTTGGCGTCGGTCCACGGCTGCATCGGCGCGGTCGATCCGCTGCGGGCGTT
>JBJSXB010000342.1:0-3916 GCA_046086245.1 Planctomycetaceae bacterium | reverse complement strand
CTAGTGTCGTGAGTCGAAAGTTCATTTCGATTCACGACACGACATTTCCGGCCTTGCAGGCCGGGAATCAAACAATTTCTAGTGTCATGAACTTCTAGTTCAGGACACTAGCAGGCTGTGGACAAACAGCCTGCTCGATCGCACGGACGCGATCGCGGCAGTGCAACTGCCGAAAAACCGGTGGTTTATTTGCCTGGAAAAAGTCCCGGACGCCTTTTTCCACGGCCTGCTCATCGCTACGAGAGCCCGATGGCCGAGGGCTACGAGCGGGCACCGCCGCGGTAGATTCCGTGGCTTTCGATGTAGCGCTCGACCGCGCGGGGCACCCGATAGCCGATCCCTCGCCCCGCCGCGACGCGCTGGCGGATCGCGGTGGAGCGCACGCCGACCACCGGCACCACGACGCGTTCCATCGCCAGTTTCGCGATCGCCCCGGGATCCATCCACCGGTCGAGTCCGCCGCGGTCGCAGATCGCCGCCACGTCGTCACGGCCATCCTGCACCACCGGCAGAAGAGACGCCAGGCGAAGGATGCGGGCCGGATCCCTCCAGGTGCCGAACCGTTCCAGACTGTCGGGACCGAGCATCAAGTGGAGCGACGCATCCGGATGGGCGTCGCGGAGGGCGGCGAGTGTATCGACGGTGTAGCTGACCCCGCCCCGGTCGATTTCGAGGGTCGAGAGGGCGAAGCGGTCGTTGCCACCGATCGCCAGCTCGAGCATCGCCACCCGGTCGGCGGCCGCCGCGAACGGGCCGGCCTCCTTGTGCGGCGCGACGGCGGCCGGCACGAACAGCACACGGTCCAGACGCGCCTCCTCGCGGCACGTCTCCGCCACCACAAGGTGGCCGACGTGCACGGGATCGAAGCTTCCCCCGAACACCCCGAGACGCACGCGACGTCACTCCCGGTACCCCGCCGGACGCCTGCGGCGGGTGTGCTACAACGCGAGGTCGCCGGGAGCGGCTCCCGGCGGACGACCCCGGCTCCCGGCGGCGACGGCCAGGATGGACGACGAGCATACGACCCAGCGGGCTCTTTTCGACACCCGTCCCGCGTGGCGTGAGGACGACGCGCGCCGCGGGACCGTCGCCACCGTCGTCCTACCCGACGGAGTCGATAAACCGCTCGATTACCTGGTGCCCGAGACGCTCGCCCCCCGGCTTGCCGCCGGCCAACGGGTCTGGGTGCCGTTGGGCAAGAGCGACCGTAAGCGGCTCGCCTATTGCGTGGCCGTCACGACGGGTGACCTGCCGCAGCGCGCCCTCAAGCCGATCGCCGGCGTGGAGGACGACGCCCCCCTGTTGGCCCCGCGGATGATCGCCCTGACGCGGTGGATCGCCGACCGTTGGCTGGCGCGGTGGGGCGAGGCTCTCGAGGCGGTGCTGCCGGCCGGGGTGCGCCTCACGCGCCGCCTGCGGCGGACACCGCTGCTGCGGCCCGCTGCCGCGCCAGGCGTGCGCCGCCTCTCCGACGCGCAGAGCCGTGTCCTCCAGGCGGCCGCCACCCCGATGACGGCGGCCGACCTCGGGCGCGCGGCGGGGGTCTCGCCGGCGCTGGTGGCGCGGATGGTGCGCGGCGGCCTGCTCGAGCCGGCGGGAGAGCCGGCCGCCGATCCGCTGCGGGACAGGCCCGACGTGCCGCACGAGCGTCCCGAGCGACTCTCCGGCGCGCAGCAGGCGGCACTCGACGCGATCCGCGCGCCGCTCGCCGCGGGCCGTCACGAGACGATCGTGTTGTTCGGCGTCACCGGCAGCGGCAAGACCGAGGTCTATCTCCGCGCCGTCGAGGAAACCCTCGCCCACGGACGGCAGGCGATCGTGCTCGTACCCGAGATCAGCCTCACCCCGCAGACCTGCGACCGGTTCCGCGCGCGGTTCGGGCAGGTGGCCGTGCTCCACAGCCACCTCACCCCCGCGGAGCGGCACGCGCAGTGGCGACTGATCGCCGCCGGGGGGGCGGGCGTGATCGTCGGCGCGCGGAGCGCGGTCTTCGCGCCGGCACCACGGCTCGGCCTCATCGTCATCGACGAGGAGCACGAGAGCAGTTTCAAGCAGTCGACCGCTCCTCGCTACCACGCCCGCGACGTCGCGGAATGGATCGCGCGCGAGGCGGGAGTGCCCCTGGTGCTCGGTTCGGCGACGCCGGCCCTCGAGACGTTCGCCCGCTGCCGCGCGGGCGACTGGCGGATGTGCCGGCTGCCGGAACGCGTCGGCGCCGGCAGGCTGCCCCCGGTGATCACCGTCGACCTGCGTAGCCCGGAGAACCGGCGCGCCGGACCGGTGAGTCCGCGGCTCGCGGCCGGCATCCGCTGGGCGCTCGACGCCGGGGGGCAGGTGATGCTGCTGCTCAACCGCCGCGGCTTCGCCACGCACGTGCAGTGCATCGCCTGCGGTGCCGCCGTGCGCTGCCCACAGTGCGACCTCGCCCTCACCCTCCACCAGCCCGGTCAGCGCGGCATTTGCCACGGCTGCGGACTGGTCACGCGACTCCCGGCCGACTGCCCCGTTTGCCGCGCTCCCCACCTCGTCCATCGTGGCACCGGCACGCAACGTCTCGAAGAGTACTGCCGCTCCACCTTCACAAACGCGCGTGTGGCACGGATGGACACCGACACGATGCGTGCGCGCGGCAGCCACGAACGCACGCTTGACGCGTTCCGGCATCGTGAGATCGACCTCCTCGTCGGCACCCAGATGATCGCCAAGGGGCTCGACTTTCCCGCCGTGATGCTCGTCGGCGTGCTGTCGGGGGACGCCGCGCTGCACATGCCCGACTTCCGCGCCGCCGAGCGGGCCTGCCAACTCGTCACCCAGGTGGCCGGTCGCAGCGGGCGCGGTGAACGCGGTGGCCGCGTCGTCGTGCAGACCGCCACCCCGGATCATCCCGCCGTCACGGCGGCGGTGCGGCACGACTACGAGGCGTTCGCTGCCGGCGAACTCGCGGCACGAGACGCCCTCGGGTACCCCCCGGCGGCGAGCCTGGTGCGGATCGTCGTCCGCGGCGCGAACGACGACGCGGTGTCGGCCTGGGCGGGTACCGTGGCCGAGCGCCTCCGCGACGAGGCGTCGCGGTCCCTGCCCGCCGGCGCCGTCCGCGTGCTCGGTCCCGCGCCCGCGCCGATCGCACGGCTCCGCGACCGTTTCCGCTGGCACCTGCAGGTTCACGCCGCCGACGGCGAGCGCCTCCGTGGGCTCGTGCAGCGTGTCACGGCCCCGCTGCAGACCCCCGCCGGCGTCGCCTGGATCGTCGACGTCGATCCGGTGGAGATGCTCTGACGAGCCACGCGGCCGGTCGCGGCTTTCTCCCGTTCGACCGCCGCGGGTACGATTCGGTCGGAGGGATGCGGGGTGCCATGGCAGCCACCAGACTGGGTGAGATCCTCGGCGAGACGAGCTTGGAGCGGAAGTGCCGCTTCCTGTTCGGACTCTGCCTACTCGTGCTCATCACCGGCAGCTTCTGGTGGTATGGCAACCGTACCGAAGCGCTCGTGTACGAGAGTACCCGGGCCACCGGTCGGCATCTCGTCGACGCGATCATGCTGCAGCGCCATTGGGTGACACTCGAGCCCAACCGCCGGCAATTCGAACCGCTCATCGAGCACTTGGGTCGCGACTTGCAGCGCGAGCCCTATCAGTCGGTGATCCTCGATCCCGCCGCCGATGCCGAGGTCGCCGCCGGGTACAAGCGCCTCGACGTCGCCGTCCTCGACTACTTTCGCTCCCATCCCGCGCCGTCAATCGAAGCACCGACCGAAGCACCGACCGAGCCCCCTGGTGCCGGGCCGCCAGGTTCGATCGCCGAGTACCGCGAGTTCCGCACGCCCGACCGCAGCGAATACCACTACTACCAGCCGATCCGCGCCCGGCAGAATTGCCTTGTCTGCCACGTGCACCGTGGTCCGACGGCACTGCCGGT
>JBJSXB010000341.1:0-2659 GCA_046086245.1 Planctomycetaceae bacterium | reverse complement strand
GTATCACCTGATCGAAGCACGACGTCCCTGAACGCACGACCGAACGCGCAGCCGCGCGGTTCAGCGATTGACGTGGATGACTTTCGCCGGCGGGAAGCCGTTGAAGTGCGTGGAACTGGCCGCCGAGTAGGCGCCGATGTTCTCGCTGTAGAGATAGTCGCCGATCTCGAGATCGGGCAGGTGTTCGGCGAGACTGATCGTGTCGAGGGCGTCACAGGTCGGGCCGAACACGGCGCAGAGTTGCGGTGTGCCCCGCTTGAACGCCTTCATGTGGTACGTGCAATGGTCGAAGATCACCCCGGAGAACGTGTGGTAGACCCCGTCGTCCACGTAGTAGCAGAGTTTGTCGTTGCGGAACGCCTTGCCGATGATCTTCGAGACGGCGGTGGCGGAGGATGCGACCAGAAACCGCCCCGGCTCGGCGAGGATCTCGATCGGTGCCGGGAACAGCCGGTCGATCTCGTGGTTGATCTTCCCCGCCAGGTCGGCGAACTTCGGCACGGAGTCGTCGTAGTCGGCAGGGAATCCACCGCCGATGTCGAGCAACTTCAGCGTGAACCCGCGGCTCGCCGCCTCGGCGAACACGCCGGCGCAAAGATGCAGCGCCTGGATGTAGTTTTCCGGATTGGTGCACTGGCTGCCGACGTGGAAGCTCAAGCCCTCGACGACCAGACCGGCATCGTGGGCGTATTCGATCAACTCCACCGCCTCTCCCGGCAGGGCCCCGAATTTGCTCGACAGTTCCACCATCGAGCCGGTGTTGGGCACGCGCAGGCGCAGCGCCAGACCGGCGTGCGGGGCGTGCTTGGCGATCTTCTTCACCTCCTCTTGGTTGTCGTAGGTAACCAGCGGCTTGTAGCGGTCGAGTTCGCGAAGCGTCTCGATCGGCTTGATCGGGTTGGCGTAGATGATCTTGTCCCAGATGAAGTCCTGCCGCTGCTTGGCTGGCAGTTTGGCGATCAGCCGGTGGACGGTGTGAAACTCCTGCATGCTGGCGACGTCGAAACTGCTACCCAACTCGTAGAATGTCTCGACGATCGCCGGGTCGCTGTTGACCTTCACCGCGTAGTACACCTGCACGCGGGGGAAGTGGCGGCGGAAGAGCTTGTATTTGCGGCGCAGTTCGTCGTGATCGACGACGAACAAGGGGGTGCCATGCTTGCGGGCGAGGGGCAGCAGTTTCGTCCGGTTCATCGCGCGGTGGGTGCCTCCGTGGGTCGGCCGGGCGGCGCCCGGAGCGCGTGGTCGCACCGCGCACGTGAGCGTGCGGCGGTAAACCGGGGCAGTATAGCGGCCCCGGGCGGCCGGCTTCGCCGCCGTCCGACCGCTCCCGGCGCCGCTGCCGCCGCGCCACGCCGAACCGTGCGGGAGCGGCCATGAGCCACTGGGTGGTGCTCGCCCTCGCCGGAGCCGTCGGCACGCTCGCTCGTGCCGGTGTGACGTCGCTCGCGGTGCGCGTCGCGGGCACGACGTTTCCGTGGGGTACGCTGCTGGTGAACGTCGGCGGCGCGTTGGCGTTCGGCACGGTCGTGGGTGTGTCCCGCGCGCGGATCCCCCTGCCCCATTCCGTCGAAACGGCGCTGCTCGTCGGCCTGCTCGGCGGGTTCACCACCTTTTCCAGCTACGCGTTCCAGTCGCTGGAGCTGTGGCAGCAGGGGAGGCCGCTCGCCGCGACGGCGTACGTCGTCGTCTCGAATGCGGCGGCGCTGGCGGCGGTCTGGGCCGGCCTGCGACTCTCCGGGTGACGCCGATGAGGTCAGGGCCGGGCGGCATCGCCGGCCGGTGTCACCACCGTGAGGCCGTGCCCGTCGCGGCGGCTGCGCCAGTATTCGAACCTTTGCGAGTAGGTCTGCTCATAGGGGGTATGCCAATAGATGTCGAGCGGTCCCCACTTGCTCTCCACGAGCACGAAGCCGTCGGTGCCGACCGCCTTCACCAAGCCGGTGTGGATGATGGTACCGGAGGGATTGCGATACACGATCAAGTCGTCGGGACGCGGCGCGGTGACGGCGCTGTAGCCGTTGTCCTCGAGGATCGTCGCCACGTCAGCGCCGGCGATCTGGAATCGCCCTCCCGTGAACACCCACCCATGGCAGTTGGAAGGGGACTGTTCCGCGGTGGCGACGATCACCCGTCCATTGAACCCATCGGGCACGAGCGGTTCATGTTCGATCGTCGTGAAACAGCGCAGCTGGATGATCGAGCCACGGTCGGTCACGGCATGGGCGGCGGTGTCGTCGGGTTGATGCTGGATGAGGCTCGCCGCGGTGGGCGGGAGTAGCTGGGTCGATGGCGCCGCGATCGCCTGCAGGCGTGCACACGCCAGCACCGCCGCGACGCCGCCGCCGACGATTCCCGGCCAACCGCCATGGATCGTGGGTGACGGAAGACGCACGATCGATGCGGCGAGGAGGATCCCCACGATGCCGATGGCCATGCGAAACACGAGCCATGGGGCGCCGGGAGCCGACGACGACGGAGGTCGCATCTCGGTGTCGGCGATCGCCAGTGCCATGACGGTGACCAGCACCACCCGGACGAATCCTGTCCACCAGGCGGGGGTGGCGCGACGCAGTGCCGCCAGGCAGAGCGATCCCGCCGTGGCGACGGCAGCGAGCAGCGCGGCCGCGAGCCACAGGACGACCAGCGGTAGTACCGA
>JBJSXB010000340.1:0-8550 GCA_046086245.1 Planctomycetaceae bacterium | reverse complement strand
CCGGATGGACAGAGGGCATGCAGCTGGTGGGCAAGGGGGGGATGATCGAGCTGCTCATCCCCGCCAAGCTCGGCTACGGCAAGCGCGGCGCTCCGCCGGTGATCCCGCCCGACGCGACGCTCCACTTCCTCGTCGAGCTGCTCGAAGTGCGCTGACCCGGCCCGCGTGAGTGGCGCCCAAGCCGGTCAGGGCGACTCGATCGTGATCGCCATCACGATCGGCGCCGTGTCGTCGGTACCCTTGACCAGCTCGAGCCGGGCCACCGGATCGGTGCGCTTGGGTTCGATGCGGACCGTGCGCACCTGGCGGCCGCCGAGGTCGGCGGCGAACGTACTCTGCGGCACGTCGATGCGCCGCACGTAGTCGGCCAGGTGCTCGCCGTTGACGAGCGGATGGTCCTCGGTGGCGCCGTCGTCGTAAATCAGCCTCACCGTCATGCTCGTCGAGCCCTTGCCGATCGCCGGGAAGCCCCACCCGGAGATGCCGCCGAGAAGGTGGATCGCCCGGGCCGGGCCCCCCACCGGCAGCGACACCGTCTGCGGCATCTTCGGCGGCAGGGTGCCAAGCGGACCGTGGAGCATGACGATGTTGGGGAGCGTGTCCCCCTGCGGATCGACGAGGTGGAAGGGGACGCCAGCGAACGTCTTCGGCGACCAGTCGGGAAACACCAGCCGCTCCGCCGGGTTCTCCGCGTTGTAGAACAGCCCCCGGGTGCTGACCGCCGTCGCCACCGAACCGAGCGGCAACGGCACGAACTTCCCCCGCGCGGTGAGGAAGGCGAGCAGGTCGGCGAACCCCGCAGGGGGAATCTGCTTTTCGAATCCCACCGGCATCAGCGAGTTGGGTGAAGGCTGGAAGGCCTCGATCTCGGCGCGCTGGATCGGATGCCTCTTCCCTTCGGCATCGATGATCTCGAGAGCGGTCCGGCTCTCGCCCGCGAGCAGCCCGGTCACAACACGGCCGTCGTCGGTGGCCACCGTGTAGGCGCGGAAGTTTCCCTCGACCGACCGGTTGGGGTCGAGGATGTGGACGAGGAGTTCCTGGGGCGGATGGACCGCCATGCCGGTGAGATCGGGGCCGACTTGTCCTCCTTCCCCCGAGTGCCGATGGCATTTGGCGCATTGCTGGGCGAACAACCCCCGACCACGGGCCACGTCGCCGCCGGCGAGCACCACCGGCAACACGTCGTCGATCACCTTCTGACGATCGGCATCGGGCAGCCCTCCCGCCTTCGCCAGCGCCTTGCGGGCCCGGTCGCGAAACCGGCGGTCGGGATGCTCGGAGAGCTTGCCGCGCTCGACCAGCGGCAGGTCGCCCGCGGCCAGCGCACCGGCCTCGAGCCGCTCGACGATCCGCTGGCCGCCATCGCGCGACGCGAGCACCGCCCGCACGGCCGCCTCGCGCACCGTCGGCGTGAACGTGGCGAACCTGTCGAGCAGCGCGGGGATCGCCTCCGGGGCCTGCGAGCGGGCGACGGCGCTGACGAGCGCCGCGGCCAATGCGGGGCTCGCTCGCCCCCCGGTGCGACCGAGGATCTCCCCGACCACGGCAGCGTCAGCGGGCCGCAGCGCTACCAGCCGCTCGGCCGCGGCGCCACGCTCGGCGTCGTTGCCTTCGGCGTCGAGCTGGGCGATGAGCGCCTGGCTGATCGTGCCGACGTGGGCGTCGAGCACGTCGCTGCCGGTGCGCTGCACGAACGTCACCAGTTGCCCCTGCGCCGCCGGCGGCAACCGCTCCACGAGCCGGGTAATCGCTTCGCTGGCGGCCGCGTCGAAGGCCAGCGGCGTGCCCCGCGGCCACCCGCGGGCGAGGCCCGCCAGGCTCGCACCGGCCAGATCGGCGGGAGCCGCCTCGAGGGCGACGAAGATCCGGTTGGCCAGCGCCCCATCGGCACCGCGGGCGACGTGCTCGCAGACGCGTTCGACCAGCGCGAGCCGCTGCGGCGACTCCGGCACGGGCGCGGCGGCGGCGACCACCCCCACCACCGCGGCCGTCAACCCGCCGGGGAGCGCGGCGGACGCGGGGGCGGGCACGAGCCATCCCGGCAGCACGTCCGCCGCGTGGACCGCGGCCGCGGCCGTGGCGGCGTCGGCGAGCACCGGATCGGCGAGCGTGCCCGGGTCGTCGAGGAGGAGGCGAACGCTTGCGGCCGCCGCCGACGACGGCGGACACTCCGACAGCGCTTCGAGGAATGCCAAGCGTACGAGGGGCGTCGCGTCGGCGACGACGCCGGCACGGTCGATCGCCGCGAGCGTCGCCTCGTCGCGCGGTAGGACGCGCAGCGCGTTCATCCGCACGCCCGCCGATCGATGACGCAGCGCCCCGCGCGCCGCGTCGAGCGCGACCAGATCGGCGTCCGGGCCGGCAAGCGCGCCGAGCGCCTGGAGGGTCCAGAGGGCGTGGATGACGCCGGGAGCGAGGCCGATGGCATCGACCGTGTCGTCACGCACCAGCGCCACGAGCCCGGCCATGGCGTCGCGCCCGCCGTCGGCCGCGGTGCGCCCGCACGCAACCAGCTCCCGCTGTACGCGTTCGCGCCAAAAGAGATTGTCGTTGCGGAGGGCGGTCACGAGCGCGGATGTGCTGGCCGCTGGTGGCCGCGGCGCCGGGGCGCGGCCGGTCGCCGGGCCGACCCGCCAGATCCGACCGTGCGTCTTGTCGCGGAGGGGCGTCTGGTAGGCGTTGCCCCGGCCGTTCTCGAACCCGGCCGGCGTGGGGTTGTGCTGGACGATGTAGTTGTACCAGTCGATCACCCACACGTTGCCGTCCGGGCCCACCTCGGCCTGGATCGGCGCCGTCCACTCGTCGTCGCTGGCGACGAGGTTCCACGCCATGCGGCTGCGGAAGCCGGCGCCGACCGGCTGGAGCTGGAACGTGGCGACGACGTGCCCGGTCGGCTCGCAGACGAAGGCGGCGCGGTTCCAGTACTCGGGGGGGAAGGTGCGCGCGGTGTAAAGGCGGTGACCGGCGGCGGCCGTGAAACGGCCGTGATGGTCGACCTGACGGATCGGCGCGGTGCCGTCGCCCCGTGGGGCGAGCTCCATCTTCGGCGTGCCGGCGATGCCGCCGAGCGTCGTCGCGCTCCAGCCGCGCACGCGCTCGTAGACGCGGGCCGGCAGTGGCATGTGCTCGCTGGGGTTGCCGTTGGCGGTCGATCCGAAGACGAGCCCCTCCTCGCTGAAGCCGAATCCCCAGGAGTTGTTGTTGGTGCTGCGGAGGAACTCGAGCTTCGAGCCGTCGGGGAGGAAGCGAAAGAATCCCTGGCCGAAGCGCACCCTCTCCCCCCCCACGTCCCCCTCGAAACCGGAGTAGCCCACCATGCCGTAGACCCAGCCGTCGAAGCCCCAGGTGAGGTTGCTCGGCCCGGAGTGGGTGTCGCGCGTGCCCCATCCGCTGAACAGCTCGCGGCGGATCTCCGCCCGGCCGTCGCCGTCGGCATCCTCGAGATAGAGCATCGCGGGCGCCTGGGCGACGATGAAGCCGCGGTCGTGGTGGAGAAGGCTGGTGGGGATCGATAGCCCCTCGGCGTACACCGTGCGCGTGTCGGCGGCGCCGTCGCCGTCGGTGTCGGCGAGCATCACGATCCGATCGCGTCCCTCCCCTTCCCCCGGCAGGACGATGTCGTTGGGGTAGTCCACGCTCTCGACGACGAACAACCGTCCGGCGGCGTCGAAGGCCATCGCCAACGGCTTGGCGGCCAGCAGCGGCTCGGCGGCATGCAACTGCACGACGAACCCCTCTGGGGTGATCGCGTGGCGGCGCGACTCCGCGGCGGCGAGCGGTTGCTGCATCGTCGCCTTCGGCTCGAGTTGCTTGCCCCACTGCGCGGCTTCGGGGTCGTAGAACGGCACCCTGGCGGATTGATAGGTGAACGGCGCCAGCCCCGCGGCGGGCCGCGTCATCGGCGGGTGATCGACATACACACCGGCGGCGGCCGGATCGCCACCGGCGGCGAAGCGGATCCCGCGTTCGACGAGGTTGTGGAAGCCGGGATGCCCCCAGGTGCGCTCGTCGTGCCCCCAGGCGGTGTAGAACACCCGCCCCGCCCCCTCGCTCCGCACCCACGTCCAGGGCTCGCGGTGATCTCCCTCGACGCGCTCCTCGAGGATGGTGCGGCCGCGCGGATTGTGGCGGGTGTGGACGTAGGTCTCGTCGTGGCTGGCGAAGCCCTGGAACCCGCGCATCAGCGGATGATCGGGGGCGACCGTCTCGACGCGGAATTCGCCCGCGCCGTGCTTCTGGAACTGGGCCCCCACCAGGTCGATCCAGGCGGGGGAGTTGCGGAAACAGTAGCTGGCGCAGTGGAGCGCCACGAGCCCCTTGCCACCGCGGACGAAGTCGAGCAGCGCCGCCTCGCGATCGGCGGGCAGTTCGTCGATGTTGGCGTACACCGCGACGACGTCGTAGCCGGCCAGCACCGCCCGGTCGAGGTCCTCGAGACGCTCGCTGAAGACGATCTCGATCCCGCGTGGTGCGAGCACGGGCTGCAGTTGGGTGAAGCGGCGGGCCGGCTCGTGATGGCCGCGGTCCCCGAGCAACAGCACGCGGAGCGGCGTCGCATGCCCGGCCACCGCCGGCGACACGCGAACCACGAGGCCGGCGAGCATCGCCAGACCGATCATGAACCGACCAACCGTGCGACGCATGGCGAGCCTCCCCGCCCCGCGAACACACGGCGCGGCCGTGCCATCATACCCCGGTCCGATCCGCGCCCCGCATGCGCGCGGTCACGACCCGAGCGTCCACTCGGGGAGTTTTTTGATCACGCCGCCGGCCAAGGCCGATTCGTGAGCCAGCAAACCGGTGCAGGTCCAGTTGGCGCTCTGCCGCGCGTTGGGATAGGGCTCGCGGCCCTCGACCAGCGCCGTGACGAACTCGTGCACCAGATGCGGGTGGCTGCCGCCGTGTCCCCCGCCCTGGGTGAACGACAAGTGCTGGTGGTCGTCGGCGTCGTACACCCCGCCGGTCGTGAACCGGCGGATCGGCTCCGGTAGCCGGTGGGCGAAATCGGGCACCGGCACGCGCGCGGGGATTTCCGGCTCCGGCCGCTTGGCGGTGTGGAGCACCGGTTCCTCCCCCTCGCAAAGCTGCCACTCGAAGCTCTTCTTCGACCCGTAGACGTCGAAACTCTCCCGGTACTGACGCGCCGTGTCGAACAACGAGCGGATGATCCGCGCCACGACGTCGCTGTGCCGCAGCGCGACATGGGCGCTTTCGATCGCGAACGGCGAGCCATAGCGGCCGATCAGCTCCTCGCGGATCCGCCCCGAGCCGAAGCAGCTCACCTCGACGGCGTCCTTCCGCTCGAGCGCCAGGCAGGGGCCGACGCAGTGGGTGGCGTAGTGCATGGGGGGCAGGCCGGGCCAGTAATCGGGCCAACCGTCCATGTCCTGCTGGTGGCTCGCCTGGAGGAATTGGATCTTCCCCAGTTCGCCGCGGTCGGCCATCTCCTTGATGAACAGGAACTCGCGCGCGTAGACGACCGTCTCGGCCATCATGTAGCGGAGCCCGGTGCGCTCGCACAGGTCGACGATCCGCCGGCAGTCATCGACGGTCGTCGCCATCGGCACGGTGCACATCACGTGCTTGCCGGCCTCGAGCGCCGCGATCGACATCGGCGCGTGGTCGGGGATCGGCGAGTTGATGTGCACGGCGTCGATCGTCGAGTCCCGGAGCACGTCGGCGTACGAGACGTAGCGGCGCTCAACGCCGTAGGCGTCGCCGATCTGGTCGAGTTTCTCCCGCGAGCGCTGGCAGATCGCCGCCAGCTGCACGTGCGGATGCCGCTGGTGGATGGGAATGAACTCGGCTCCGAAGCCGAGACCGACGATCGCGATGCGGACGGGACGGTCACGAAAGGGGGCGGTGGCAGGCATGGGAGGCACTCCGCGCGGACGGGTCGGCCGGCGGCACCGCCGCGATCCGACCCGGGTCGATGAGGGTTCGGTGAGTGTCGCATGAGCGGGACGATTTGCAATTTGCCCTGGCCGGCCGGGCGGCCCGTGAGCGCTGCGTGAACCGCTCACGGCGAATTGTCGCGATCCTCACCTCTTTCTCATCGGCGACTCATGGTGGCGTGACGCCCGATGCCTAGCTTGGCCGTCGTGACGACCTCGGTGCACGCCATCCAGGCGTGGCAGCCGCGGCTCATCCCGTTCGATCGACCCCGCCACCACTCCCACGAGGACATGCTCCATGCGTTCTTCTTCCCCGCTCGCCGCGCGGCGGGCGTTCACGCTCGTCGAACTGTTGGTCGTGATCGCGATCATCGGCACACTCGTCGGCCTCCTTCTGCCCGCCGTGCAAGCGGCCCGCGAGGCGGCCCGGCGCAGCCAATGCCTCAACAACATGAAGCAGATCGGTCTCGGCGTGCACAACTACGAGTCGGGATACAAGCGGCTCCCCCATCCGGGCCAATGCGACTCGACCGGTGCGTCATCGACGACGTACATGTTCCATTCCACCCCGACGCTGATTCTGCCCTATATCGAGCAGACCACGGTCTACAACCAACTGGACCACTCGACGCTTCCGACGGCGTATGGGGCCACGCTCCACTCGAGCGGCCAGTACTACCTGATGGGCACCGCCCAGATCCACAAGGATGCCAAGGGGCGCCCGTACGACGACCCGGCGTTTCCGGCCTTTCAAGCGGCGGGCAAGGCGAAGATCAACACCTTCGTCTGTCCGTCCACGCCGGTCGACAACGCCGGCCGGGATCCGGTCCACGGGTATGGCGGCTTCGACTACATGTTCATCGCGATTTCGGACGTCAACAGCACCCCCGGCGACCCGCTCTACGGCCAACGGACCGTGCCCGCCGGGAGTGCGGCCTGGCTGGCGCAGGTCGTCGGCGGCTGCCTGTCGTGCGACGGCGGCGGCGGCAAGATGTCGCGGATCAGCGACGGCACCGCCAACACGATCCTCTGCATCGAGGATGCCGGCCGTGCCCACCCGAGCGTGGCGAAGTACGGCGCGCTGTCATCACGGATCTCGCCGATGGGCACCGGGCAAGCCGATCCGGTGAACTTCGGCACGGTGCTCCCCGGTTCGCCCGGTGGGCGCCGCGTGTACGCGTGGATCGATCCCGACGCCGCGACCAACGGGTACTCCGGACCGAGCAACGCCATCGCCCCGGGCTCGCGGGCCGCGAAGATCAACAACTACCCCAACCCGATCGGTGGCCCGGTGGAGTGCCCGTGGCAGACCAACAATTGCGGGCCCAACGACGAGCCGTTCAGTTTCCATCCGGGGGGCGTGGTGGCGACGATGGGCGACGCGTCGGTGCGTTTCGTCTCTGACACGATCGACGGCGTGGTCATGAAGTTCATCATCGGTGCCAACGACGGCCAGCAGACGCCGTCCGACTTCTGACATCCCGCGTGCCCACCGTGATCGGCCCTCCGCCCGGTGTGGGCTCCCCACACCGGGCGGAGCGGCGCGACCGCCCGAATCGTGTCCAGAAACATCACCCGACTCCCCGGCGAGCCCCGACGATGCCATCGAGCCGACATCGCTTGTTCCTGTCCGTCGCCGCGCTGTCGGCTCTGTGCGCCGGTTGCTCCGGGAATCCCGGCAAGGCGCCGGAAAGCAAGCCCTACTCGGGCACACTGACACTGGCCGGCGGGCAACCCCTCGGCGACGTGATGCTCCATCTCCATCCGCTCAAGCCCGGGTTCGCGGCCGGCGCCGAAGTCGATGCCGGCGGTGCCTTCGCCAGCGAGGCGCCGCCGGGGGACTACGCCTGGTCGGTACGCCGCTCCGAGAAGGCGAAGCCCGCCGCGTCCGAAGCGGCGCTGAAGAAGGTCCCCGCCAAGTATCTCGAGACCGATCTGTCGCGCACGGTGCGGATCGGAACCGGGTCGGCGATCGCGGTCGTCGTCGACTGACCGGGACGGTGGCCGTGTGGGGCCTGCCGTCATGGTCGGGCGTCGGGCGCTGCGCCGTCGGAATCGGTCGAGCGATTGTCGGATTCGGCCGGGCACGATCCGCGGCGCAGGGAGACGACCCGGCGACGACGATCGGCCGACCCGAACGCGTCGGCTGGACCTTCGCCACGCAGCAGTTCACACCACCGCCGACCGACGGCGTTCGACGGCGTCCATCCCCTGCAATCGTCCCCCGACAGGCGTGATCCAGGCCATGCAACCGACAAGCGACCGACAACGACCTGACGGGTGTGATCCGCCTCAAGGAGCCTTCTTTTCAGGCTCCCCCGGCGCTGGTGCGGCGACACTGACCGTCGAAATGGCAGGCTCGTTGGTAGTTCTCTTCTCCACTGTGTCCTCCTGATTGTTTCCTCCTCCTGTCTTTCTCTTCGACAGCAGAAGAAAACCAGCGTCGTTGACGCGGTTTACGGGGGTTTTCGCCGCCCCCGGCACGGGTACACTACGTGTTTGCCGCCGATCGTGCGGAGCGGTCCCGACCGCATCGCCATCTCGTGCAGGGCCGTCGTGGCATGAACGTTCGTTGTCTCCGAGAACCGCTGCTGGCGGCCCTGCAGAGTGCCGCGGCGGTGGTCCCAAGCCGTTCGCCGAAGCCGGTTTTGAC
>JBJSXB010000339.1:0-7734 GCA_046086245.1 Planctomycetaceae bacterium | reverse complement strand
CTGAGGCGTGAAGGGGAACTGCGGCATGCGGTAGCGTTCGTTGTAGGTCTTGTTCTCGGCCTTCTTGTAGTCGTAGCTGCGCGGGGCCCGGAGCTTCTGCCAGAGGAAGCCCTCGCGCTCGTGGGCGAGCAACTTCTCGAGGAAGAACCCGGTATCGCGGTCGAGCGACTCGGGGGACACGTGCGCCTCTTCCGGCGCCTCGAAGGCCAGGTCGGACGCCAACTCGTCGCGCACCGGCGACTCGGGGGCGTGTCCGTCGCCGTCCGTGCCGACCGCGTGGTCGGTGTGACCGCCGCCGTGGCCGTGGTGGCCGTCCCCGTGGGAGAGCTGGTGCATCACGAACTGCGCCACCTGCTCGAAGGCGATCTTCGACGACTCCTTCCGACCCCAGTCGGCCAGTGCGGCCCCCGCCGGCTTGGTGTCCTCGAAGCCGGGGATGTCATGGCAGGCGGAGCAGGCGAGTTTGGCGATCGTCTTCTTGCCGACGTAGTGCAGGAGCCGCGCGTCACGATCACCGCCGGTCATGCCGACGAGCAACGACTCGTCTCCCTGGATCCGCTGATCGGCAGACAGCCCCTCGGCGAGAACGCGCTCGGCGCGAGCCGCGGGAAAACGGTCCTTGAGGTACATCAGCGCCAGTTCGGCCATCGCGGCACGCTCGTCGTCGGAGAGCGACGTGGCCGGGATGCCCTCCGGCTTCCACGCTTCGGTGGACCCGAGCAAGTATGCGGTGGCGTCGGCGGCGGGGTCGGACACGGTGCCATCGGCGAGGGTCACCGGTTCGAGCAGCACGTTGGGCATGATCGTCCGCGGGTGGTACCGCGAGGGATCGCGGAGCCACGAATACAGCCACTTGCCGCCTTCCGGATGCGACGCCGCCTTGGCGCCGATCCGCGACAGGTTCGGGCCGTGGGTACTGGTCGCAGAGGGGAAGTCGGCGTGCTGATGACAGGCCAGACATCCCCGCACTTCGAAGACCTTTCGGCCGCGCTCGATGTCGGGAGGCGCGGTGATGCCCGCGTGGGGCGGTACATAGTCGAATCGTTGGCTGACGTCCGTCAGGTAGGCGATCATCGACCGAATTTCGACCGGCTCGTAGCGCTGCGACTCCTCCAGACCCTTCCCGGAAAGATGATCCCACAGCCCGAAGAATCGCGGCATCTTCGTCGAAGGACGGAAATCCTGGGGATTGCGGAGCCAGGCGTAGAGCCAGTCGAAGCCGACCTTGCTGGCGAGATGCCGCAGGCTCGGGCCCACCTTGGGATACGACCCCGGCGTCTCCGGATCTTTGAGCAATGCCGAGAGTTGGTGGGTGCGGTCGGACAGGAGCGCGTCGTTCCCCTGCTGGGCGTCGCGTTCGATCGCTTGGCGCAGACGTTCGCGAGCCGCGCGGCCGTCGGGGCTGTGGGCGACCTCTTCGGCGAGGCGTTGGAGTGATCCCTCGTCGATTCCGGCCACCGACGGGTCGGCGGCGATGGCCGCCGCGACCTCGTGAAAGTTCGGCGCCAAGCGCATGTCGGGGCCGATCCGTTTGTCGGGCCCCGCCCAGCCGTTGATCTCGTGGCAGCCGTAGCAGCCGTACTGCCGGATCAGATGATAGCCCTCGACGAGTTTCGGCGCCGGTGGATCGGGGAACCGCTCGGACGGCTCGAGATCCACCACCTGATGATGACACTTGAGGCAGCTCGATTCCTCGAACCGTTCAGGGAGCATCGGCAGGATCCAGTGGTGATTGTTGAACCAGCCGTGCTCGTCGTGCCACTGCCGACCCTCCTTGGGTGAGTTCGGCGTGTGCGACGCCCATTTGAAGCTCGTGGCACTCCCCTGCCCTTGGTGGCAGATCGTGCACCCGAACGACTGCATCGGGTGTGGACTGGTCGACCCGACGAAGAGGTCAAGCCGTGGGTGCGACGCGTAGGGCTGTGGCACTCCGCGACGGACATTCAGTTCGACCGGCCGACCCCAAATCGGCGAATCGAGCAACGCCGTTGCGACCATCGCTACACCGAGCGTCCGGCCCCCCTCCACCGACTCGATGACGTCGCCCGGTTGGAGGCCCGCGATCGCCGCCGGCGAGCCGTCGCGCACGAAGTTCACCGTGGGGTCGTCGGCATCGAACAACCCACGATCGGCAAGACTGAATCCATACGACGCCTCGAGGCGGGCGTTGGTGTCGGAGCCGGTGGCCGTGGCCGCGGCGCTCGCCGGAGTCGCCAGGCGCAGTGCGATCGACTCCTGATGCGGGTACGCCGGATCGCTCGGCGTGCCCGGAGCCGACTTCTCGATGCCTTTGTGGCAGGTCGTGCAGCGATCGAAGCGGGCCACGTCGCGGAAGTTGTTGTTGAGCGTGAGTTGGGGCAGCCAGATCTGGTCGACGCGGAGCGGGCCGTTGAAGGCGTCGAGCACCGGCAATTCGAGCAGCGTCTTGCCGTAATTCGGGGCGCGATCCTTGACGGTCTTCGACAACTGGTCGAGTTGCAGGCGGTGATCGGCCAGCGCCTTCGACGCGGCGTCTTCGTCGCGCGTGATCTCCTTGATGATCGATTCCAAGTCCTTGCGATGGGTGTTGGCAGCCTGGCTGGCGAGCATGGCGGCGCCGACCTCCTCGCGCTTCTTGTCGGCGAGCGCGAGCAGCGAGGCAAGCCTGCCGTCGTCGGCGCCGTCGGCGACCGCCAGTTCGTAGTCGGCGCGGTTCTTGTCGAGTTCGGCCTTGCGCAGTTTCAGCTGGCCGGCCAGCAGGTCTTCACGGAAACGGGCCCGCTTGGCGATGTCGCGCATCCGCGCGAGCATGTCACCGCGGATCACGAGCCGCTGGTCGGCGTCGGTCTGGCTGCGTAGTTGGTCGGCGTCGAGTTGGACGCGGTCGGCCGCCTCGGCATCCTCGGCGACGGAGCGCACCCGCTCGATGAACCGACCGATGGTCGCCGCGTCGGGATCGGCACGCCGGGCGTCGGCGACCGCCTTCTCGAGGTCCTTGGAGCGGGCCTCGTAGTCCCCCGAGTCCTGCTCGGCGACACGTGCCTGGGCGGACCAGGTTTCCAGCGCGCGAAATTCGCGCTGGTATTTCTTCCATGGCCGATTGTGATCCACCGCCAGCATCGCGACCGTCGACGCCAAAAGGGCGATCGCCGTGAGCGCGAAGACGACGTGCAGGATCTTCAGGTCACGCCAGGTCTGTTCGTTGGCGGGCATGGCAGTTGGGGTGTGGGGCGGGATCGGTCTGGCGACGGGCCGCGGCGGTCGGCGGAACCGTCAGAAGTTGAGTGAAAACTCCGGGATGCTCACCAGGTATTTCAGGTTCAAGGTCCAGCGCAGGATCATCTTCAGCGGCAGTGACAGCATCAGCAGCATCAGATTCGACATGATCATGTAGCGGATGAAGCCCATCTTGGCGAAGTACCCGCGGAAGACGGTCACCGCCAGCAGCGGCGGGAGGATCACCAGGTAGGCGCCCAGCAGAAGCAGCCCCGGCGCCTCGCGCAGCAGGATCATCCCGATCTGCGTCAACGTCGAAGCGCCTTGCGGCGCCCGCGGCAGCGGGCGGTCGAGGAGATTCACCCAAAACATCTGCGGCAGATCGACGTTGTTGAGCACCTCGACCTTGTAGGGGCTCCAGTACTCGAACGGGCCGAAGAAATTCCAATTGGGGCCGCGCAAAAACGTTCCGAGGATGATGAGGGTGATCCACAGTTCCAAGAATCCGAACTGGAACGTGAGGTAGCTGAACTTCCGCTCGGCGATCGAGTAATACCCGTTGCCCTTCTTGTTGAAGTCGAGATACGGCATCGCCATCAAGCCGAAGATCACCAGGCTCGGCAGGACGACACCCGCGTACCACGGGTCGAAATAGACGAGCATCTCCTGGAGGCCGAGGAAGTACCACGGTGCCTTGGATGGATTCGGCGTCTTGACGCTCGACGCCGGTTCCTCCAGCGGCGCGGGCAGGAAGATCGCCCACACCAACAGAAACGCCGACACGGCGATCATGCAGATCAACTCCGTGTAGACGAGATCGGGCCACACGAGCACCTTCTCGTCGTCCAGTTTCTCCATCGGCGGCAAGCCTTGGGCGATCCGATCGTCGTTGACGACCGCCTGTTTCGTCGCCACCCAGGTGAAGAACGCCAGCAGGAACACCAGCCCGACGATCGGCACGTTGTCGGGCTTCATGACGATCGACGCGAAGTTCTCGTCCGCCATCGACAACCCCATCAGCAGCAGCATGCCGTTGAGGATGGTCCACGCGACCATCGGACGTACGAAGAACCGGCGGAACACGAACAGCACCGTGAGCAGCGCGGTCGTTCCGAGCGTGTAGAGCACCGGGCCACTGAGGCTGTTCACCACGCCACGCAGTGCCGCCGGAAGCGCCGGCACCAACGCGGCCGACCCCGACAGCGCCAGGCTCGCGAGGACCATGAGGATCCCCGCGAAGACGGTCCACATCAGAGCCTGGCCGGGCTGCTTCTTGCGCTGCCAGAGAATGTAAGCGGCGATCGCGTTCATCACCGCCATGGCGGTGTAGTACGACCCGAGAAATCCGGCGACATCCTTGAGAAACAGGCCGTTTGAGTGCATGGCTTGGCTCACAGCGGTCCGCTGATGCCGCCGTCCTTTCGTACGCGCCAGAAATGGATCGCCAACAGCAACGCCACCGCCAGCGGGATCGCGATGCAGTGCAGCACGTAGAACCGGTTGAGGGTTTCTTCGCCGACGAACCGCGCACCGAGCAGCCCGAACCGCGCGTCGGACCCGTCGGTGATCATGTCGATGCCGCCCACCGTCAGCAGTTGTTGGCCGGGCCCCTCGTACCCGAGGATCGGCGTCGCCCGGGCCATGTTGGAGCCGACCGTGATCGCCCAGATCGCCAGCTGATCCCAGGGGAGCAGATACCCGGTGAACGACAACAACAGCGTGAGCAGCAGCAGGATGACCCCGACCACCCAGTTGAATTCGCGGGGCGGCTTGTAACTCCCGGTGAGGAACACCCGGTACATGTGCAGCCAGGTGGTGATCACCATCGCATGGGCGCCCCAGCGATGGAGTTCGCGGAGAATGCCCAGGCTGGTGACGTCGCGGAGGGCGAGGATGTCGTTGTAGGCCCACTCCAGCGTCGGCCGGTAGTAGAACATCAGCAAGACACCGGTGACCGTTTCCACCAGAAACAGGAAGAACGTCACCCCGCCCATGCACCACGTGAACGACAGGGCGATGCCCTGCTTCTTGATCGAAACCGGGTGCAGGTGAAGAAAGAAGTTGGTGAGCATCACCACGATCCGATTCCGCCGGTCGAGCGGCATCGGATGGCGGAAGATGCTCTTCCAGATCTGGGAGTTACGAATGGTCTCGCCGATGGCCATGGAAGACACGTCTCGCGGGGCTGGAGGGAGGACGAACGGGGGACCGGGCGAACGACAGGGTGGACGAAACGAGGCCGAACGGGCCTTGGGACGACCGGACGACGGAAATCACACCGGGACGTACGACGACGGATCATTCCACTGGCCGAGTTCCTCCTGGAAGGCGCGGCTCTTGTCGACCTCCAGTTGGCCGTCGTCCGCCACGCGGATCGCATAGCGTTCGAGCGGACGCGGGGCGGGACCTTCGAAGTTGATGCCGTCCTTGTAGAACCCGCTGCCGTGGCACGGACACTTGAACTTCTGCTCCGCCTCAAGCCAGTTCGGCGTGCAACCAAGATGGGTACAGACCGTCTTCAGGGCGTAGATCTGCTGCGAGCCACCCACGTCGCTGTTCACCACCCAGACGCCGTATTGGGCAACGTACTTGGTCTCGACCTTGCCGGCTGGAAAACCCTCCTTGAACCCCACCTTGAAACGGCTCGGCGGTTCCGCGAGCACGTTGGGGAAAAGGAACCGCGCCAAGCCCAGCGTGAACAATCCGCCGGTCACCGAGAGCGCCGTGAAGCCGAGTGCCATGAACGAGCCGACCGCCATCGAAAGGAAGCCGCGGCGATCCGACTCGTCGTCAGCCCCCTTGGCGACCGGCTTTGAAGGACGCGTCGGCATCGGCGGCGCCGACTTGGGAGCCAGCGCCTTGGCGGCGTCGGTCTTTCCTCCATCGGCAGCGGTGGCCCGCGACGATTGACCGGGGGGGGCACCCCGGGCCGCCTCCGCGAGTTTCGCTTTCACCGCCGGGGAAGCGTCGGCCTTGCTCACCGGCCCGAGCTTCGCCCCGCGGGCTGCCGCCAGGATGCTGGCCGTATCACGCGCCACCCCTTTTGTGGGACCGGATGCAGCGGGTTTGGGCACCGGCTTCACGGCCGGCTTGGCATCGGCCTTCGGGGCAGGTTTGGCAGGGGCCGGTTTGGCAACTCCCGCGCCGCCACTTCCCGACTCGCCCTTGTTCGCCCGGGCCAACGCCATGATCTCGGCGACGCTTGGTCGGCCACCGGCGCCCGGCTTGGAGGGTTTGGGTGCCGGCGACCCCGACGGCGTCGCCGAAGCGGCCCCGATCGCGACGTCCGCCCGCTCCGCGGAGCCACCAGGATCGGCCGCGATCCCGGCGGCATTCCCCGCCGCCTTGTCCTGCTCGGGCTTGTCCTGCTCGGCGTCGTGCGAGGGAGCGACCCCATCGCCGGCGGCTGCAGCGCCACCACCGGCTTTCTCAGCCCGAGCGGCGGCAAGAATCTCGGCCACCGTCATCTTCTTCTTTTCGGCCATCGCGCTGTGTGACCCGTGAGGACTATCAAACCAGGGAAACCGCTGCGGGCACTCGTTTCGCTCGAGCGCCGTCGGGCGTCGGCTCGCGGCGACCGTCCGGTCCCGGCCCGCCCGCGCCCACCATCCATCCGACGACGATTCGACACGCTCGTGAGCTGTGCATGTTCTCCGATCGAAGACGAATCCGTCGAGCCTTTGCTCTCGTTTCCTCACTCAGCGGGGTCGTTGATCCGTGTCGCGACTGCCTCGGCAGGGATCGCTTCGCCACCCGGCGAACGCCAACGGTCCGCCACCACCCATCGATGCACGACAAACGAACCACGGTGTGCGGGGTCGTCCCAGCGAACGACATGCCATCCAGCGACCTCCCGTCGCCCTACGACCGCCGTCGGGCGACGCGGCATACGACAACCGACGCTGCCAGATAGCGTCTGGGAGCGATCGCCCCCGGCGACCCAGCAACGGAGCGTGCGACGCCCGGCAATCAATTCCCCGTTCCCTCGATCTGCCACCGGTCGACGAGCCAAGGGTCGAAAAACCACCGGTCGACAAGGCACGATGCGTGTATCCCGTTCGGGATGCGTGTGTCCCGATCGGTCGGCGCCGTGGTGCGCTCGCCCTGCCGATAGCCGCCCGTCATCACCCTTTCCCTGCCCATCCAATCGGCGAAAAACGAAAAAACATCGAGTTCCAGATGGGTTCGTGATTTTTTTCACGAACTTCTCTACTGTATCGATACTGCGGTTTGTGTCAATGTTTTCCGGCGGTTCCACCGACCGAATCGCTGGCGTGTCGGCGGTCCCGGTACGGTCCGGTTGATGCGGTCCCCCCGCCATTCGCACAATCGGGCGGCCAGAGACTGCACGGGCAGTGGGATGGCGGCCGTTTTTACACGATTCCATTCCTGTCGGAGGGTGACTTGCCCGTGTCCAAAGGCTCCCGTCGCGTGCTCGTGGTGGGGTCCGGAGGGCGTGAACACGCGCTCGCCTGGAAATTGGCGTCCGACGGTGCCGAGGTGTTTGCCGCCCCCGGCAACGCAGGCACCGCCGCGATC
>JBJSXB010000338.1:0-16605 GCA_046086245.1 Planctomycetaceae bacterium | reverse complement strand
TGAACTTTCGACTCACGACACGAGCAGCCCGTGGCCAAAATCCATCCATGGCCTTTGGCCACTCGAAAAGCTGCGCTTTTCACGGGAGTTGCACTCCCGGCACCTCATCCCTGAGGTGCGGCAGGCTGTGTGTCCCAGCCTGCTAGACTCGCGGGACGCCCCTCCCGGAGCCCGACCGTGCGCTGCCTGACCGTTGTCCTCACCGTGCGTGATCCCGCCGACGTGCCGGTCGTCCGCGATCTCCTCACCCAGGCGATGCGATCGAGCCGCCGGGAGCCAGGGTGTCTGCGTTTCGATGTCTATCACTCGGAGGCCGATCCGCGACGCTTCACGCTCGTCGAGCACTGGGAGTCGGAGGCGGCCCTCGACGACCACCGCCGGGGGGACGCCTACGGCACCATCTACAAGCCGCGGGTGATGCCACTCGTCGAACGTGATGGGCATCCGTCGCTGCTCCTCGATTGACCGCGGAGGGGCCCCTTGCTTCTGCTCATCGACAACTACGACTCGTTCACCTGGAATCTGGTCCAGCGGCTCGGCGAGGTGGCTCCGGACCTCCCCGTGGCGGTCCACCGCAACGATCGCATCGACGGCGACTCGATCGCGGCCCTCGCCCCCAGCCACCTGGTGATCTCCCCCGGTCCCTGCACGCCCGACGAGGCGGGGGTCTCCTGCGACGTGGTGCGCCGCTTCGCCGGCCGGATGCCGATCCTCGGCGTCTGCCTCGGCCATCAGGCGATCGGCCAGGTGTTCGGCGGACGCATCGTGCGGGCCGGGAGGCTGATGCACGGCAAGGTGGACCGCATCGACCATGGCGGCCGCGGACTGTTCGCGGGGTTGACCAGTCCCATCGAGGCGACCCGCTACCACAGCCTGGTGATCGATCCCCCGACGCTGCCCCGCGAATTCGACGTCGACGCTTGGTCGACGGCCCCCGACGGCACGCGGGAGATCATGGCGATCCGTCACCGCACCCTGCCAGTGTATGGCGTGCAGTTCCACCCCGAGAGCTTCCTCACCCCCCGCGGGCACGACCTGCTGCGCGCCTTCCTCGCGACCGTCCCCGGGACGGTCGCGTCGGGAGCCCGGTCCGACGCCATGCCGGGTGAACGGCGCGGAGATTGACGGTGATCGACCTCGCCGCGGCGCTCGACTTGGTGGAACGGGCGGCCGCACCGCTACCGCCGCGACGGATGCCGCTCGCCATGGCGGCCGGCCGGCGGCTCGCCGCCGCGATCGAGGCGGACGGCGATGCGCCCCCCTGGGACCGGGCGATGATGGACGGCTTCGCCATCCGCGCCGCCGACGTCGGGTCCGACGGCAGCGCGCGGCTGGACGTGGTGGTCGATCTCGCCGCCGGTGACGTGACCACGCTGGTGATCCCGCCGGGTGGCTGTGCACGGATCATGACGGGAGCCCCGCTGCCGGCCGGCGCCGATTCGGTCGTCCCGATCGAACGCGCCGTCGCGGGCACCGCCACCGTCCACGCCGGGGGCGAGGTCCGCCTCCATGACCGCGCGTTCCGTGCCGGACAGCATGTCGCCCGCAAGGGCTCCGCCTTCCGACGTGGCGATCGCCTGCTCGACGTCGGGGCGCTGCTGACGCCGGCGGCGATCGGTCTGGCGGTCGAGGCCGGCGCGACGCACGTGGTGGCCGCCCCGCGGCCGCGCGTGGCGATCCTCTCCACCGGCAGCGAACTGGTGGCGCCGGACGTGGTGCCCGGCCATGGTCGAACCCGAAACTCCAATGGCCCGATGATCCACGCGGCGGTGGTGGAGGCGGATGGCGACCCGGTGGCGATGGGAATCGCCCCCGATCGTCCCGAGGCGATCCGTGCCGCGGTCGCGCAGGGGCTCGCCGCCGACGTGCTCATCGTCTCGGGCGGGGTGTCGGCGGGGGATCTCGACCTCGTGCCGTCGATCTTCACCGCCTGCGGCGTCGAACCGCTGTTCCACAAGGTGCGGCTCAAACCCGGCAAGCCGGTCTGGTTCGGGCGCCGCCGGCGGGACGCCGACGGCACGCTGGTGTTCGGGCTTCCCGGTAATCCGGCCAGCAGCCTGGTGTGCTTCGACTTGTTCGTGAGGCCGGCGCTGGCGATGCTCGCCGGCAGGCCCCGTGGCCAGTGGCACCTGCCGAGGGTCCGGGCGCGGCTCGCCGCTGCGGCGCGGGGAGCCGGCGACCGCCCGGTGTATGCTCCCTGCCGGCTGCGCCATGGCACGGCGGGGCTGGAAGCGGTGCCGCTGCCATGGAGCGGTTCGTCTGATCTGGTCGGCCTGGCGGTGGCGGAGGGACTGTCGGTGGTGCCCGAGGGGACGACGGCGCTGGCGGAGGGAGCGATGGTCGACGTGGTGCTGCGCGGTGGCGCCGGTGGCTGGGAAAACGACGCCGAACGGGGGTCCGCATGACACGGGCGCTCCTCGCCGGGCTGGGTGCGGCCGCGATGGTCGTGTGGATGGTGGTCTCCCCCGGCGGCGTGGCAGCCGCCGCGGAGGGGGCGGCTGGCGAGGAGAAGCCGGTGCGCGTGGGAATCATCGGTCTCGACACGTCGCACGCGACGGCGTTCGCCAAATTGCTCAACGTCGCCAGCGATCCCCAACACGTGCCGGGCTGTCGCGTCGTCGCCGCCTGCCCGAGAGGGAGTGCCGACATCGAATCGAGCGTCCGGCGGATCCCCGAATACACCCAGGTCGTCCGCGATCTCGGGGTCGAAATCGTCGCCGACGAAGCGGCCGTGGTGGCGCGGTGTGACGCCGTGCTGCTCGAAACCAACGACGGTCGGCCGCACCTCGAACAGGCACTGACGGTGATCCGCGCCGGCAAGCCGGTGTTCATCGACAAACCGGTGGCCGGCTCGCTCGCCGACGCGGTGGCGATCTACAGGGCCGCCGCACGCGCGGGAGTACCGATTTTCAGCGCGTCGGCGCTGCGCTTCGGGTCGGCGAGTCTCGCGGCCCGCTCCGGATCGCTCGGCGACGTGACCGGGTGCGACACCCATTCACCGTGCAGCCTGGAGGCGACCCATCCGCGCCTCTTCTGGTATGGCATCCACGGTTGCGAATCGTTGTTCACGGTGATGGGGCCCGGATGCCGGACGGTGGTGGCGCTGCGTTCGGAGGATGCCGACGTGGCCACCGGCCTGTGGGGAGACGGTCGCATCGGCACGTTCCGCGGTATCCGGCGCGGTTCGAGCGGGTACGGTGGAACCGCGTTCGGCACCAAGGGCACGGCGCCCGTCGGGGCCTTCGACGGTTACCGCCCATTGCTCGTGGAGATCGTGCGGTTCTTCAAGACGGGCACGCCGCCGGTCGCCGCTTCGGAGACGCTCGAGATCTACGCTTTCATGGCGGCTGCCGAGGCGAGCGGCGACCGGGCAGGCGCCGCGGTGAGCATCGCCGAGGTGATGGCGGCCGCCGAGGAGGAGGCGACGCGCCGACTCGCGGCGTCGGGCGCGGCGGATCGGTAGGACACCCGGCCATCACCCCGGCGAACTGCGGTGCCCGCGGCCGCTTCGGCCGCCCGGAGCGTGAGCTGGGGTGTTCATCACCCCGGCGAACTGCGGTGAAAGTGCACGTGCCGCCACCCCGCGTCCGTCCGCTGCCAGACGCGCGTCTCCTCGCAGGCGACGGTCACGGGCTTCCCCTGGTCGTCGAGCTTCTGCACCAGGCGGACGTAGCTCACCACCGCCGCGTCCGCTCCGATGATCCGCACGCGCGGCGCGACGATCGTCGTGGCGCTCGGGGTCTTGGCCGGTGCCGGCGTGCCGGCGGCGAGACGGAAGTAGTACTCGTGAAACCCCCGGCCTTCCACCAAGTGGCCACGCGCCTCGGGTTCGAAACAGGTCACGTCGGAAGCCACCAGCGACGTGTAGGCGCTCCAATCGCCGGCGGCGATCGCGTCGAGCAGGCGATGCGTGAGTTGGAGCAGTTCGTCGTCGGGTGCGGCCATGGCGGTGCCTGGGGGGTCAGGGATGGGACGCCGCGGGGCGAAGCAACCCGAGGGCGACGAGTTTGTCGCGGCATTCATCCCGTTCGCGACAGCGTGCGAGGCCCGCCCACGACGGGTCTTGCGCCGCGAGGAAATCGGTTTCCGTGGCGGGAGTCTTGCCGGCCAAGCGCCGGATCACCTCCTGGTCGAGCCGCGTCAATCGCAGCGCCTCGAGCCGGTAATCGCAAAACGCTTCCCAGCACAGCGGGAACAGCCGCGACACGATCTCGCGGCCGATCGTCTCGGCGTAGCGGCGGATCTCCAACTGGGCGTGGGAATCCATGCGCAGGGCGAGGAAGTGCAGCAGATTGTGGAGATCGATCTTCCAGTAGGCCTCCGTGTAGGTCGACAGCGGGAGGTCCTTGCGCGCCTGTTCGCGGGCGATGCCGGCGTCGAGACGTTCCTGGTAGACGCGCCGGGAGAGGGCCTGCAATTCCTCCTCCATGCGCGACAACCGGTCGCCCACGGCGGGCGTCGCGGGATCCCCGGAGCCCTGGCGGTTACCGGTCGCCTGGAGCCGCCACTGGTCGGTGTCGGTCGTCTGGGCGGAGTCGATGGCGAGTGAATACCGGGTCGAGTATTCGTTGATGTTGGCGGTTCGGTGCCGCACCCACTGCCGCCAGCAATCCATCGGCACGCGCACCAGCAGTTTCACCTCCGCCATCTCGAAGGGGGTGGTGTGGGCGTGGCGGAGCAGGTAGCGGATCAGTTGCCGGTCGTCGCTCACCGCGCGGGTGCCCGCGCCGTAGCTGACGCGCGCCGCTTGGACGCCGGCGGCATCGTCGCCCATACAGTCGAAGCGGGTGACGAAGCCGTCGTCGAGGACGGGGAACTTGGTCCAGCGCAGCGCTTCGACGCGGCTGGGATCCGTCGCAGCGGTCGGGGTGGAGTCGCTCACGGCCGCTCCCGGGTGGCAGGTTCGCCACAGAATCGCCGCCACGGCCCCGCGACTCAAGCCTGCCCCACGGATCACCGCATGGCGCTGACCGCGCGACCCGGCGGCCGATCGCTCAGGCTCGGCGGGCGTCCCGTCGGGCACGCGGGGCGGGGGCAGCCGGTGCCGGGGCGGCCGCTGGCGTCCGGCCGGGTGCCGGCCGGCCCGCCGGCGCGGCCCCCGGCTCGCGGGCGAGCAACTCCTCGAGCAGCTTCGCCAGCAGACGCGGATCGTCGGTCGAGACGATGTGGTCGACGCGTGACTGGGGCACGCCGAGTTTCACCAGCGCCGTGCCGATCGTCGTCCAGAGCTTCTGCCGCTTCTTGCCCTCGGACAGATAGAGGTCGGTCACCTGCTCGCCGACCCGCTGTAACAGCGCCGTGTCGAGGTTGGCGTAATAGTTACGGACGATCGACTGTTGGTAGCGGGTCAGGTCGGCCATGGTGGTGCCCGGGAGGGGTGCGGCTGGCTGCGCCGTGACGAGGCGGCTACAGTATCGTCGGTCGGGCCCTTTCCTTTCGAGAGTTTCCCATGCCGACGATCACCTTTGCCAGTGAGAAGGCCGCCGACAAGCGCGAAATCCAGGTTCCCGACGGTGCGAACCTGCGACAGGAGGCCCTGCGGGCGGGGGTGCAGCTCTACCCCGGCATCCATCGCGTCGCCAACTGCCACGGGCTGGGATCGTGCGGCAGTTGCCGCGTGTTGATCACCAAAGGGATGGAGAACACCAGCCCCAAGGGGTTGCTCGAGTCGGGCCGTTTGGCGGTGTCGCTGGCCTACATCGGCAACGAGGCGACGATGCGTCTGGCGTGTCAGACGCGGGTCCACGGCGATGTCACCGTCGTCACGTGCCCGCCGCTGAACCTGTTCGGCGACAATTTCTTCAGCTGACCGGTGCGACCGCCGGTCGTGCGTGGGCGGGTCGGCGCCCCGTCCCCGCGCCGCGGCTTCCCCGACCAACCCGGTGCCAGGGTCAGGCAACCCGGTGCCAGGCGGTAGGACCGGGTTCCCGCCGCAGCCGCAGACGGCCCGAGAAGTGCCGCGTAGGACCGTCCGCATGCGGGAAGTGATCGCCATCGTCAGGCCGTTCGTCGCCGAGCGCGTGCTCGAGGCGCTGCGTCTGGCCCCGCTGGAAGCCTGCACCGTACGCGAAGTGAAGGGTTTCGGCCGGCAGAAGACCTACCTCGACCGGTACGGAGACAGTGAATACGCCGAAGCGTTCCTTCCCAAGGTCGAGATCCAGTTGTGGGTCGACGACGCGCGGGTCGACGAGGTGGTGGAGAGGCTGGTGACCGCCGCCCGCACCGGACGGATGGGCGACGGCAAGGTGTTCGTGCTCCCGGCGATCGACCGCTCGGCTGCGGAGTGACAGTCCGCCATCGGAGCGGTGAGACCTGGCGCCGGCCTCGAGCCGCACCCGGCTGGGCCCGGGTGGCACGTGCTTTTGCCCTGGGTCGCCGGCGGACACGCCGGTACACTCTGGCCACCTTCCCCCGATTGCCTTGGCGGAGCAGTCCATGCACGCGCTATTTCTTTCCAGGCGGTTGCCCGGTGCGGTGTGGTTGCCCGGCTTCGCCCTGTTCGTGACGACCTGGGCGGGCCTCGCCGCCGGCCAGGTTCAACTGGGCCCCGGAGCGCTGGTCGATCCGGTCTTCGAGGGGCTCGCGCGGGATGCGGCGGTCGCGGAGGGGTCGTTCCGCCCCCCGTCGGACGCCGTGCTCGACGCCGGGGCCGCCGGTCTGCGTGCATCGCTCGGGCCGCTCGATCGGCTGTTGGCGCGGAGCCGGAGCGGCGCCGATTGGCGGAAATACCTCGACTGGCCAGCGCTGGTCGAGCAGGCGTCCAGCGGCATGGCGGCCGATCCCAAGGTGCTGCGCCGGCTCGAGAAGCAACTCGGCGCGACCGAGACAGGGCTCGACATGCCGCAGTTCGTCGCGGTGCGGCGTGCCGTCACACGCTACGCCGAGGCGGCCGACGCGGCCCGTGGCAATGGAGCCCGCCGGTTTTCCCGGCGCCTCGACGAACTGGCTTCCGCGTTGCTGTCGGCCTCCGCGACGGGCCAGGCCGACATGCTGGCGGAGGTTCCCGCGATCCTCCGGCAACTCACCGATGCCGGTCAGGCCGGCGGGCTGGTCGCCGGTGTCCGCGGCGCGCTGGCACGACCCAACATCGAACTCGAAGTCCATGAAGCCTTCGCCGCTCCGCTGGTCAGCCGACCCATCGATCAGGTCGCTCCGGTGAACGACGTCGTCCTCGGCACCCGAATCCGCGGCTCCGGCCGGACGACCGGCAGCGTGCGGCTCGACTTCGTGCCGTCCCCCGAGCGCGCCGTCTTCGACCTGGTGTTCGACGCGACGAACATCTCGCACACCCGTGGCACGCAGGGGCCGGTCACCGTCCACAGCCGCGGGGTCACCACGCTCGGTGCCCGGCGCCGCATCACCATCGACGGCGAAAACGTCTCCGCGTCGCCCGTGGCGGCCACCGCGTCGACCGATTCGCAGACGACCGGCATGGCGATCTCGGCCCGGTTCGGCCGGCGCATCATCCAGCGGATCGCCAACCGAAAGATCGCCGAGTCGCGGCCGCAGGCCGAGGCGGTGGCGGAGGGCAAGGCACGCGAGCGTGTCCGGCAGCAATTCGCCGAGCAGACCGAACCGGCGCTCCAGCAGATCCGCCAGCAACTGCGCGACCGGCTGCGCGGCCCGCTCGAGTCGCGCGGCCTTTATCCGGAGATGGTCCACGTCCACACCACCGATTCGAGCCTGCGGATCGTGGCCCGCAAGGCAGCCGCCGGGCAAATCGCCGCGCATCGGGCCCCGCCATCGGCGTCGCCCGGCAACATGATCACGGCGCGGATTCACGAGACGGCGGTCAACAACATCCTCGAGGAGAAACTCGGGGGGCGCGTGTTCACCAAGGCGGACGTCGAACGGATCGCCAAGGAGAACAACGCCACCCTTCCCGAGTCGCTCGACAACGAGTCGGACGACAAACCCTGGGCGGTGACGTTCGCCAAGGAGCGGCCGGTGACGGTGTCGGTCGGCGACGACACCGTCAAGTTGATGGTTCGTGGCGACAAATTCGTGTCCGGTGACCGGGCGTTCGACGGAATGGACATCTGGGCGACCTACCGGATCGAGTCGACCCCGTGGGGGCGTCGTCTGGTGCGCGACGGCGACGTGCAGATCTATCCCCCCGGCTTCAAGCCCGGGGGCGGCGAGCGACTCTCCCCGAAGGAGACGTCGCTGCGGCGCATCCTCCAGAAACGCTTCGACAAACTGTTCAAGCAGGAGATCGAGATTCCCGACCTGCAGCCACAGGGGGAATTGGCATCGGTCGGGCCGCTGCCGATGAACCAACTCTCCGCCCGGCGCGACGGATGGGTGGTGGCGGGGTGGCGGACAGGCGGGGGTTCCGCGCCGGCCGTCGAGCCGCTGCCGGCCGGCACCGTCATCGAGGAGCGGATCATCGGTGGTATCGCTCCGATCGGCGGCGACGTCGTGTTTCCCGCCGCCGCGGTCGATCACGCGGCGGGCGTGTCGGGTCTCGTCACCGCGACGATCGCCGCCGCCGCCGGCGAGTGAGCGGGCTGTCCGGCGCCCGTCAGCCGTCGCCGGGGTGCCGCGTCACGGCATTACCGGGCGGGGCATCGCCGGCCATGGTGCCGACGGCGGGCTCGAAGCGGCGCACCCAGAGCGACCGGAACTGCACCGGGTTGCCGTGGTCCTGGATCGAGAGCGGCAGGGCGTCGGGGTGGGGCTGGTACGCCGGTGGATCAGCCCAGCCGGTGGTGCCGAGGATCACCGTATCGGCGTGAATGGCGACGCCGTTGTGGATCACGCTCACACGCCCCGGTGCCTCGAGCCCGCCGTCGGCGCTGAACCTCGGCCGGGTGAAGAGGATGTCGAACGACTGCCATTCGCCGGGGGCACGACTGGCGTTCACCGCCGGCGGGCGTTGTTTGTACAGCGCGCCGCACTGGCCGTCGGGATACGTCCGCGGTCCGTCGGTGCCGTCCTCGAACGAGTCGAGAATCTGGATCTCGTACTTGCCCATCAGATAGATCCCCGAATTGCCCCGTCCCTGTCCCGTGCCGCCGGCGGGGCGCGGGGTGCGGAACTCGACGTGCACGTGGCAGTCGCCGAACGCATCCTTCGTCGTGATCGAGCCCCCCGCCACCGTCGCCACCGCATCGGCCACGTGCCACGCTGGCGACCCGGCGAAAGCGGAGAGGCAGATGCCGTCGAACAGCACGACGGCATCGGCGGGGATCGGCGCCGGCGCGGCAGCCGCGGGACCGGGATCGACCACGGGAGGTCGCGGCCATTCCACCGCCCCCTTCCATTCACCGCTCGGGCGTTTTTCACCGACCAGGAACGGGCGGCGGCGGCGCAGCGAATCGGTGATCCGCGCTGCAGTCGCCTCGGCGTCGGCCACGGGAAGGCCGACGGCGATACCGGGCCGACGATGGCCGGCGGCGGCGACGTAGGCCTCGCGGAGGATGCGCATCCTCGCGGCGCAGTCGGGGAGGAAGGGACGCAGCGACACCGGCTCGGGTTCGGCGGCCGTTCGCTCGTCTCCCAGGCCCAGCAGCACCGCGCGGCAGATCGTCCATTGCCCCGCCTCGTCGGGATGCACGGCATCGGGTTGGAACGTGAACGCCGGTTCGGCTCCGCGGCGCTCGTCGAGCCAGCGGCGCATCGGACCGTGGACGTCGATCACCATCCAGCCATCGGCGCGGCGGGCGAGGAGCCACTCGGAGTAGGTGGCGAGCACGGCGTCGTAGTCGACGTCGCCGGCGGGATGGCGCGTGCCGGGGCGGCCGTCGTAGACCGGCGGTGTGAGATGGATGATCCGCGCGCCCGCCTGCTCCACGGCGGCGTGGAGTTTTTCCATGCCGGCGCGGAAAGCGGCGAACCGGCTCGGATCGGCCGGTTGGTAGATCCCGCAGTTCATCCCGTAGCAGGCGATCACCACATCGGGACGCACCACGCGGAGCACGCGATCGAGTCGTTCGTGGACATCGGGTCGGGGGAATTGCCCGCCTGCGTGCCCCTCCTCGGAGAGACCGCTGCAGGTTTCGCTGGGAAGGCCGCAGTTCACCACCGCCGCCGTCGATCCCCGCGCCTCGAGCCAGGCCGCCAGTGCCGCCACCCAGCCGCCGTCGAACGTGATGCTGTCGCCGAGCACGCAGATCCTGCGCGCCTCCGCAAGGACCGATGCCGCCGGCGCGGCAGGGACGGGATCCGCCCCGTGGAGCGCGAGCGGACGGGCGGCGACCGCGGCGGCGACCACAGCCAGCGCGACGATCCGGCGGCGCCGGCCGCATACCCGTCGTGGACGATGCATGACGAGGCCCTCGGGGTCGTGCCGCCCCGTCCGGCAGGGGCCGAGGGGCGGCGGGGTTCCGCGATCGGCGTGGCGGCGCTGCCGTTTCGCAGGCTGTGGACACACAGCCTGCCGCACCTCAGGGATGAGGTGCCGGGAACGCAGTTCCTGTGACAAGCGCGGCTTGTCGGGTGGACAAAGGCCATGGATGGACTTTGGCCACAGGCTGCTACGCTCCAGGCATTCCTTTCCGCCCCAAACGGTTCTCCGATGGCCGAACCTTCCGCCGACACCTTCGCCACCCTCGAGAAACGCTACCGGCTGGCCTGCGAGCAGTACGCCGAATGGGGCGTCGATGCCCCGCGGGCGGTCGAGCGACTCGGGGCGGTGGCGGTGTCGCTCCAGTGCTGGCAGGGGGACGACGTGCGTGGCTTCGAGGGGGCCGGCGCGGAGATCGGCGGGGGCCTCGCCGTCACCGGCGCCTACCCGGGGCGGGCCCGGAACGCCGACGAGCTGCAGTCCGATCTGGAGATGGCCTGTTCGCTGATTCCCGGCCGGCACCGCGTCAACCTCCACGCCAGTTACGCCGACCATGGCGGTCGCCGGGTCGATCGCGACGCGCTGTCGGTCGATGGTTTCACAGGCTGGATCGACTGGGCGCGTGCCCGCCGGCTGGGGCTCGACTTCAATCCGACCTTCTTCGCGCATCCGCTCGCCGCCGACGGCTGGACGCTCAGCCATGCCGATCCGGCGGTCCGCCGGTTCTGGATCGACCACGGGCGTGCCTGCCGCCGGATCGGCGCCGCCTTCGGCGCCGCGCTCGGCTCGCCATGCGTCACCAACGTCTGGATTCCCGACGGCATGAAGGACGTGCCGATCGACCGTAAGGGGCCGCGCGGGCGGCTGTGCGAGTCGCTCGACGCCATGTTCGCCGAACCGCTCGACGGGAACCACCTGCGCGATGCGGTCGAGGGCAAGCTGTTCGGCATCGGCTCGGAGAGCTACGTCGTCGGGTCGCAGGACTTCTACCTCGGCTACGCGCTGTCGCGGCGCACGCTGCTGTGCCTCGACATGGGGCACTACCATCCCACCGAGTCGGTGGCCGACAAGATCTCCGCCCTGCTCGGGTTTCTCGACGGGGTCCTGCTGCATGTCAGCCGGGGTATCCGCTGGGACAGCGACCACGTGGTGACGCTCACCGACGAACTGGAGGCCCTCGCCCAGGAGTTGGTTCGCGGCGACGCGCTCGGCCGGGTCCATCTCGGGCTCGATTACTTCGATGCCAGCGTCAACCGGGTCGCCGCCTGGGTCGTCGGCACGCGGGCGTTGCTCAAGGCGCTGCTGCTGGCGTTCCTCGAGCCGCTGGAGCTTTTGCGCGAGGTGGAGGCGGGGGGCGATTACACGGCGCGGCTGGCGTGGGGCGAGGAGGCGAAGGCCCTTCCCCACGGGGCGATCTGGGACCACTGGTGCGCCCGGCACGGGGTGCCGACCGGCCGGGGCTGGCTCGAGCCGGTGCGGGCGTACGAGCGCGACGTCCTCGCGCGCCGCGGCTGACGACTGGACGGGCATCGGCATGCTCCTGCGAATGACCGGCATCTCGAAGGCGTACCAGGGCCTCCAGGCCCTGCGCGACGTGTCGTTCGACCTCGCCCGGGGCGAGGTCCACGCGCTGGTGGGGGAGAACGGGGCCGGCAAGTCGACGCTCGTCAAGGCGATCACCGGGGCCACGGTGCCCGACCGGGGCACGATCGAGATCGACGGCCGGGCGCTGCGACTGGACGACCCGGCGACGTCCCGGGCCCTGGGCATCCGGGCGATCTACCAGCAGCCGGCGCTGTTTCCCGACCTCACGGTCGCCGAGAACATCGCGCTGGGATCGCAGCCCGATCCACCGTGGCGCCGGGTGCGCTGGGGGCGGCGCCGCGCCCGGGCCCGCGAGCTGCTCGACCGCATCGGCGCCGACATCGACCCCGAGACGGAGGTCCGCCGTCTCTCGATGCCCGAACAGCAGTTGGTGGAGATCGCCCGCGCGATCGGCGCCGACGCCCGGATCGTCATCATGGACGAGCCCACCGCGTCGCTCGGCGGCGCGGAGGTCGGGAAGCTGTTCGACGTGGTGCGCGAGCTGCGCGCGGCGGGGACGGGCATCATCTACATCTCGCACCGGCTCGAAGAACTGCCGCAGGTGGCCGACCGGGTCACGGCCCTGCGCGACGGCTGCCTCGTCGGCACGCACCCGATGGCGAGCGTGTCGCGGACGGAGCTGATCCGGATGATGGTCGGCCGCGAGGTGTCGGCGGTCTTTCCCAAGCGGCCGGTCGAGCCGGGGCCGGTGCGGCTGGAGGTGCGCCGCCTGCAGAGCCGTGCCGAGGGCATCCGCGACGTGTCGTTCGACGTCCGTGCCGGTGAGATCCTCGGCCTCGCGGGGCTCGTCGGCGCCGGGCGCACGGAGGTGGCCCGGCTCGTGTTCGGCCTCGCGCCGCTCGACGGCGGTGAGATCCTCCTCGACGGCCGGCCGGTCGCCATCGCGACGCCCGCCGACGCGGTGGCGCACGGCATCGCCTACGTTCCCGAGGACCGCCGGCGCCACGGCGTGATCCTCGAGATGTCGGTGGCCGACAATGCCACCCTGGCGGTGCTGCGACGCGTCAGCGTGTGGGGGTGGCTCGACGTCGCCGCCGCGGCCCGGCTCGCGTCCGACTATGTCGCCCGCCTCGCGGTAAAGGCGCCGTCGGTCGCCGTGCCGGTGGCGAGCCTGTCGGGCGGCAACCAGCAGAAAGTCGCCCTGGCGCGGTGGCTGGCGACGGCCCCGCAGGTGCTGGTGCTCGACGAGCCCACCCAGGGCATCGACGTGGGTGCCAAGGCGGAGATCCATCGCCTGATGGGGGATCTCGCCAGCCGCGGCCTGGCGATCGTGATGATCTCCTCGGAGTTGCCCGAGATCCTCGGGATGAGTGACCGCATCGCCGTGATGCACGCCGGCCGGGTGGTTGCGATCGTCGATCGGGCCGAAGCCACGCCCGAGTCGATCCTCGCCCTGGCGCTCGGCGACGCCGGGCCCGCCGCGGCGGAGGAGGCCCGATGAGCGGACGCGGTGGCATCGTGCCGACGCGCGAGGGATCGGTCGCGCTGGCCTACGCGGCGCTGATCGGGGCACTGGCCCTGTTCGCCCCCCGGTTCTTCCAGGCCGACTACCTGCGCGGCCTGTTCGTCGCCAAGTCGGCGGTGCTGATCGTGGCGGTCGGCATGACGATCGTGATCGTGGCACGGCAGATCGACATCTCGGTCGGAGCCCAGTTCTCGGTCTGTGGCGTGATCGCGGGCCTGCTGGCGAAGGCGGGCTGGCCCATGCCGGCGGTGGCCCTGGGCACGGTGGCCGCCGGCGCGATCTTCGGCGCGGGCAACGGCCTGCTCGTGGCCGGAGTCGGGCTGCCGTCGATCGTCGTCACGCTGGCGACGATGGCGATCCTCCGTGAGACACTGCGATGGCTCCGCGAGGGGCAGTTCGTCCTCGGGCTGCCGGACGACTTTCAGTGGTGCGGGTTGGGCCAGCAGACGGGACAGTGGGCGGTCGTTCTCGTCGCCGCGGCGTTCTTCCTCCTCGCCGCGTGGTGCCTCCGTCATCTGGCCGGGGGCCGGGCGATCTACGCCGTCGGGTCCGATGCCGAGGCGGCGCGGCTGGCGGGCATCCGGCCGCGTGTGGTGGTGTTTCTCGTGTTCCTCGGGATGGGGGCGATCGCCGGGCTGGGGGCGCTGGTCAACGCGATCCAGTTCGGCGTCGTCGATCCGAATGCCGGAACGGGCTTGGAGCTGCAGGTGATCGCCGCGGCCGTGGTGGGCGGGACCGCCATCTCCGGCGGCCGGGGGAGGCTCCTCGGCACCCTTCTCGGGGTCGCGCTCCTGGGAACGATCGGGCCGGCGCTGGTGTTCCTCCACGCGGCGCCGGAGTGGGAGAAAGCGGTCCAGGGCCTGATCATCCTCGCGGCGGTCGCCTCCGACGCCTTCGCCGGGAGGAAGCGCTGATGGCTCGCGACCGCGTCGTTCGCGCTTCTCCGCCGGTCCGGCACGTGCGACCGATCGGCATCGCCCGCCTGGTACTGGCGCTGTTGGTGCTGGCGGAGATCGTGATCTTCTCGTTCACGGGGCGCAATTTCGCCACCCGTGACAACGCCTTCGAGATCGCGCGGCTGAGCGTGGAGATCGGTCTGCTCGCCCTGGCGATGACACCCGTGGTGATCACCGGCGGCATCGACCTGTCGGTCGGGTCGCTGATGGGCCTCTCGGCGGTCCTCTTCGGCAAGCTGTGGCGCGACGCGGGGTTCCCCGTCGGTGCGGCGATCGCTGCCACGCTGCTGGCCGGCACCGCGGCGGGTGTGTTGAACGGGCTTTTGGTCACGCGGCTGCGCATGCCGCCGCTGATCGTCACGCTGGGATCGTTTTCACTGTTCCGCGGACTCGCCGAGGGGATCACCGGGGGAGTCGACAACTTCACGCGGTTCCCCGACTCGTTCCTTGCGCTCGGCCAGGGCTACCTGGGGGGGGGCGTGCCGGCGCAAGTGCCGCTGTTCGTCACGGCGGCGGCGTGCTTCTGGCTGCTGGTGCACCGCACGACGGTCGGTCGCGCCCTGTTCGCCATCGGTTTCTCTCCCGAGGGGGCGCGGCATGCGGGCATCCCGGTCGACCGGCGGATCGGGCTGGTCTACCTTCTGTCAGGCCTGGTCGCGAGCCTCGCGGCGGTCATCTACGTCGCCCACCTCGGCCAGGCGAAGGCCGACGCGGGTACCGGCTACGAACTGCTCGCGGTCACCGCGGTCGTGCTGGGGGGGACGTCGATCTTCGGAGGCCGGGGGAGTATCTTCGGCACGCTGCTGGGGCTGTTCGCGATCGCGATCCTGCAGAACGGGTTGCGGCTGTCCGACCTACCGGCGGAGTTGGCCGGCATCCTCACGGGACTCCTGCTGCTGACGGCACTGGGATTCGATCGGCTCCGCTTCGGCGTCGGCGGCCGCCCGTCCCCGGCGGCTCCCGCCAGCCCGCTGACCGTCGTGGAATCGGAGGAGGTCGTCGTGAAGAACTGGCAGATCGCCGTGCTCTCGGGGGTGATTCTCCTCGCGGCGGCGCTGATCGCGGCGAGCAACTGGCTCGTGGTGCGCTCCATCGTCCGCGAGCTCGGCCGCGATCGTCCGGGATGGCCTCCGGCCGCGGCAGCACCGATCGCCCGGGCGGCGGGCGATGCCGCTGCGGTGGGGCGTCGCGTGACCGTGGCGATGATGCCCAAGAGCAAGGGCAATCCCTACTTCGTCGCCTGCCGCAAGGGAGCGGAGGAAGCGGCCGCGGAACTGGGGGTCGAGTTGATCTGGGATGGTCCGACCGACCCCGATCCGGCCAAGCAGAACGAGGTGATCGACAACTGGATCACCCGCGGCGTGGACGTGATCGCCGTGGCGGTGGAGAACCGGGTCGGAATCTCCACCGTCCTCCGCAAGGCGCGAAGCCGCGGGATCCGTGTGATCACCTGGGACGCCGACGCCGAACCCGATGCCCGGACGTTCTTCGTGAATCAGGCGACCCCGCGCGGGATCGGCGAGGCGCTGATGGACAACGCCGCGCGGATCCTCGGCGGCGCGGGGGAGTTCGCGATCATCACCGCCTCGTTGACCGCCGGCAACATGATCGACTGGCAGCAGGAGATCGAGAAGCGCCGGGCGGAGAAATACCCGGACGTCAAACTCGTGGCACTGCGGCCCTGCGACGACCTGCAGAAGAAGGCCTTCGACGAGACGACCGCGATCCTCGGCGCGCACCCTGGCGTCCGGGTGATCATGGGGATCTGCTCGCCGGCGCCGCCGGGCGCCGCCGAGGCGGTGAAGCAGTCGGGACGCAGCGACGTCAAGGTGCTCGGCCTCAGCCTGCCCAACATGAACAAGCGCTTCGTCCACGACGGCGTCACCGACTGCATCATCCTCTGGAAGACCGCCGATCTGGGGTATCTCACCGTCCTGGCGGCCGATGCCCTGATCAAGGGGACGCTGCGGCCGGGAGCCGACGCGATCGAGGCGGGCCGGCTCGGCCGGCTCGGCATCGCGGGGGACAACATCCTCCTCGGCACGCCGTTCCTGTTCACGAAGGACAACATCGACCAGTTCGACTTCTGAGCGAGCGGGACCGTGTCCGCCGTCCGCATTTTGTAGCGTCGCCCGGCAAACGGGACGCTTGCGGCACGGCCGGCGGCCGGCGCTAAGGCGTAGCGCAAGCCTCCGGCTGGCTGTTTCGCCGGCGTCTCGCCGACTGCCCCCGGCGCGCTTTGGGCGGATGCGGCCCGGCCGGCGGATCAACAATTCGCTGGTCTGCCCTCC
>JBJSXB010000337.1:0-6361 GCA_046086245.1 Planctomycetaceae bacterium | reverse complement strand
CACTCCCGGCACCTCATCCCTGAGGTGCGGCAGGCTGTTTGTCCACAGCCTGCTAAGGCGATGCTGATCGTGTGCCCGGCACGCCGGCGACCGTCGCCCGCGGGTCAGGCGATGCCGCCGAGCACCGTCGCCCGGGCGACGCGGCCGACCCCCACCATGTAGGCCGCAGTGCGGAGCGTGACCTTTCGCGAAGACGACAACTGCCAGACTTGTTCAAACGCTTCGCCGAGAATCCGGTCGAGTTCCTGGCGGACGCGATTGAGCCCCCACTGGTAGTGCTGCCGGTTCTGCACCCATTCGAACCAACTCGCCGTGACCCCCCCCGCGTTGGCGAGGATGTCGGGCAGCACCGTCACCCCGCGCTCCGCGAGGATCGCGTCGGCATCGGGATCGACCGGCGCGTTGGCCCCCTCGACGATCACCGGCGCCCGGACTGCCGCGGCGTTGGCGGCCGTGATCACGCCGCCGAGCGCGGCGGGCACGAGGACGTCGCAATCGAGGGCCAGCAGCGAGGCATTGTCGATGGGATCGCCGCCGGTGAAGCCCTGCAGCCGGCCGCCGTTGGCCTGCGTGTGACGCACGAGTTCGGCGACATCGAGCCCGCCGGTGCGGTGAAAGCCGGCGGTCGCGTCGCTGACGGCCACGATCTGGCATTCGGCATCCTTGAGAAACCGCGCCGTGTGAGACCCCACGTTGCCGAAGCCCTGGATGGCGACTCTCGTGCCCGGGAGCCGGCGTCCGAGTCGGCTGAGCAGCTTCGTGGTCAGCGCCCCGACGCCGCGCCCGGTGGCCTCCTCGCGGCCGGCGATGCCGTGGTACTCCACCGGCTTGCCGGTCACGCAGGCCGGGGAGAATCCGTGGTAGTTGCCATACTGGTTCATGATCCAGGCCATCACCTCGGGCGTGGTGCCCAGGTCGGGCGCGGGAATGTCGACGTCGGGCCCGAACAGGTCGTGGATCGCGTCGACGAACCGGCGCGTGAGCCGCTCCAACTCACGGATGGTGAGCGATGCCGGAGCGACCGACACGCCTCCCTTGGCGCCGCCGTAGGGAATGTTGACCACGGCGGTCTTCCAGGTCATCAGGGCCGCCAGCGTCCGCACCTCCTCGAGATCGACCTGCGGGTGGTAGCGGAGCCCTCCCTTCATCGGGCCACGGGCGTTGTTGTGCTGGACGCGGTAGCCGATGAACGTGGCGAGGGAGCCGTTGTCCATCTCGACGGGAATCTGCACCTGCACCTCACGGCGGGCGGTGAGGAGCAAACGCCGCATGTCGGCGGAGAGGTCGAGTTCATCGGCCGCCCGGGCGAAGTAGATCGCGGTCGCGTCGCTGGCGCGCATGGAAAGCCACCGGGGGATGTGGAACGGGACCGCGCCCGACCGGGGAGCGGCGCGATTCATCGCGTTGCCGCGAATGTATCGGCCCCGGCGCGGCCCCCACAAGCGGAGGGCTCGCCTGCCGCTGCCCTCGTCGCGGCGTGCCGGATACGATGGATCGTCCGGTTCGGCGGGCGATGTACCCCGCGGCGCGAACCCTGCCTTCTGGCCCGCCGCGCGGTGTCGATCGCGATGCACAGTGATCCCGAGGCGCTGTGGGCGTTGGTGGTGTCCTCCGGCCTGGTGGACGCGGCACGGGCGGCGGGTCTGCGCCGCGAGTTCGAGGGGTTGCCGTTTCCGCCGGGGACCGAGCCGAACGCCGCGGCGGAGGTGGCGGCACGCTGGTTGGTCAACCGCGGCGCGATCACCGCGTGGCAGGCGAAACGACTCCTGCGCGGCGAGCGCGGTCCCTTTTTCGTCGGCGACTACCGGCTCCTCGACCGCTTCGACTGCCCGACCCCCAACGCATTCCGCGCGCGGCATGACGCCAGCGGACACGAGGCGTGCATCGTGGTGCTCGCCACCAAGCGATGCGTGCCGGTGGTCTGGGCCGACATCGTGCAGCGCACCAAGGCCGCGCACGCCGCCGACGACCCGGTGCTCGTGCGTCCGCTGGCCTTGGAGAAGGCCGACAAACTGCGGTTCATCGTCTGCGAGCCGGTCGCCGGGGAACCGCTGGCGGAGCAACTCGCCGCCCGCGGACCGCTCGCACCCGGGGATGCGGCGGCGTTGACGCTCGACGTCGCGCGGGCGGTCGCCCATCTCCACCGTCTCGGCTGCGTGCACGGGGGGATCTCCCTCGACACTCTGCGGCGCGAGCCGCCGCCGGTGAACACGGCGGGGCACGGGGGGCCGGTGAGGCTCCTGCAATTCCCGCTCGTCGGCGATCCGCACGTCGTGCCCCCGCGACCGGCGCTCGATTCGACACCGGCGATCGCGCGCCTCGGCACCGCGGCGGCGTTCATCCCACCGGAATCGCTCGGCGGAGAGCGGCCCTGCGACACGCGCGGCGATGTCTACGCGCTGGGGTGCCTCCTCCACGCGCTGCTCATCGGCGCTCCCGCGGGATGGCAGGGGGACGCCGCGCGGACCCTCCAGCGGACCAAAGCCGCCGGCCCGCCGGCGTGTTCCACCGGCCTCCCGGTGGAGTTGGCGACGCTCGTCGGTTACATGACCGCCGGCGATCCGACGCGGCGTTATCCGACCGCGGTCGAGGCCGCCGACGCCATCGCGGCGAGCCTCGGGCTATCCGCCGTGTCGCCGTCGCTGCCCGTTCAGCGTTCCTACTTCGCCGGCGGCGGGCCCGACGCGGTTGAAACCACCGTTGCCGACGATGGGGAGCTCTCCGCGATCGTGGTCGCGCCCGCCGCGCCGTCGGGCGCCCCTCCGGTCATCGCCGTCGACACGGCGCGGCGTGCCGCCCCCGCCAGACCACGCCGCCGCGGTCGCGGTGTCGCGATCGCCGGCCTGGGCGCGTTGGCGGCGACGCTCGCTGCGGCCGCAGCGGTGGCATGGTGGCGTCCGGTCCGGCAGCCGGGCCGCGAGGCCACGGTGCGGACCGCCGCGACGCCCCGGCGGGACGTGGCACCAGTCGCGCCGAATGTCGCCGCCGTTGCCCCGGCCGCCGTCGCCCCGGCCGACCGAGCGCCGGCCGACCGAGCGCCGGCCGACGGGCGGTCGAATCGCCCGGAAAGCGCAGGCGGCTCCGCCGCGCCCGAGGCCCTGGCGGCCACCGCGCCGGCGAGCCCGCGGACCGGGGTGTCCGCCTCCCCGGCCACTGGCGCACCGGCGCCGTTCGTCCTCTCCGACGCAGCCGACCTTCCCTGGGCGCCACCTGGAACGCCCGGGCCGCCGCCGTCCCTCGCCCATCTGCCGACCGGAGCCCCGCTGATCCTGCTGGCGCGTCCGGCCGCCTTGCTCGCCGCCGACGAGGGCCGGTTGTTCGTCCGTGCGAGCGGGCCCGAGGTGGAGGCGGGCCTCGACGCCCTCGCACGGACATGCGGATGCCCCGCCGAGCGGATCGAGGCCGTGCAGGTGGCGTGGCGCCCCGATGGCGCGGCGATGACGATGGGGGTCGTCGCCTGGGGGATCGAGCCCCTGCCCGTCGCCACCGACGCCGCCGCGCGGCGTCTGGCCTGGGGGCAGCGGACGCCGACCGACGTCGCGGAAGAGACGATCTATCCCGGCGAACCGTTCACCTACTGGCTGCCGCGCCGGCACGGCGGCCGCGCTCTGGTGATCGGCCCGCGTCCGCTCGTCGAAGAACTCGTGGCCGCCGAGCAGGCGCGGCTTGGCGGCGAGGCGGATGACACCGACGGCGTGGAAGCGGTGCTGCCACGAGACCTGGAGACCCTGGTGCGCGGCCTCGACGGCGGCCGGCACGTCTTGCTGTTGGGTTCGCCCGCCTGGCTCGGACAGGCCGGCAGTCAGGCGTTGGCTGGATCGCTGAGCCGACTCGTGGAGCCGCTCGGTCGCTTCTTCGGCGAGGGAGTTCGGGCGGCCGCGCTCGGGCTGGAGGTCGGCGAGACGAGCTACCTCGAACTCGACGTCGTCGCCCCCACCGACACGCCCGCCCGCGGCCTGGCAGCGGCGCTCGGCGACCGCATCGGCGGACTTGCCGCCGACGCGGAAAGGTATTGCAACGCGCTCGATCCGCATCCGTTCGGTCGCCGCCTGGTCCTACGGCTCCCGCGCATGCTCGAAGTCGTGGCGGAGAATCTGCGGACCGGCGCGGAGGGGCCGACCGCGATCGTCAATTGCCATCTCCCCCCGCACGCGGCACACAATCTCGCCTTGGCGATCGAGCTGACGCTCGCGCAGACGCCCACGGCGCCAGCGGCGGTCTCCGCCACGGCCGACCCGACGCCTCCCGGCGATGGCGTCGCCCGACGCCTCGAGCGGCGCATCACGCTGGTGTTCGCCCGCGATACGCTGGAGAAGTCGATGCAGCTGGTCGCCGAGGAAATCGGCGTGCCGATCGAGATCGTCGGCGGCGATCTCCAGCTCGAGGGGATCACGAAGAATCAGTCGTTCGCGCTCGAAGAACGCGACAAGCCCGCGGCGGACATCGTGCGTACGATCCTCTCCCGCAGCAACCCCGACGGCAAACTCGTCTACGTGATCCGGCGCCGGGACGGCGTCGAGACGCTCGAGATCACCACCCGCGCCGCGGCTGCCAAACGCGGCGACCCGCTTCCGCCCGGTTTCGACCTCCCCCCGACGGAGAACACCGATCGATGATCATCGTGATGCAGGCCGGCGCCGGACGCGGCGAACTCGACGCCGTGGTCGCCCGCGTGGAACACCTCGGGCTCCGGCCCCACGTGATCGTCGGCACGGAACGGACGGTGGTCGCGGTGGTGGGCGACGAGCGCGACGCGACCGGGAGTGGCGTCGAGACGATGCCGGGGGTGGCCACCGTGATGCCGATCCTCGCACCCTACAAGGTCGCCAGCCGCGAGGTGCAGCGTGAACCGACCGTGGTGCGTGCCGGATCACTCGTGGTCGGTGGGCCCGCGGTGGGCGTGATCGCCGGTCCGTGCTCGGTGGAGAGCCGCGATCAGATCCTCGCGGCGGCGCGGGCGGTGAAGGCGGCGGGAGCGACGGCGCTGCGCGGGGGGGCGTTCAAACCGCGCACGAGCCCCTACGCGTTCCAGGGACTCAAGGCACAGGGGCTCGAGCTGTTGGCCGAGGCCCGGGCGGAGACCGGACTGGCCGTGGTCACCGAGGTGGTGGCACCGGAAGACGTGCCTCTGGTCGCGCGTCACGCCGACGTGCTCCAAGTCGGCGCGCGCAACATGCAGAATTATCGGCTCCTCGAGGCGGTGGGCGACTGCGATCGACCGGTGTTGCTCAAACGCGGCCCGGCGGCGACGGTCGAGGAACTGCTGCTCGCCGCCGAGTACATCCTCAACGCGGGCAACCGCGCCGTGATGCTCTGTGAACGGGGCATCCGCACGTTCGAGAGCCACACCCGCTTCACCCTACCCCTGGCCACCGTCCCGTGGCTGCACGCCCGCACCCATCTGCCCGTGGTCGTCGACCCGAGCCACGGCACCGGTCACGCCGCCCTCGTGCCGAGCCTCGCGGCGGCGAGCGTCGCCGCCGGCGCCGACGGGCTGATCGTCGAAGTCCACCCCGATCCCCGCACCGCCGCCAGCGACGGCGGGCAGTCGCTCGACTTCGCCGCCTTTGCGCGGACGATGGAAACCTGCCGGCGGATCGCCGCCGCGGTGGACCGCTCGATCGGCTGAGCGTCCCCGGTGCGCGGTCCGTCGGCCGCCGGCGGGCCGAAAAGACGGCCGCGGTCCCGGCCCAGGGGGACACCTCCCGTTGCCACCCATGAACGAATCGTTAGACTCCCTGACCTTGCGAGATCGCTCCTCCCTGAGGGTTCACGCCGTGCAGTGCCGATCGGACTCCCGCCTCGTTCCCGCTCCCGCCGTCGCTCCCCGCGCCACGTCGTACACGGCCCGCGCCACGTCGTACACGGGCTGCCGAATCCGCCGATGGCTGCGCCTGGCCGCGACGCTCGCGGTGGTCACCGTGGCGGGCGTGGCGGCCGTTCCCGCCATGGCCGGGGAAGCGGACCTCGTGATCCCCGACCTGAAGGAAGCCCGGTTTTTCGACGGCACGATCAGCGGCCACGATCTCCTCCTCTACGGCTCGTTCGTGATCGCCGGCACCCTCGGCATCAGCCTCTGGCTGCGGGCGCAGATCAAAGCGCTGCCCGCACACGACTCGATGCTCAAGGTGGCCGACATCATCTTCACCACCTGCAAGACGTACCTCCTCAAGCAGGCCCAATTCCTCGGCCTGTTGTTCCTGCTGATCGCGGCCGCGATGGCCTACTACTTCCTCGTGCTCAACGGCCAGACGCTGACCACCCTGCTGCTGGTGCTGTTGTTCTCTTGCCAATTGCCGCAAAGATCGGGAATAAGGACTTCGATGGTGGTTTTCAGGGAAATCCGGCGGATTTCTTCGAT